>JASHOS010000173.1 GCA_030040995.1 Terriglobia bacterium | reverse complement strand
CGGCAGCGGACCGGAACCGCATAGCACGCGTGCCCGGAGTTTATGAATTTGACCGGATTGCCGACCGCAGACCTGAACTGTACGGGGCGCTCGCCGGCGCCGTCAAGCCGGGCGAGCCAACACGGCGCTAGTCCGTCATGGGCCGCAGAGCAAGAATTTTGCTCGCGTTTGTAGCGCCGAGCTTCGGCCCGGCAAGTGCCGACCTTAAGGTCGGCGCTACGGGATATTAAGCGCGACGCTTTCATTCGCTTCTGCCGGTGATGATAGAATTAGAACACCTTGAAGTTCATTGCACTCGTTCTGATCTCCGCCGCCGCACTGTCGGCCTGTCACCGCCAACAGGCTCTCCGCATCGCCTATGTTCCTACACCTCCTCCCGCTCCATCTGCTACGGCCGGGCAAAGTGGCGTGATGGTAATCTCGAAGCCTGCTCCCGCTCAGCCTGTGGCAAGTGCGCCTAAGGCGCAGCAGCATCCGCCTGAGCGCCTCGAACAATCCGCCACCCAACCGCAGCCCCAGGTTACCCGGAAGGAAATTACCGCCGCTCCAGCCGCTGCCACTTCAACGCCCGCAGCCGGCGATGCACCCCAACTCGAGCCCGCGCGCAGCCTTCAGCAACAGGTGGCTCTGCAAACTCAAATCAAGAGTTTGCAACAAAATCTCCGGCAACGCATGGCAAGCCTGGTAAGGCGAGCTCTCTCTGCCGTTGACCAAAAGACGCTTGCAGACGCCCAGATACTCCTGGTTCAATCAAGCGATGCCATGAAAACCGGCGATTTCCTCCAATCTCTCAATCTTGCCCGAAAGGCCGACCTGCTCGTTGGGGCGGTAGAAAAACAACAGTAACATGGCCCTCTATTTCTCGGCTCACACGATTGCATGCCTGACCAAGCAAGCGCTTCGCGAGCTTATGAATGGCCTGATGGAACCTGCGGAAGTAACTCTCCGCCGTTGTGTCGCCAGCCAGCTTGGTGGGCGAATGATTACCGAAGCCGAGGCGCCGGACCAGGCGACGCTTGAAAAATGGTTCGAGCGCCACCGGGTAAACTGCGAGTGGATTATGCGGATTGACCTCGACGCCGAAAATGGAGCCGTGCGCGACCGCTAAGCGCGTGGCGCTCAGAGCCACGCTTTGCGGTTTGTATAAAACGTCACAGGCTCGTCCGGGTAACTTTCGCGGAAAGCGCGGAAGCGCCGCAGCATGGCGCCGTAGCGCCGGTCCGATGTAGTCAGCTTTTTATGCGGCATGCGGACCAGGGCGCGCTCGACCGCCCACACGTTCCGGGAAGACAGCCGCCAGTCACACCGCCGGAGCGTCCTGAGATCAAAGATTCCGTATCCGACGATCCTTCCCGAGCCGTCCACGTAAGGATCCACGTAGCTCATTACGAGCGACCGTACCGTACGGAAAAGAGGCTTCCGGCCGTGCAATCCGGCATCGCGGGAGCGCGCCACCGTTCCGTAGAGTCCGTTGTCGCGGAACAGAAAAAGCACGTGGTCCAAAAGATCTTGCGACTCGAGGTCAAGAAGCAGTGGCGGGTATCCGTGCTGCTCGAGAATGGCCGCGGCGCTGAGAGCTCCCTCCAGGCAATGCGCTTCATTGTGCTGCACCACCCCGCGAAACGTCCGCAACGTCTCGCCCTCGCGTTCCCAATTGTAAGGCAAAGACCGGAGAAACTTCTGAACCTGCCCGGGGGTGCGCAAGGCGCGAATCAGTTTCCGTTCCTTGGCGCTCCAGGCCAGTTCCGGGGGCGTGCCCGGACTCGAATCGGACTGCCGGCTGTTCACAAACCGCTTCAAAATCGAAAATGTCCCTGTAGACCGTTTGTGTCATTTTGATCACAAGCGGGCTGAAAAGCAAACCAGCGCTCCGTTGAGGAATAAAGCGTCAGCGCGCGCAGCGCGGCCTTACTCTGCTCTGGGGGAGCGCAACCAAACCTGCTGGAGGTCGTTGTCCTCGCCCCTTTTGGCCATCGGGGCGAGGGTATACGGTCCGAATAGGGCGGCTGGCCGAAATTCCCGGTCTTCCAAAGGTAGTAGAATGGTAGTATGAAGACGAAGATAAAAACCTCACTTACCCTATCCTGGGAAGTTGTTAGAGGCATCGACCGCGTGGCAGGGAAAAAGCGCTCTCGGTCGGCGGTCGTTGACGATGTGCTGCGCGGATACCTCTCCCACCGCGAACGCGCCGCCGCTAACGCCCGCGACGCGGAGAAAATCAACCGCTTTGCCGACGAGCTGAATACCGAGATGCAGGATGTGCTCGCTTATCAGTCGCTCAACCACCTCTGGGAGGAGCGATGAAGCGCGGAGATATGTATCTGCTGCGCCATCCGGGAGGCGGAGACCCCAAGAAACAGCGGGTGATGGCCGTGGTCAGCCGCCAGACCCTGGTTGATTCCCGTTTCCCCACGGTCGTCTGCGCTCCGGTGTTTACACGTGGTCACGGACTCGAAACGGAGGTCTCCGTAGGGCCGGAAGATGGATTGAAACATCCGAGCTGGATCGGCTGCGACGGCCTGGTCAGCGTCCCCAAGAGCCGGCTTACCGCCTTCGTCGGTAGCCTCCCGCCCGCGAAGCTCTCGCGCCTGTCGCAAGCACTAAGAATCGCTCTGGATGTATAAGTCGTCATGTCGCTTCGCGACAGCCGCGAAGCACGAAAAGAACCCTAACCGCCATTCCCTCTCCCGCTTGCGGGAGAGGGTGGCGAGCGGCCGGCGCTTTCTCCAGCCGGCGCGAGCCGGGTGAGGGATTTTCGGAGCAGGGCGGCAGAAAAACGGGAGAATGCCATCACGCCGAAAGAGAGACCGGAATGCCAAGCACTCAGTCCGTGAGGAGCTAAGCGTCCAAGTGCTGGGCAAATTTGCAATCGAGAGCCATTTTATTGGCGCGAGCGACGCGTCCGGAAAAGTTGAGCATCTCTTCGGGAGACATCGGCTCGAACGTCCTGGACCAGGCAGCATTGCGGCGGACGATTTCAAGCTGTGGCATACCAACCACCGCCGCCGCGACGGGCAGGCTTAAAGTATATTGCAGCAGATGGGCCGCATCGCTCTTGTCTGGACCGGGCCCCAGCAATTCTTCCTGCCCCATCACCTTCATCGCCAGAATGCCCAGATTTTTCTTGCGTGCCGCGGGAAGAGCGATCTGCTGAAAGCTGCCCTGCATGGCCGGGTTCAGCACCATCCCGTGCGACCCGGAGGTCATGCCTTGCATGGCAGCATTGAGTGCCATCTGCACGCAATCAATATCGCTTCGCTCAATCGCCGTCTTCAGGACCGCCGGATTATAGTGGCTGGTGATGCCCACAAAGCGCGTAACTTTTTCTTCGCGCAGCTTGTAAAGGGCATTGAGCACGCCGTTTTTGGCCTCCGCCCGCGCCAAGTCGTCTGCATCCTGTAAGGCATGGACGTGGATGAGATCGATTTGGTCGGTTTGCAGCCGTTTTAAGCTGCCTTCCAGGATGCGCCGCGCCGTATCGCCGTCGCGAGGCTCGATCTTGGTGGCGAGGAAAAACTCCTTCCGTCGGATCTTCGAAACGTGGCCAACCCAAGTCTCACTGCGCCCGTTCCCGTAACCGTAGGCCGTATCCAAATAGCTGATGCCCAAGTCGAGCGCCAGGTTAAGGGCGGCGACGGCCTTCTCTTCATTTCCGTACATCGAGAGGCGGCTGCCGCAGCCGAATGCGATGACGGAGACTCGCGCCCCCGTTTTACCCAGAATGCGCGTGGGCATGGCCTGGGACGCAACGGTTGGTCTGCTGTGGATGAGGGCCGCAGTCGCCGCTCCCAGCAGGGCTGATTTTTCCAGAAACTCCCGTCTCGAAAATCGGTTGGTCATGGGGAACCTCCATAGACGTTATTCCGTTGATGCCATTTTGATCACAGACGGGCTGAAAAGCAAACCGGCATTCCCCCAGGGTCACGTCAAAGTCGACCGGAATGGTAAAAGACCCCTCACCCGCCCTCCTTCGCGGCTTGCTCCGCTCGCCACCCGCTCCCCGGGGAGAGGGCGGCGGTCTTGATTTCCATCCTTCTCCTGAGGGTGGACCGCGGCCGGTGCTTTCTCCAGCCGACGCGGGCCGGGACTGCGCCCACCGAAGGTCGCTTACGCTCCAGAGCTTCAGCGACGGAGCGGCTCCTACCCGCAGGCGGGTGAGGGGATTATCGCCGTAGATAGCCGCGGGTGGGCATGCGAACCGAAACTTTGACGGAACCCTGGGTATTCCCCAGCCGTTTTTAACGGATACATAATTTAAATTATCAGTATAATACAGTGAAACATTAACCATATTATAATAACAAGGGGAGGCATGCTCTCCCGCGTCCCCCATATGGACCATGACAGCGTGCTCGTGAAGAGTCTTGCCTGCTGCACGGCTAAAGTCGTGCCCTGTTTTCAGTGACGCCAAACCTGGCGGTGAGCATTTTCAAGGCTGCGGTCACGCTCGCTTTAATGAGGCAGCGCACCGGAGATCCAAATAAGTTCGCGACGGCTATTTTGTTGTAGCGCCGCTCTGTTGTGAGCGGCGAAATTCTCCGGTCGCAGACCTGTGCTACAGCGATCGAGCGTTGCGGACTTATGTCGCTCAGTATAATTGGCCTATGGTACCAGTGTCGCCGGTGGACAGCGTTGTAGCGCCGACCTTCAGGTCGGCATTTGGCCAGATGGCCGGTGGAAGCCTGGCGCTACGCGCTCAAAACCGTAAGGATTACCTCGTCCAAGCGGAGACAATTGACAACGCTAATGGATTGTTTATTTTTGACGACCGAACCTGACAAGTGATTGAAAACACGTCACATTAAAAATTTCCAACGACGTACGAACCCGAGACCGAACCTGAGCCTTGCCTCCATTAACGGATATCTGCTTGGAAATGAGTAAGATATAACCTGCACGAAAACCCGTTGGTCCAAGCAAGTAATTGAAAACAAATGATCTAACCACAGACAAATTCCGAGGCTCAGTGGTATACTACCGGGATCCCAATAAGTAATTGTAAACAAGGGAAATAACTTGAATCTGGCGAACGCCTCCAATCCGAGAATTTGACGCGACCGCGCTCGCGGAAACCTTGACCCTGTTGGCTTTCTGGCACGCTGCCCTAGAGCCCGTTTCACGTGAAACCAAGAAATCGCCGAGCCTTCTATATACCCAATTGCGTGGTCCGTGTTTGACGTAACCCTGGCGTCTTGGCATTTTGGCTTGCCAATCCATCCGCCCTCTGATAAATTTTCACTTCCAGGCCATCGTGAGCATAACCATCGCTATAGCCAACCAGAAGGGCGGGGTGGGTAAAACCACCACCGCAATCAATCTGGGCGCCGCCCTCGCCAGCCTGAACAGCCCGATATTGATCATTGATTTTGACCCACAGGCTAACGCCACGGCAGGTCTTGGTTTTGCGAAAGATCCGTTGCGCCGCTCTGTCTATCACGGACTTTTTTCCGAGGCTCAGATGGAAGATCTGGTCACCAAAACTCCCGTGGAAGGCCTCTTTCTCCTGCCGTCTGAGAAGAACTTGGTTGGAGCAACCTTGGAGCTTGCGGAGAAACCCGGACGCGAGCAAACGCTCGCTCGAAAGATAGCGCCACTCCGCGACCGCTTTAACTTCATCCTTATCGATTGCCCGCCGTCGCTCGATCTTCTCACTCTCAATGCTCTCGTCGCTGCAGATTCCGTCTTGGTTCCGGTCCAATGCGAGTATTTTGCCCTGGAAGGCGTCTCCGAGCTCCTTGATACGCTCATCCGAATCCGCAGATCGCATAACTCCCGCCTGTCTGTAGAGGGAATTCTCCTGACCATGTACGACGAGCGCACCAATCTCTCCCAGCAGGTTCGCGATGACTTGCGCGATTTCTTTGGGGATCAAGTCTTTGACACGTTTATTCCACGCAACGTCAGGCTCGCAGAAGCTCCCAGCTACGGAAAGCCGATTTCTCTCTACGATCCGCTGTGCCGTGGCGCCCAAAGCTATCTGCAACTCGCCAAGGAGGTTATCCGCCATGACCAGGAAGGCACTGGGACGCGGGCTGAGCGCGCTGCTCCGTGACGTCGAATCGGCCAGCCCGTCTGCCCCCTCTCTCCAGCAAATTCCCCTCTCCCTGATCGAGCCCAATCCGTTCCAGCCGCGCCGCGCTTTCCCCCAGGAACGGCTCAAGGAACTGGCGGATTCGATCCGCTCGACCGGGCTCGTGCAACCTGTGTTGGTTCGCAAGGCGGGCGAACGCTATCAGCTTGTGGCTGGCGAGAGACGATGGCGTGCCGCCTCGATGGCCGCCGTCGAAACCGTTCCCGCCTTGGTCCGCGACCTCTCGGACCAGGAGAGTCTTGAATTGGCCCTAACGGAAAACGTGCTAAGAGAGGACCTCTCACCCCTCGAAGCCGCGCATGCCTACCAGTCGATGCGCGATAAGTTCGGATTGAGCCACGAGGACATTGCAGCTCGGCTGGGACTTGATCGGACAACCATTACGAACACGGTGCGATTGCTAAAGCTTCCGCAGCAGATTCAGGACATGATTGATAACAAGCTGCTTACTTCAGGCCACGCTCGTGCCCTGCTCGCCTGCCCGAACGCGGAGGCGCAACTTCAGCTTGCCCAGCGCATTGCCAAAGAGGGCCTTTCGGTGAGGCAGGCCGAAAAACTGGCGAGCAAAAACGGCGACTCGTCACACGCGAAATCGGACACGCCAGAGAAGCCTGATGCTAACACCCGTGCCGCCATCCTGGAGCTCGAGAGGGCGCTAGGAACACGCGTCAGGATCATTAGGGAAGGAGAGCGGGGGAGAATCGAAATCTCTTATTTTTCATCCCAAGACCTGGACCGGCTTTACGAATTGCTTGTCAGGAAATAATCCTCTACGAAATACTGGGATCCTTCGCTGCCATGGAAATAGCGGATGCCGCCGCTGAAAAAAAAGAGTTATTTGCCTTAGGCAATTTTCATGCATTGTGGTGAGCCAGAGGCTCATGGCGTCTTCGCTCAGAGATGACAAGCGAATCGGCTCTGAATGACATACGGTGAGTATGTCATGTCCAAGATTTGGCAGCCGATAGGCTGTGGACGCTCAGGATGAGAGGCAGGTCCGGAGCATTTGCGGTTCAGAGTGGCGCTACGATGAAACGCGCTGCCAGGAGGCGCTTTATGGCATTTGGATTTGGAAAGGGCCGGAGATGGAAGAACGTATCGGAGCTCACTAAGCAGGGGATCGTCACCGTGCTCGAGCCCGGCGCGGATATAGAAGGCAAGATGACCATTGGCTCGGGTACCGCGCGCCTGAATTCACACTTCAAAGGCGAGATTGCAGGCAAAGGGACAGTTTTGGTCGCTGAACGTGGAGAGGTCGAAGCGGACATTAAGGCAAAAACCGCCATCGTGGTAGGCAAGATCAAAGGTATCGTGCGGGTCTCCGAAAGGCTCGAGATCCGGGAGCGCGGAGTGGTGTTGGGTGACATCTATGCGCCTGTACTCGTTGTCGAGCCAGGCGGCTACTTCGACGGGCAATGCCATATGCCGACCCAGGGTGGAGAAGCTTCGTCTGTTGGCGACGTTCTGGTAAAGCGCAACTCCGCATAGCCAACCTCAATACGTCCATGACGCCCGCCGAAAATATCAAGGCCGGCCAGCCGTCTGCCTCCTCCGGATCTGCCCATAAGTTAAGTCAGCGTCACGGTCACGTCACAGTCGGGCTTATTACGGTTTGAAGTGCGTTTTTGTAGCGCAGATCTCGCTTTTTAGCCCTGTCATGATGGGCCGTTGGCCCGCGAAAGCAAATGAAAATGCTCCTTGTCGGCGGATGAACTGACGGCGCCATAAGTCTTTCTTTTTCAGCAGATCCACGCTCAAGCCAGGAGCATTTTCAAGGCTGCGCTACAACCGCCCCTATCCGGACTTTGACGCGACCCTGGGCGGCGTAGAGCTCGCCCTACCCTGGTTGAATTTCGGGGCGGTCGTCAAGGGGGGCGGCAAGCCATTCCCTTACATCACCCTCGGTCATCAGCAATCAGGAGCCATCGCTAGGTGCTAGGCTAGCATACTAGGCTCGTCCACCTCCCGCATCCCCGCCAGGAAAGCCTCCTGCTTGGCTTCCGTTCAGTAGCCGGGGAAGTTCGCGCAAATCGCTCAGCAGGAAATCTGGCGGCGTCCTTTCCAGGGTCTTCGAGCTAATGCCGTAAGTAACTCCACAAGTCCAAACGCCGGCGTTCCGTCCGGTCAATACGTCTGTTTCTGAGTCGCCAATCATCATGGTTTCACGGGCGGTCCGCGACGTATCCCTCATGAGTTGCTCGATGCCGCCTGGGTGCGGCTTTCTGTAAGGCAAGCTGCCGTCGCCGTATACTGATGAAAAATAATCCAGGATTCCCAATCCAGCCAGCATTTCGCGGCTGAAACGAATGGGCTTATTAGTCAGAACTGCCATTGTCCGGCCGTCCAGGGCAGCCAGCGCTTCCCGGACGCCCGGATAGGTGACGGTATGGTCGAGCATATGTCGGCGATAGTATTCCTTGAAAAATGCAATGTCGCTCGCGATTCCCTCTCTGCTGGTCTGCCCCGCGAGCGCCCGCTGGACCAGGACCTCGACACCTTGTCCCACGTATGAAGAGACCACCGCGGTCGAGAGTGGCGGCAGGCTGAGCCGGCTCCGCGTCGCGTTGACGCTTAGCGCCAAATCTGCTTCGCTATCGACCAAGGTCCCGTCCAAGTCAAAAATGAGCAGGCCGATCTCGGGGCACTGGCGGCTTTGGGAAATCATGAGTGCCTTATGAATGCCTCAGAAGGTGTGATTAATCGTTTGAACCACAAAGGCACCAAGGCACGGAGCTCGAAAAGAAAGATCCTTTCTCCGTGTCTTGGTGTCTTCGTGGTAGGATGTGCAGATTCTCTCACGGCTTCTCAGTTTTGGTCTCGTCCGCTTTGTAGCGCCGACCTTCAGGTCGGCATTTGGCCGGATGCCGGGCTAAACCCGGCGCTACGAGACTCTCCCGGTGGTAAATTCTTTTAGAAACTTAGAAGTCGGGCGTAGTCCCCGGGTTCGTCAATATCGAGCGTCACGCCGGCGTCTTCAACATCCAGCCAACACGCCGCATCATGATAGCCCCGGATTACGTCATTGGCGCCCTGGTCCGGCCGCAAGCCGAGAAGCTCGCCGAAAAGCGCGCGCCCAATCAGCACCGGATGACCGCGTTGGCCGCGATAGCGGGGGATCACCAGGGGAGCGCGCGTCCCAAAAAACGCCGCGCAAATCTGCCGCATGACTTGAGCAGAGATCGCAGGATGATCCACGAGACAAAGCAGCACGCCTTCGAATCCTTCTGAGTCGAGTTCCCGAAGCCCTGCCTGCAGCGACGACGTTTGGCCGAGACCATAATTGGCGTTCACGATCACCGTCGTCGCCTTAAGCGGCACAATTTGCCTGATCTCTGCCGCGTGGTGACCTAGAACCACCGCGACGTGGTCGAGGCCGGCTTCTCGCAAATTTCTAAGAATGGTCTCGAGGAAGGAATGCCCTTGGTATTTGAGCAAGGCTTTGTCCGCGCCCATTCGGGAAGATTCCCCTGCTGCAAGCACCAGCCCGGCCACGGCGTGCGCATTCTCCCTTGGTGCCTCGGTGTCATGGTGGTTCATGGCATGCTGCCAAGAGGGCGACGCTACACGACATCACGGGCGAAATCCTTGGCTAGTTGTTATCAGCGCTGGCGCAGACCTTTGGTGTCTCGGACCTGGACTCCGTCTGGCGGACCTTGGGATGGTAGGCGAGGGATGGAGCCGAAGAGAGGGCGCCTCGGCGGAAGGCGATCATTTCCGCGGCCACGGAAACCGCAATTTCCTCCGGAGTCAGCGCGCCAATTTCAACTCCCGCCGGAGAATGTACTCTCTCCAGATTCTCGGCAGAAACGCCGTCCGCCTCCAGCAGCTTGAAAAATTCAATCAATTTCCGCCGGCTGCCGATCATGCCCACATACCGCGCCGGGGTCGAGACGGCCCATCGCAGGCACTCAAGGTCGCCCTTATGGCCGCGGGTGGCAATAAGTAGATAAGAAAATTCGTTCGGGCGCAGTCTCGGAAAAATCGTTTCCCAAGCGCCTGAATAAACTTCCACCGTGCCGGGAAATCGCTGCTTGTTGGCAAAAGCTTCGCGGTCATCCGCGACGATCGTGTCGAACCCGGCCATCTCTGCTACTTTCGAGACGTAAAGAGATACGTGGCCGCCCCCAAGCAGGTAGAGCGTGGGCGTGGCCAGCACCGGCTCGATAAACACGTCGAGCGAGCCGCCGCAGACGAGGCCCTCATCGTACTCCGGATTATTGTTGAGATTGAAATGAATCCGGCGCGGCTTCTCTTCGCGCATCACGTCCTGAGCGATCGCCCAGACTTCCGCTTCCACGCAGCCGCCACCTACGGTGCCCACAATGGAGCCGTCGTCGCGAATCAGAATCTTCGAAGACTCGTAGCTCGGAATTGAGCCTTGTACTTGGATAATAGTCGCCAGCGCGCCACGCCGTCCCTCCTTGCGTAGCCGCAAAATTTCCGCGTAAATATCCATGTCCTTCCTGGAATCAGGTTATAGCCGCTGGACGGGAGTGTCAAACCGTAAGGCCTCAGCGTAGCGGCGGCTTTATGCCGCCATTTTGTGTGGCGGGCTGAACCCAGGCTTGTCCAAGCTACCGATGAGCCCGAGACTGAGAACGTGTGAATAAATTGCACATCTCACCACAAAGGCACCAAGGCACGGAGAAAGGAGTTTTGCTTTCAAGCTCCGCGCCTTGATGCCTTGGTGGTTCAGATGATTAATTCACAGCTTCTGAGGCCTTACGCCAAACTTGCGTTCAAATGGAGGAGCTGCTCGCAGGCTTACGAAGGAGATGGGATGGCGGGGGAAACGAGGAGTTTGACGCCGGATTACTGACTAGCATGGCAGCGGCTTTGCGGGCGATCAAACCCAGTCCTCGGTCGGCGGCGTCCCGTTGGAGAGCTTCGAGGCCGGCGCGCGCGCTGGCCGCATCCCCCGAGCTGATCTCAATTCGACTGAGCGCAAGGCGGGCCTCGAGATCCGAAATAACGAAGCCGTTCTTGGCCGCCTCGGAAACCACGCCGCGCAAGCTGGTGACGGCGTTCGCTGTATCAACCGAGTCTCCGGAGGCTGAATCGATCCGGGCAGCGGTCAAGGCAAGGTATAAGGCCACGCTCGGGTTCCGGGATGCCTCCGGAAGCGCCTGAGCACGTTCCATGACCGAGCGAGCCTCGGAGATCCTCCCTTGCTCCAGGAACGCGCGAGCCAGAACAGCGCAGGCGAGCGACTCGTTTCCGGGGACGTTTTCGCGCCGGAACTCTTCTGCGGCGCTGCGGGCCAAAGAGCCAGCCCGCGCGGCTTGCCGCTGCTCGAGGAGCAGGTTGGCCATATCAACCCGGGTGGAAGATGCGCTTTCTCTATCACCAATCGCGTTGTAGATTTCAATCGCCTGTGTCAAATAACGGTTGGCGTCCTTGAGTTTTCCCTCGGCGCGAAGCGCTCTGCCCAATCCGGCGAGGTCGCCGGCCGCTTTGCTTCGGTTTCCTAACTCCCGGCAGATCCGCAACGACTGCCGGTATTCCTTCTCTGCCTGCAGAGGATCACCCAACTCGAGGGAGATTCCGGCCAAGTTGGACTCGGTGAGCGCCACGCCATCGCGGTGGCCAAGCTCGCGATAGGTGGCGAGAGACTGCTCGAACTCCTTCCGGGCGAGCAGCAAATCGGCTGCTCCGTCGAGTACGACGCCAAGGTTATTATGCTCCGTGGCGACTCCGTCCCAGTCGCCGATGCGCTCGTAAAGCGCCAGTCCTTGCGCGAACATCCTTCGCGCGCCTTGCAAATCTCCGTGTTGTTGCGCAGCAATCGCCCCGATCGTCGCCGAATTCGCAGCTCCAGCCAAGTCGCCGGCGGTCACAAACAGCTTCCCGGCCCGGGTCGAGCGTTGCGATGCAGCCGCGAGGTCTCCCTGGTTCATATAAGCCCAGGCCTGCATGTTCAGCGCGCGCGCCAGCAGCAATGAGGCTCCTGCAGACTGCGCTTTGGCCGCGGCGGCAGCGGCTGCGGCCGCAACGTGCTTGAAATCCCCCAAGGATTCGGCGGCATTTCCTTCGCATAAATCGATCCGGGGATCGTTACGCGGCGCTGACGGGAGCTGCCGGAGCAGTTGGATGGTGGCCAGGGCGGCCCGCCCGTTGCCCTCACGGGTCTGATCGGCCGCGAGCGCGAGACCATAATCAAGGTTATCGGGGGAAAAACTGTAGAGCGTCCGGTACACCGTTGCGGCCTTCCGCCACTGGGCGGAAACTTCGCAGTACCTCGCCTCAATGAGCAGCCGCTGGTCGCGGGCCAATCCGGAGGATAGGCGGACAGCGTTGCCGGCTTCCTCCTCCGCCTTCCGGTCGTAGCCCAGGGCGGCCCAGGCCGCCGCCAACGCCGAATGAGCCAGGGCGTTATCAGGATCAGCCTCGACGGCCTCTCTTAGAGTGTCGCGCGCCCCCAGGGCGTCAAAAACCCGAAGCTTAGCCAGTCCCTCCGAATAGAACCGCACCGCATCTTGGTTGGAAGGAAGAGTCGCTTTGACCTGCGCAGCTTCTTCCGCTGTGACGGCTCTGGCTCCCAGGGACGCGCGTAATTGCGCGCCGGCGCGCGAAACCAGGTCGAAAAGATCCGCTTCGGTTCCGGTCTCCGTCACCGTGCTCAGAATCTCGCCGGTCGCCGTATTCTGAAGGTCCAGGTCCAAACGGATTTCGCCGTTGGGCTCTTTTCCTAGAATCGCGTAGGAGCCAGCAATAGCCTCGTCGGCGCCCAGGTTCTTCCGGATGCGAGCGAGGCTGTCTTTAGCAAGGCCAACTCCCTCGGGCAGCGCTAGTTCAGACATGGTCCGTTCCACGCTCTGCTGTGGGACAGCACGCAACTGGTCTCCGGCAGCAAGTTCAGTCGTCAGCCAGTCCGGGAGCGCCGTGGCAAGCCATTCTTCATCGCGGCGGCCTGACAGGTTCCGAAAGCCCAGGACGGCCACCGAACGCCGCGATGCGATTGACTTCAGAGAACCATGCAGAGCTACACGCATCCGAACCAGCACCGCCATGCTCACCGCGAAGGCGCCCGCCAGAATCAGAGCGGTCGTCCGCCACAGTCGCGGGCGAAATGAGGAACCGGAGGCCCCGCGCGGCAGAGCCGCAGACAGACCGAATGGAAACTTACCCTCTCCCCCGGCCCTCGCCCCCAAACCCTCGTCCGCTTGCGGGAGAGGAGGGGACCCGTCAGCTGACGGGTGGGTGAAGGCGGGTGAGGGGGTCGTCTGAAAAGCCTGAAGGCCGCGAGAAGCATTGCCATCAACGCTGACGGGAGCGATAAACCGGTACCCGTGGCGAGGAACAGTTTCAATAAAGCGAGGATTATCCGCAGAGTCACCCAGAGCCGTCCGCAGCTTGTTCATTGCCTTGTTGAGGCTGCGGTCGAAATCCACAAACGTATCCGCGGGCCAGAGCCTCTGGCGCAGATCTTCTCGAGAAACTAATTCGCCGGGATTCTCTAGCAGAATAGAGAGGATTTGGAACGGCTGCGACTGAATTTTGACAGGTCTGCCCTGCTTGCGGAGTTCCACGCCACGCAGGTCAGCTTCAAATACTCCGAAGCGTACTCGACCATCCGGTTGGTCTGGCATTCCTATGCCGACCTCCTCCAACCAGCATGAGTGTATCACCGGGAACGGGGAGCATCAAGCAGCCGAATCCGTCGATCACCGAAGACCATGTAGGGGGACAAGACGATGGCGCCGAGCGGTCACGCGCCCGGCGCTTTCCAAGGCGGTTGTTCAGAAATAGACATGTGCCGAGAGTTGAATGATGCGCGGAAAATTGTACTGCAATAACGAAACGGTTCCGTAGCCTACCCAATTCCCGGCCGACCGGGTGGCCGGACCATCGAATGGATTCGTGTCCGGCCCGGAGCCGAAATACGGGGTGTTGGTCATATTGAAGAAATCGGCACGAACCTGAAGACTCTTGCTTTCCGTGAGCTGGAAATTTTTCATAACGTCAAAATCGAGATTGGGAGTGGTGTAGTTACGGAGGTAGGCAATCTCCGTCAGGTTCGCCTGGCCCATCGATGGAACTGATTCGAAGCAGTTCGTCGGAACATTATTGCAGTTGTAGAGCCACTGGCCGAAGGTTGGCCCGCCGGCCGGCTCAAAGCTGTGCCCGGCGGTGTTCCATACACCGCCATCGAGGCCGATGGGCGTTCCAGAATCGTAGGTGAAAATCCAGCCAGCCTTCCAATTGTTGACGATCTGGCCCAGCACCCCGTGAGCGCTCGGAAGGAGGTATTTGGCGCCTTGACCCCAAGGCAAATCCCAGAGGCCGCTCCAGGAAAGTAGCTCTGTCCGGTCGTAGCTCGTCGCCTTATAAACCTGTTTAGCGTCCTGCCACGGCCAGCCATTCTGGTATCCGTCTGACTGCATGTCCTTTTCGTAGGTGAAGCTAACGAGGGTCGAGAGGCCGTGGTTTTGGCCGTAAAGCCGCTTTTGCAATGTTGCCTGCCCCGAGTCGTACCAAACCCTGCCGAGTGGAGCGGTGTTATCGCCGACAAGACCGAACATACTGTCCGGAACCAACAACTGGTCTTCGCTAACCGTCGGCGAGCTGCCCATGCTGGTGGTATTTGGAACCACCCCGTAGTAGGGGTTCGGAACTTGCCGGGAGTAGAGCTCGGCGACGCAGGAATTGTAAGTGTGTTGCTGCAATTGGGCATAGCCGACGCCGCCGGAGAGGCCGCAAGATGCGCCGGAAACCGGGCCGCCGGTGAGGGGCAACTGCTCCCCATTTAGCCAGAGGAAATCGCGGAGGTTACGCGAATAGTTTCCGGAGTACTTAACGTCGAGCGTCATATTTCCCGGCAACGCCCGCTGGATTCCGATCGACTGCTCCTGGATACGCGGAATGCGCCGGCCGGGAAAATCGAGGCCGCCGACGTCGGCGCCGACGTCTGTCAGGGGGCCAGCCGAGTCGCCCGTGGGCTTGTCAAGTCCGCTGGGAAATGGCGAGCCTGAACTGAAGTAATTGGTTGGGGTTATGCCGTTCAACGAATCCGTATAGGGCGTTGTAATGCTAAACCCCGTCTGCGTGCCACCCTCAATACCGTAGGCATACATCCAACCCCAGCCGCCGCGAATTACGGTCTTGTTGTTCAGCGCGTAAGCAAATCCCAGGCGCGGACCGACGTTTGTCCAGTCAGTGTTGTAAGCCTCTGCGGGTTGCGCGCCTGCGGAACCCGCCAGCGACGCCGGTTCGCCCGCGAAAAGAAGTATGCCGCGAGCGGGATCAATCTCTGCGGGATTAATGTAATCCGACGTATACGTTGCCGAATCAGCCGCCATGTTCGACTGAAAAACCGGGTTATTGGTCTCGGGGTTGATGCACTCGAGACACATGCCACGGTTCAGGGCGTCGAAGCGTTCTTTTACCCCGCTCTCGGCGTCATACCGCAAACCTACAGTTACGTTGAGGCGATGGTTAACGCGAATGTTATCCTGGGCATAAATATCCTCCATCGGAAAGCCTTCCATTGTGCTGGCATTCCAATCGACGCCGCCCGAATTCGGCAGGCCCAAGAGCATGTCGGCAATCGGGTTCCCTGAGATCTCGGTACTGCTAACCCCGGCCGGAAGCGTGCTCCGGTTCGTGGGATTGTACTGAGTGAAGTCGGTGCCGTTGTTGCCGAACTCAAAATCACCATTGGGGCTGCCGCCCGGAGCATTGGCGAAGGCATAGTAGCCCCACTCGCCGCCAAATTCGATGTTGTGACGCCCTTTCGTCTTTGTGAAATCAGCGTCAAGAACTGTATTGGTGTAAATACTGTCGGTAAGCTGGTTGCCGACGAGCTCCGGATAGTCTTCACCGAAGGTAATTTGAGGAAGCAGATTCGAATAGGCCGCGGGGCCAGCCAACGGATACTTGAGCCCGAGCGCCGCCTCGCCCCCCGATTGGGCGCTAAAGTCGCCATTTTCCTGGAATTCGCCAAAGCGCGAAAAGCTTGCCTTGAAATCGCCGATCATGGTTGGGGAAAACGTGTGAGTCAGATCGAGCGACGCCACCTGATTGTTCCGGGTGTGGTCGATGTTTCCGTTTTCAACCTCCGCGGGTAAGCCGCTCGAATTACGGAATTCGAAGCCGCCCTGCCACTCGTAGGTGCCGTAGATGCGCGTGTTGTTGGTCAGGGTCCAGTCGATGCGCCCCATGGGCTGATAGTAATGATACTTGTCGGGCGCGTAATTCACGTAATTGCCTAAAACCGCATTCCCAGAGACATTCGGGGAAGGGAAGAGATTCATAATGTCCGCGCCGGATTTGTTAATGTCAGCCGCCGGAATGGTGTCGTTAGGGAACTCCGTGCTTACGTAGTTGTTATTTGCGCAGTTGCCGATGGTCCCGCCGGCCGTCCCGCAAGCTATCGTGCTCGGCTCAAAAATGGCATAACCACTACCGCTGAAATCGCCATTGCGCATTGCCGTGGTTGGCACGCTGTCGATCACGTCGTAAGGAATAATTTCGTTGTAGCCCTCGAAGCTGCCGAAAAAGAAGATTTTGTCCTTCTTGATGGGACCGCCAAACGTGGCGCCATATTGGTTCTGGATGGTATTCCCCTTGGCGACGTCTTCGAAATCGTTTGTAAAGGTATTCGCATTCAGCGACCCGTTTTCAAGGTACTCATAAACGTCGCCATGATACGCGTTGGTTCCAGACTTTGTGACGATATTGACAACGCCGCCTCCAGTCCGCCCATAGCGTGTGTCGTAAACATCGGACATGACGTTCACTTCCTGAACGGCGTCGACGTTGGGTGCGGTCATCCAGGTTCCCTGCTCGCCAAAGCCGGTCATCACTGTCATGTTCGACCCGTTCATCGAGAACTCGTTCCAGGCGCCCGCCACGTCGGCAGCGCCGCCAATTGAGTATTCGTTCGTCACATCCCAGCCTCTGGTTCCCGAAAATCCGGAAGACCCGAATTGCGTCTGCAGGAACTGGGTGCCGGGGGTGGTTTGGAGCGTCATATAGACTTGGCGGCCGTTCAGCGGCAGTTGCTGTTCCATCGTTCCGCTGAGAATCGTGCCTCCATTGCCGTTAGCCGTTTCGATGAGCGGCGGCGCCGCCGTGACGGTGACCTTTTGCGTCGCCGCGCCCACCTGAAGCTTGACATTCAGGGCAAAAGTCTGACTGGTTTGAAGCAATACGTTTTGCTGGGTGAAGGTGCTGAACCCAGGAGCTGTCACAGTCACCGTATAGAGTCCTGGCAACACGTAAGGAATGTAGTAAACCCCGGCCCCGGTCGTTTTGCCGGTATACGTTGTTTGCGTGCCGTTCTGAACGGCGGTCACCATGGCGCCGGGAATTACAGCACCGCTCGGGTCCGTAACTTGGCCCGTCAGCGTTGAGCGGAAGTCCTGCGCTGAAAGTCTCACTGGCACGAAAGCCAGAACGGCAAGCGCTGTCCCTATCGCTAAGAAGAACTTTGTATTGATCTTCATAAATCTACATTCCTCCGTCTTCTGTTGAATAACAGCATCCCGTACCACCAAGGCTCCGCTTCCCGCTTGACGGAGTCGGCGCTACAAAGCGGGCGAACCCGAAAATGAGGCTTAACTAGCCTCCCCACGTCCGCGGCTACCGTACTCTCACCGGACAGCGAAGTCAAGGCTGCGCGATGTCATCTCTGTCTTACCCGACATCCCACTGATTAATAATTACTTATGGTCTCACGTCACTCTCTTTCACGAATATTTCAGGCGGTGCGAATATAGCCGAATGTGACATAGGGCGGCTTGCCGTCCCGTTGTTGCCGCTCAACAATCGGCGAGGGTAGGCAAGCCCTGCCTCTACAGTGCTCACCTCGAAGGTGGATACGCCGGAGGGGTACGACCACACGGCTGGCGGGCTTTCCGGATTCGGCCGGTATTATCGATGGATCAGGGAGCCGGCGTTCCTATTGTTGCTTGCGGCTGGAGTTGAGTTTCCGCGTGTATTGCGCCTGCTGCTCCGCCTGAATTTGCGCCGAAATGGCGCGGTCTTTACGGGCTTGAGCGGTTTGCCCGAGCTGGCCAAGCGCGTCGCCCAGCAGATAATGAGCCTGGGCGAGCTTGGGATCGAGAGCGATGGCGCGGCGCAGCGGGATCACCGCGTCTTTCGGCTGCCGCAACATACCCGTTGAGCGCAAAGAGGCTGAGTCCGGTAAGATCGGCGGCTTGGAAATCGCCGGGCAGGCGCTGGGTGAGAAGCTCGAGCAGCGGCAGCGATTGACTGTATTGTTGCTGCCGGAAGTGGGCGATGGCCAGATTGCGGAGAGTCGTCGTGTTGTGCGGATCGAAACTGAGCGCGCGCTGGTAATTAGGGAATCGCCTGGGATATTTTGCCCTGCTTCACCAGCGCGATGGCGAGGTCGTTCAAAATTCCGACTGAGTGCGGGTTCAGGCGCAGCGCGCTCCGGAAAGCCGCTTCAGCGGCGGGCGCATCGCCTCGCGCCAGAGCCTACGATCCTTATTTCTTGTGGCCAACTTACAGTACGCCGTCGTGTCACACGGGTGCGTGGCGGCCTGCGAGAACGTCCTTCAAGGCGCGCGCTACCCGGTCAATTGTAAGGTTTTCAGGCAGGGGAATTTGCAGCACCTGCTTCTGGTTTTGCGGATCATTATGAATAAGCGTGGAGAGCTTCTGTTTGAATGGCTCGACGGGGTTTGAAGCCAGGGCGGCGGGAGAGCTGGTTTGAAATGAGCGCAAGAAACTCAAGCCCGCTTCGAGGAGCGCCGTCGCGGTCTCGACCAGATCGAGAGCCGAGCCGTTGCTTGGCGCGGAGCTTGAAGCAGGCTGAACCTGGGGTGCGGACCCTACGCCAGTCGCGATTGCCGGTGGGGTGGTGCCAGGGACCGGTGGCTGCGCGGCTCCCGCAACCGTTGTCTCTCCCGGCGACTCTCCGGGAGCGTGGGATTCGGAGATGGCAGGCGACGGGCGAGGTGAGCTTTCTTCTCCGCCGGAGAGCGCCCGGCCGTCGCCAGGGGAAAAGACTTCCTTGATGGCGTCCATCATGGTCCGCCGGCCGAGCTTTTCGAAGCTTACCTCAGCAGCCCCTGAATCAAAAAGGCCGGCAAACAGAGCTTTCTTAAGGCGCAGCGTCTCCCAAACTCTCTCCTCAATGCTGTTTTCCGTAAGTAGATGAATCACCTGAACGGAGCGCGTCTGCCCCATCCGATAAACTCGCCCAATGCGCTGCTCGAGGCGCGCCGGGTTCCACGGCGGCTCAAAATTCACCACCGCGGAAGCGCATTGGAGGTTTAAGCCCACGCCGCCGGCATCGGTCGAGAGAAAGATTTTGCACTTGGGGTCTTCCCGGAAGCGCTTCATCAGGTCGCCGCGCTTGCGCCCCGGCACCCCGCCGTGCAGAGAAACCCATTCAATCTTCAGCCGGTCCAGAAGCTGGCTGGCCAGGCGCGTCATGCGCTCATATTCGCTGAACACCACCACTTTGCGGTCTTCCTCAATGGCCAGTTCGCGAACAATTTCGCGGAATTCGTCGAGCTTCGGCGAGAAGTTGGTTTCTTTGTCAAACAGGTAGGTGGAATCGCACAGCATGCGCATGTTCTGGATGCAGCAACTGATGCGCCGCAAATCGATTTCCGAGAGCCAGCCCTGGCGCTGCCACTTGCTCATCAGGCGTGCCAGAATGTCGCTCTGCTCGTGGTAGGGAGCTGACTGTTGCGGCGTCATGGGAACGCGGAAAACCTGGTCGGCGCGCTCGGGAAGCTGCGTCAGAACCTCCTGGCGGGTGCGGCGCAGGAGGATCGGCTCAAGCTGCCGGTGAACCTGGTCCAGACCGCGATATCCCAGCAGTTTTCCCTTTTCGTCCACGTCGCGGTGCTCTTTGAGAAAGCGAAACGCCGGACCGAGCCGCCGGCCGTCCACGAACTCGACCACGGAATACAATTCCTCGATCTTGTTTTCAAGGGGAGTGCCCGTCAGCACGATGGCATAGCGGCTTTTGAGCTGCTTAATAGCGCGCGCGGTCACCGTTGCCCAGTTCCGGATGCGCTGCGCTTCATCAAGAATGATCAGGTCCGGGGCCAGCCGGACCAGCTCCTGAAAATCCTTTACCGCAACTTCGTAACTGGACAGCGTGAAAAACCCCGGCGAGTCGTAGAGGCGCTTGCGGTGAGCGAGCGGCCCATCCACGACCTGCGACGAAAGGTCGCAGAACTTCTCGATTTCCGTCTTCCACTGGTACTTGACGGAAGCGGGAGCAATCACCAGCACCCGGCGTATGCCCTGCCAGGAGCGCAGCAGCTCCGCGGCCGCAATGGCCTGGATGGTCTTGCCGAGTCCCATATCATCAGCAAGCACCACGCGCCCGCGGCAGGCGGCAAACAACGCTCCACGCACTTGGTAGGGCAGAAGCGGCACCCTGAGCAGGCGTTCGAGCGGGCGCTTGCCGCCTTCGATCTCCTTCAGAAGCGCGCGCTCTTTTTCGAGCCCTGCGGCCAGCTCGTTCTCGCGATCGATGAATTCCAGAACGTCCGAATAGACGACGGTAAGATCGTCGGCGCGGCGGATCTTTTCCAGCACCGCGTCGAACTGCCGGAAGCATTCCGGCTTCAGCAGGCCGCCAGCGTCAAAGTATTCACCCGCAACCTGGAGAAGCTCCGGCGTGGACCTGGACGGCAGCCGCAGACGCACTCCCAGCGTCTCCCCGTAAAGCAGAGAAAGCGAGGCGCGCTTCCGCTCATAGTGGCGCTGCTCGAGCTGCTTCCCATAACGCTTGCGAAAGCGCTGGAGCATGGACTCGATGTGCTTGCACGTCCCAAGCGTGTTACGGGCAAAATCCGGACACGAGCAGAAGTTGTCAAAAAGACCGGGCCCGCGCAGCGCCACCCGGTACTTTGCCTTGCTGGCCGATTCCACTTCATAATCGCCGTAAGCCCGCCCCGGCGGCTCCGCAAGAATCCGGAGAACTGCGTCGCGTCCTCGCTCCTGCCGCGCGGAAATCTCTTCTTCCCATAACATGGCGCACAACTCCCAAACGCGTCGATGGAGCGATTCTAACACGGCGCCGGCGGATTATGCCGGCTGCAGTTGCGACGTGCAGTTAGGGCAGCGGACAGCCTTAAGGGGAATGCTCGACGCGCAATAGGCGCACTCTTTCGTGGCCGGCGCCGCCGCTGGTTCAGGCTTCTTCAACTTGCTGAACCACTTGACCACGATAAACATGGCAAAGCCCACGATAAAGAAATCGATCACCGTGTTGACGAAGTGACCATAGGCGATCACCACTGCCCCCGCTGTCTTGGCTTCTGCGAGAGTTGCGTGAGCCTTCAGGGCCGTCTTCCCGGAAGCGAGGGTGAGGAAATAATTGTTGAAGTCAACATGGCCCATCAGCAGGCCTAACGGAGGCATAATGATGTCACTGACCAGCGACGAGATGATCTGACCGAAGGCGGCGCCAATCACGATGCCGATAGCCATATCCATAACTGAGCCCTTCATGGCGAATGCTTTGAATTCTTTCCACATATTCTCCTTCTCCTTCTGGCTTGAATGGGGATTTCGAAGATAACGATCATAACGCGGATTCTCTCACTTTGCCGCGACAGTCTGTACTGAGGAATTTCGGGCGCGCAGCACCACCGTCCCGGCCGGCAAATGCCGGCGCTACTCTGCTGCGGCAGCCGGTAGCGCCTCAGTTTCGGGCTCGCCCGCTGTGTAGCGCCGACCTTCAGGTCGGCATTTCGCCAGATGCCAGGGTGAACAGGTTGCGGAAAAAGGCGCCGGGGACGTCATGCTGAGCGTAGCGAAGCATCCCTGCATTTGTGGAATCAAGAAATACAGAGATCCTTCGTCGCCTGCGGCTCCTCAGAGCCTGCCCTGAGCAGCGCGAAGGGATGACAGTTCCGAGGCTTCTTCCGCAGCCTGTTCAGCCCGGCGCCACACCCGCAGTCTTAGCAAAATAGTTGACAAACGGAAAATGCCGCGGTAAGCTTCGCCATAGTTCTCAATTTATTAGTTTGTGGAGGGAACGGTGGCGAGAAAAAGATCAACAACTCTTGCCGAATTAGGCCCGGAGGGCCAGTAGAGAATAGCCCACGACGCGAGCCGTGGGGACGAGGAACCGCTCGATCGCGGAGCCCCAGAGAGGCGGCAGAAGTGGAGATCGCGCTGGTCGTACGACCGGATAGGAGGCGAGGCTGTGAGCGAACTGCTTGCGGAAATGAATCGGATGGCGGCGTCAGGCCTCGCCGCGCTGTTGAACACGTTGTGGTACGGCGGGGCGGTGGTCGCCTTGACGTGGGTGGCCCTGAGTTACTTGCCGCGCGTGAATGCGGCGACGCGGCACTGGATTTGGACAGCAGTGTTGGGATTCCTGCTGGTGTTGCCGTTCCTGCCCGGCCTTGTGGCGCACGCCCGAACGCTGCTGGCGATGCGATCACAAGCCGCCACCATTGCACCGCTGGCTACCGTTGCGGCGCACCCGGCAGCCGTCCAGCAGACCGCGCCCGTGATACTGACGGTGAATACCTCGCCCGGGTCGAACCCGTGGCCGTTGTGGCTGCTGGCGGCATGGATCGTGGTCGCGGGCTGGCAACTGACGCGCCTTGTTATGGGCGTGGCATCGGTGCGGCGGCTGAAGGCGCGCGCCGAGGTTGCGCCGGTGGATGCCCTGCCTGCGCCCGTGCACCGAGAATTCCGGACGAGCCCCCTCACCCGGCTCGCGCTGCTCGCTACCCTCTCCCCCGCCGGGGAGAGGGCAAAGGACCCACCTATGAATCCGAGCCCTCTCTCTTGGGGAGAGGGTGCCCGAGGGACGAGGGCGGGTGCGGGGTCATTTTTGCGCCTTGCGAGTCCGGCGAAACGGGCTAAGCATCTGCGGCGGCGGGTACGATTGTTGACCTCGGCTGAGGTCGCTTCGCCGGTTGCCGTGGGCTACCGGCATCCAGCCGTGGTTGTTCCCCCGGGCCTGTTGGAGCGCCTTGAAGAAGGTGAGCGCCAGAGCGTGCTGCTGCACGAGATGGCGCATCTTGCGCGCTATGACGATTTGATGGCGCTCGTGACGCGCGCGCTCGGCGCGCTTCTGGTTTTGCATCCTTTGGGGGCCATCGTTCTCGGGCGAATCGAGCGCGAGCGGGAGATGGCCTGCGACGATTTTGTGGTGGCACGCACCGGCGCGGCCCGGAGCTATGCCCGCAGTCTGGCCCGGTTGCACGATTTGCGCTGGGGTGCCGGCACGCGGCTGCTGGCGCCGGGGATTTTGGGCCGCAAATCGTCGCTCGGCGATCGCATTGAATCGCTACTGCGTCGGGGACGAGAGTTTTCTGCACGGCCATCGCTGGCGAGTCTGGGCGTGAGCGCCTTGCTGCTTGCCCTGCTGCTCGGCGCAGGCGGCATGATTCCAGGCTGGATCGCCATCGCGCAAACGGCTCTGCCGAAGTCGTTCTATGCGAACCTGCCGAAAGCCTTCGAGGTAGCGTCCATCAGGCCTGCCAAGCCGGGGCATGGAAGTGACTCGCACAGCTCAAACGGGAGGCTCTGGGCCACCGTTCCGATAAGCTGGCTAATTGAAAGAGCCTACCAGATAATGCCGCAGCAGCTCGAAGGCCTGCCATCCTGGGCGAGGTCGGCCAGGTATACGATTCAGGCAGAGGCTCCGCCTGGAATGGCTAAGGATTTTGCCTTGCTTCCGAAATTGCCACCCGAGCAGAGAATACAGGCGCGTGTAGCTGTTAGGCAGAGCTGGAACGACATGCTGCAATCCCTTCTCATCGACCGCTTCAAACTGAAGGTGCATCGAGAAACTAAGCGGCTGCCAGCTTACGAGTTGGTGGTCGCTAAGGGAGGTCCGAAGCTAAAACCGGCGAAAAAGCCGACAGGCTGGTCCGACAAAGGCTGGCGAGGGCACCTCGTGGAGGCGGGAGCTTCGATGGATAACTTCGCCAGCGTCCTCTCGCAATATGGACCGCAACGCGAGCTCGGGCGCATCGTAATAGACAAAACGGGCCTCACGGGACGCTACGATTTTACGCTGACGTGGACGCCCTTGGCGGGTAAGATCAACAGGATGTCTGCCGGCGCGGAACCTGGCGGAAATGCGGAACCGGCGCCTGGGCTGGCGGTTCCCGACTCGTCGGATTCCTCCAATCCGTCCGCGCCTTCGATCTTTGCCGCGATTCAGCAGCAGTTGGGGTTGAAGCTGAAACCTGCGAAAGGTCCGGTGCAGGTGTTGGTTGTCGATCACATCGAACCGGCGACTCCCAATTAGGTATGGAGGGCCGATAGAGAGTAGCCCACGGCGCGAGAACGTGCGAATAGATTGCACGTCTCACCACAAAGGCACCAAGACACGGAGAAACGAGTTTTGTCTTCAAGCTCCGTGCCTTGGTGCCTTTGTGGTTCAAACGATCAATTTAGACAGATCATACAAGACTATTATTTTCAATAGTATGAAGATATAATAAAAAATTGTTGATAAGCAGCAACTAAAGTAATCTAGCAAGCATCTACTAAAGTGACTGAAAATCACTAACAGGAGGTTTAACGAAATGGCTATTGTACGATGGGAACCGATTAGGGACCTGCTGACGACTCAAGACCGGTTTAACCGGTTGTTGAATGAAACCTTCTCCGGTGTCTTCGGAGGGGAGGAGCTCAGCGCGAGAAGTTGGAATCCGGCCGTTGATATTTACGAGACGGACCATGATCTGGTGCTGAAAGCCGAGCTTGCCGGAGTCGATCCAAAGAATGTCGATATCCGAGTCGAAGACGGAACGCTCTACCTTAAAGGCGAGCGGAAGCAGGAGAGCGAGGTAAAGGAGGGCAACTACCATCGTGTAGAGCGCTCCTACGGCAGCTTCATGCGAACGTTCACGCTGCCGAACTCCGTTAATGTGGAGAACATCAAGGCCGACTACAAAGACGGCGTCCTGACGTTAACGATGGCGAAGCACGAAGAAGCGAAACCCAAGACCATCAAGATCAACGTCACGGAGAGCGCCGCAGCCGCTGGCGCGCGCAAATAAGAGTCTTTCCCCGGACAACAGGCCGGGGAAGGAATTCCACCAGCCGCGCTGTTTCGTTAAGGGAATGGCGCGGCCAATTTTTTTGAATGCGGCCTTTCGCAGGCGCTGGAGCACTGGGTAACGGCCCGCAAGGGCTGAAATATTACAGCCCAGGGCGAAAGCCCTGGGTCAATCCGGGGCGCCCTCACCCCGTCCCCGCTCCTGCTCAGCGGGAGACGGGTGCCGAGGGCGGGCTGAGGGGTGCTGCGACGCCAAGTTTTTTAAGCGATGAATTGTTCGAATCTGTCATGCTGAGGGCAGCGAAGCATCTCCGTATTGGCTTGAAAAGAAAATGCTGTGATCCTTCGCTTCGCTCAGGATGACAGCCTCGGTGCGACTAAGTTGACAGCTTCTTTCGCGCCGGGCTAGGCCATTTCGCCGCTTCGCGGCTCAGGCCCAGTATGAGATTGAGGTTCGATTATGGCGACACGATTTGACAAATACACCGTAAAGGCACAAGAAGCGTTGCAGGCCACGCAAGAGTTGGCAAGCCAGCATGGCAATCAGCAATTGGAACCGGTCCATCTGCTCCGCGCTTTAGTGGACCAGCGGGAGGGCATCGTTCCCGCTATCCTGTCTCGACTTGGAGTGGCGCCTGCGGCGGTCGCCACTGAGGTGGAGCGGAGCATTAACGCTCTGCCCAAAGTCGAGGGCGCCTCTGATTTCTATATGGCTCCTGCCCTGAAGCAGGTCCTCGACGAAGCTGCCAAAGAGACGGAGCAATTCAAGGATGAGTACGTCTCGACCGAACACCTGCTCTTGAGTCTCGCAAAAGAGCGGAACGATGCGGCGGGAAAAATTCTGAGCCGGATGGGGATCACGCACGATTCCATTCTGAAGGCCCTCATGGCCGTCCGCGGATCGCAGCGAGTTACCGACCAAAATCCTGAGAGCAAATTCCAGGCGCTTGAGCGCTTTGCCCGTGACCTGACAGAGCTGGCCCGCCGTGGGAAGCTCGATCCGGTGATTGGCCGCGATGATGAAGTCCGCCGGGTGATCCAGGTGCTCTCGCGGCGCACCAAAAACAACCCTGTGCTGATCGGCGAACCCGGCGTGGGAAAAACAGCCATTGTGGAAGGCATCGCCCAGCGCATCGTCGCGGGCGACGTGCCGGAAAGCTTGAGGTCCAAGCGCATCATCCAGCTTGATCTGGGGGCTCTGGTCGCTGGCGCGAAATATCGCGGCGAGTTTGAGGACCGGCTGAAAGCGGTGCTTAAGGAAATTGAAGAATCAAGCGGGCAGATGGTGCTTTTTATTGACGAGCTGCACACGCTCGTGGGTGCGGGGGCGGCGGAAGGCGCCATGGACGCCTCAAACATGCTGAAGCCGGCGCTCGCGCGCGGCGAGCTGCGCTGCATTGGCGCGACGACACTCAAGGAATACAAGCAGCACATTGAAAAGGACGCGGCGCTCGAGAGGCGCTTCCAGCCCGTTTACGTGGGCGAGCCAACCGTCGAGGACACGATTGCGATCCTACGCGGTCTCAAAGAGCGGTATGAAGTGCACCACGGCGTGCGCATCAAGGACTCAGCGATTGTGGCGGCGGCGGTCCTCTCGAACCGTTATATCTCCGACCGCTTCCTGCCTGACAAAGCCATCGACTTGATTGACGAAGCGGCTTCGAGCCTGCGCATCGAGATCGACTCGATGCCTGCCGAGATCGACCAGATTGAGCGGCGGCTGACGCAACTCGAAATCGAGCGCCAGGCCCTGAAAAAGGAGGACGATCCCGCTTCCCGCGAGCGGCTGGGTAAAATCGAGCCGGAAATCTCCGGCCTGCGCGAGAAGGCAGACCAACTGAAGCTGCGCTGGAAAGCGGAAAAGGAAGCGATTGCCGGCATCCGGCGCTTCAAGAGCGATATCGAGCAGGCGAAGCTGGACGAACAGCGCGCCACGCGCGAGGGCGACCTGAATAAGGCGGCGGAAATCCGCTACGGGAAGCTCGTCGCGCTGGAAAAGCAGTTATCCCAGGCGAACGAGAAGCTTGAAAGCATGCAGCAAGCGGGCCGCATGCTGAAGGAGGAAGTGGACGAGGAAGACGTGGCCAAGGTGGTCTCGAAATGGACGGGCATTCCGGTTTCAAAGATGCTCGAAGGTGAGATCGCCAAACTGGTGAAGATGGAAGACCGGCTGCGCCTGCGGGTGGTAGGGCAGGAGAACGCGCTACGCCTGGTGGCGAACGCCGTGCGCCGCAGCCGAGCCGGGCTTTCCGACCCGCATCGGCCTATTGGCTCCTTCCTCTTCCTTGGTCCGACCGGCGTGGGAAAAACCGAATTGGCGCGGGCGGTGGCCGAATTCCTGTTCGATGATGAACGCGCCATGATCCGGATTGACATGTCCGAATACATGGAAAAGCACGCGGTCGCCCGGCTGATCGGCGCACCACCCGGCTATGTGGGCTACGAAGAGGGCGGGCAGCTTACAGAGGCGGTTCGCCGGCGTCCTTATTCTGTGCTGCTGTTCGATGAGATCGAGAAGGCGCACCCTGACGTCTTCAACGTTCTCTTACAGATCCTCGACGACGGCCGCCTGACAGACGGCAGGGGCCGGACCGTGGATTTCAAGAACACCGTAATCATCATGACGTCGAATATTGCTTCCCACTTTATTCACGAGGCCGCAGGACGAAGTGGAATAACAGATGGCGCCGTCACGGAAGAAGTGAAAAAGCGCATCCACCAGGAGCTGCTCGAGCACTTCCGGCCGGAGTTCTTGAACCGGATCGACGAGACGGTGATCTTCAATCCGCTCGGCAAGGCGGAGATCGAGAAGATCATTGACCTGCAGCTCGAGCATCTGCGCAAGATGCTCGCGGAACGTAAGATCACAATCGAGCTTACGGACAAAGCGAGGGAGCTCCTGTTCCGGGAAGGCTACGACGCGCAGTTTGGCGCGCGGCCGCTGAAGCGCGCCATCCAACGCGCCATTCAGGACTCACTCGCCATCAAGATGCTCGATGGGGAAGTGATGCCTGGAGATTCCCTCGCGGTCGATGCCGATTTAAAGAAAGGCGAGATGGTGTTTGAGAAGCAGGCGGCTCGCGCCCGAAGCCGCGCACGCTGAGTCCGGGCTGAATAAGAATAACCCACCCACCATCTGGCGGTACTCCTTCGCAGCCGGGTAGCGCAGACTCTCGCATTTCAGAGAGTCTGCGGCTTTTCTCGAGTTGCGGGGAATAAAAGCCGCAGACCTGCAAAAAACGCAGCTACCTCTCTGTGCCTTGTCGAATCTGGCCAGGCTGGGCGTGAACGCCTCCATCCAACTCTTCCTCGCGAGAGGGAAAACTGCAATGCTTACTTTCTCGCCTTCCTAGCGAAGCCGGGTAGCGTAGCGCGGCCTCACGGCCGCAACCAAAGTTGACGGACACTTTGCCCTCGCCCCCTTTGGGGGAGAGGGCGACGCGCAGCGCCGGGTGAGGGGGTCCCTAGAAAATCTCGTTAAAAAAACAAGACTTCACGATCTTGCAATGCAGACTCTCACATTTCAGAGAGTCTGCGGCTTTTCTCGAGTTCCAAGAATAAAAGCCGCAGACCTGCAAAAACGCAGGTCTGCGCTACCTCTGCAGGTCCTCCCCTGAAAATTCCTTCTTGACATAATTCCTACCCCATTTTAGTCTAGGGATGTTCCAAAAAGGGTTTTGGAGATCAGCTCATGAAAACTCCCGATCAGCGCGATCTTTTTCCAGGCGCCCTGGAAATGATGATTCTTCGAACGCTCAAGCGGCAGCCCTTGCACGGGTACGCCCTCGCTCAGCACATCAAGCGTACTTCTAAGGATTTGCTCCAGATCGAGGAAGGCTCGCTCTATCCGGCTCTCCAGCGCCTTCTCAAGCACGGCCTGGTGAAGGCGGAATGGGGCGTTTCCTCAACCTCTCGCAGCGTTCGAATTTACAAGGTGACGCCGGCCGGCGCTAAGCACCTCAGTCAGGAGGTGACTCGCTTTAACCGGATGCTTGAAGGAATCACGCGGGTCCTCGCGCCCGGTTATGAATAGGTGGCCGGTGTCAGGTTTTAGGTGCCAGGTTCGAGATGTTGGCGATTCGGCTTTCGGGATTCAGGGTTCCGGTTTGCATTGGCCGACTTTCGGCGCCGATTGGGGTACGAGCGATGGTAGCCACGGCGAGTGGTTTTCTCGCCGCGGGTTTTCCTACATCGCTTGAGCCCCAAAGGGGCGAACCAATAAAGCCCAGGCCGACGGCCTGGGTACAGTACACCCCTGAGATGGTCCCCTAAGCCCTGAAGGGGCGTGCCTATGAATCGCCGGTCGACCCTCCCACCCAGCCAGGGTTGCGCGGGGGCAATATTTCGCCCTTACAGGGCTTGGTGATAGCCGGAGATGGGTTTTCGCTCCCAGGCCGTTGGCCTGGGCTGAGATAGGTCGGGCTTTCGGCCCTCGTTTTTCACGTCGAGCGTAGCAGTATCCGCGGTGTCCAGTAAGAGATGTGGGACACACGCAGCCCGAGGGAAAAGGGTAACGGCCTCCCGCAGGTTTGGTTGCGGCCGTGAGGCCGCGCTGTGCTGCGCCTTTTGCTGATGACTGAGGGCTGATGGCTAACTGCTGCACGCGAGGCTAAACATGAGATTACTGGCTGAGCTTTGGGGACGAGTGATGTACTTCGTGTGCCGCGGCCGGTTCCATGGCGATCTCTCCGACGAGATGCGCGAACATCTCGAGGAAACGATCGAAGAGTTGGTGGTGGGCGGGATGCCGGTGGAAGAAGCGCGCTACGCGGCACAACGCGAGTTTGGGAATGCGCTTCGGTTGAGGGAAGAGAGCCGGGACGTGTGGGGCTTTCAATGGCTCGAAACGTTGCTTCAGGACTTGCGTTTCGGCCTGCGCCAGTTGCGTCGCAATCCCGCCTTCACGGCCGTAGCGGTCATCACGCTCGCCCTCGGCATCGGCGCCAACACGGCCATCTTCAGCCTGATTGACACCGTGATGTTTAAGCTGCTGCCCGTCCAACAGCCCCAGCGGGTCTTCGTCCTTGATTGGGTTTCGCAGGGTTGGCCTTATTTTATCCAAGGAATCGATGGCTGGGGAGGTCAAGATAAGAACGGCCGCAATATCAGCACGGCATTCTCTTACCCTGTCTTTGAAGCGATCCGGGCGCGGAATCATGTGTTTTCAAGCGTGTCCGGGTTCTACGCGGAGGGCCGTCTGAATGTGAGCGTGAGCGGACAGTCCGCATTGGCTCCAGGCGAATTCGTCTCTGGCGATTACTTCTCCACTCTTGGCGTGAAGGCTGTTGCCGGGCGGATGCTGACGCCCGCTGACGACACAGTGAGCGCGAGCCCGGCGGCCGTCATCAGCTACCGATACTGGATGCAGCGATTCGGTGGAGATCCCTCACTGATCGGCAAGGCCATCACCGTAAATGACGTTTCTTTCACGTTAGTCGGCGTAGCCGCGCGCAAATTCAGTGGACTTCAGCCCGGGCAACCGATGGACGTCTGGATACCTCTCCGCACTCATTCCCAAGTCGATCCGAATTGGTGGTGGCTGCCCAAGGGAGAATCCGTCTTTACGGCCCGAGGGGAATGGTGGGTGGTGGTAGTGGGACGACTCAAACCCGGTGTATCCTGGCAGCAAGCGGATGCTCAGTTGGGTACCATCGTTCAGCAAAACACGGCCGGCATTGAAAGGCCCCCGGCGCACCCATCAGCCCATCAGTCGCTAAAACCACCGGGCGTAGAGCTGATTTCAGCGGCTAACGGGCTGGGCGACCTGCGGGCGGAGTTTTCTCGTCCATTATTTGTCCTGATGGCAGTGGTGGCGCTCGTCCTGTTGGTTGCCTGTGCTAACGTGGCAAACCTCTTGCTCGCACGATCTACTTCGCGGCAGAGAGAAGTGGCCGTGCGCCTGGCGCTGGGTGCGGGTCGCGGGAGGTTAATCCGCCAGTTGCTTACGGAAAGTGTATTGCTCGCGGCCGCCGGAGGCGTGCTGGGCGTAATACTCGCGTATTGGGCGAGCGACGTTCTGCTGGATTTTATATCCAGCGGAGGCGAGCCGGTGGCCGGTATTCACGTCGCGCCTGACCTGCGGGTGCTGGGCTTTACTGCGTTGATTTCGGTGCTCACCGGAATTCTCTTTGGACTGGTGCCCGCCCTGAGCTGCACGCGGTTGCAATTGACACCCGCACTCAAAAAAGGGCCTGATACCGCGTTTGGCACAGGGCGCGGAGCGCGTAGTCTGCGCGTTGGTTTTCGGGACGCGCTGGTAGCCTCGCAAATCGCAATCTCTTTGTTACTCCTGATCGGCGCCGGGCTGTTTGTCCGGACTTTAACGAAGCTGGCGAACCAGGATCTCGGCTTCGAGCACCGCAACCTGCTGGTGTTTGGAATTGACCCCACTCAGGCTGGGTACAAAGGGGAAAAGCTGGCGCACCTCTACCAGGAATTACAGCGCAGAATCGAAGCCCTGCCGGGTGTCAGGTCAGCCAGCTTGTCCGTCCATACGCCGGTTGGCGGCGGGGAGGGTACTCGCGATATATGGATTCAGGGATATGTCCCGAAACCGGGTGAAGCAAAGGTGCGCGCGGATGGATCAATCGATACTTACACCCACTTTGTGGGCTCCAGATTCTTTGAGACCTTTGGCATTCCACTGCTCCTCGGGCGAACCATTGGTGATGGAGATGTCCCGGGTGCGCCCGAGGTCGGGGTCGTCAATCGGGCGTTCGCGCGGGAATATTTTGGAAATGCAGATCCGATTGGGCGGCGCTTTGGCTTCGGCGGAGCAAACAAGAGCTCGGACATTGCTATCGTCGGCGTGGTGGGCGACGCAACTTATGGCAACCTGCGCGCGCCGCCGCCGCCCACCGTCTACGTTCCCTACGCACAACACCTCGATCAGATTGCCTCGATGCATTTCGCAGTGCGTACGGCGGGTAATCCGAAAGCGTGGATGGGCTCCGTTCGGAAGGCAGTTCAGAATGTTGATGGCAGGCTGCCCTTGTCTGATGTCACGACACAAATTGAACAGATTCGGCAAACCACGTTCCAGGAGCGGCTGTTTGCCGATCTCACTGGTCTCTTCAGCCTGCTTGCCTTGCTTCTCGCTTGCGTCGGCCTGTACGGTGTGATGGCTTACGCAGTCGCCCAGCGAACCAACGAGATTGGGATTCGCATGGCGCTGGGCGCGCAGCGGCAACATATCCTCACGCTCATTCTGCAGCGGGGAGCGAGGCTGACAGCAATTGGTGTTGTCGCCGGTGTCGTCGGAGCGCTCGCGATGACGCGCCTGATTGCCAGCTTCCTCTTCGGCGTGACTGCGACCGATCCACTGACTTTCGTGGCCGCCGCGATCATGCTTGCTCTCGTTGCGCTGCTAGCGTGCTACATCCCGGCGCGCCGTGCGACGAAGGTCGATCCAGTGGTGGCGCTGAGACACGAATAAGGCGGTGGCGGGTGATCGGAGACTAATGATTTATGGACCGATCGTTTGCCTTCGGGGATTTCGGGCCTCGGCTTTTTGCCGCTTTGCGGAGAGCCGCGACGTCGGCAAGGTCTTGCGGCCTGCCAGCCGCCAGTTTCGCCGCCACCAGGTCTTCGCTTGAAATGAAGGGCGCCGTGAGGCCGTTTGTAGGGTCAATGATTGCCTCCGCTCGTCTTTGCCACGCGCGGTCAAATTCAACGCCGCTGATTTCCGGCAGGATATCCACCATGAGCGGTGGCGCGCCCATGCGGAAAAACTTGTCACGTTCCATGAAGTCGGCGGCTGTCAATTGCTCGATGTGCGCCCCGAATAGTGCCAGCGCGGCATAAACGGCCTTGGCGTTGTCGGCATCAGGTCTTATGAGCAGGTCAATATCGTTGGTCGCGCGCGGCTGGGCGTGAAGCGAGACTGCATAACCGCCGACGATCAGGTATTTAACTTTTTGGGCGTTGAAGATGGACAAGAGTTCTTTGAAGTCGTCGAACATTCGCTTCCTTTATCTGGTAGGTCGCGAGGGTGATTTCCATAGTTGCTCTCAGGCGCTCATGCGGGGGCAGCGCTTGCCAAGTTCGATATTCATCCGTCTTGAGGGCGTCGAGGTTTGGATACTTGCGGACTATTTTGTCCATACCGTTCGTTTGTAGCACCCGGCCACCATTTTTGCAACACACCGATGGTGGCGCTGCATAGGTGTCAGGTTACAGGTTACGCGTGTCAGGGAACAGCAGTCAGCAATCAGAAGGAAAAGACAAACACCAGCGATTGCCCTGAACGCTGAAAGCTGATGGCTGACTGCTGAGTGTGAGGCTAAACATGAGACTCCTGGCTGCACTTTGGGGACGAGTGATGTACTGCTTGCGCCGCGGCCGGTTCCATGGCGATCTCTCCGACGAGATGCGCGAACATCTCGAGGAAACGATCGAAGAGTTGGTGGTGGGCGGGATGCCGGTGGAAGAAGCGCGCTACGCGGCACAACGCGAGTTTGGGAATGCGCTTCGGTTGAGGGAAGAGAGCCGGGACGTATGGGGCTTTCAATGGCTCGAAACGTTGCTTCAGGATGTGCGCTTCGGCCTGCGGCAATTGCGCCGCAATCCTGGCTTCACGGCCGTAGCCGTCATCACGCTCGCCCTCGGCATCGGCGCCAACACGGCCATTTTCAGCGTCGTGAACGCAGTGCTTCTGCGCCCGCTTCCGTATTCTAATCCCGAGCGTATTGTGACGCTCACCAGTCCTTCCGCGGCCGGCAAGGCGATGACCGTGCTTGACGCGAGGCTGGTTTCGATCCCTGACTTCCAGGATTGGCACGACCAAAGCTCCTCTTTCGAGGCAATGGCGTATTACCGGGGCGGTGAGACAGCAGTGACCGTCGGAACTACCGCGGAGTACGCACAAGTTACCCGGGTGAGTCCCGAATTCTTTCGGGTTCTGGCCGTCGAGCCGGTCCTCGGCCGCCTCTTCACAGCCGAAGAGGCGAAGACGGGTGGCAGTGGCGCTTTAGTGATCAGCTATGCGTATTGGCAAAACCATTTTGGCGGCGACTTCGACGTGCTGGGGCAGACAGTGGGTGGGCTAGGCAGACCGCTGCCGATAGTCGGTGTGCTGCCGCCGGGCTTCGGCTTCCCGGATAAGACGGATCTCTGGTATCCGGTGAATACGATTTTTCGCGAACCAACGGCGAACTTCCGCGGGGGCCGTAACTACTTCGCTGTTGGGCGCCTCAAGCCCGTCGTCTCTCTCGAGCAGGCGCGATCCGAAATGACGTTGATAGGCCAGCGACTCGAGCGAGAGTATCCGCAATTCGATAAAGGCCGGACGGTTGCTGTGACCAGATTGCGGGATGAGATGGTGGGTAACGTTCGCCTCACACTCTACATGCTGCTGGGCGCCGTCGGCACGGTGCTTCTGATCGCCTGCACCAACACGGCAACCCTGCTGCTGGGCAAGGCGACGGTACGGTCGCGGGAAGTTGCAATGCGCGCCGCGCTGGGAGCGAGCCGGCAGCGCCTAGTGAAACAGTGGGTCACGGAGAGTTTGCTGCTGGCGCTCTTGGCGGGCGGCTTGGGACTTCTGCTCGCATACTGGGGATCTAAGGCGCTGGTCGCAGCGGCTCCGGCCAACGTTCCCCGGCTGTCCGAAATCAGCGTAGATCGATGGGTGCTCGCGTTCACACTCGCGACGTCGGTGATCACGAGCCTGCTATTCGGCCTGGTCCCTGCCTTTCATGCCGCAAGAGTCGACTTGAGCGAGGCACTGAAACAGGGAGGGAGGCGCGTGGTAAGCAGTGCCGGGATGGTTCGCATGCGTGGAGTGCTCGTGGTGGCTGAGGTCGCGCTGGCCGTGGTGCTTCTTTCCGCAGCAGGCCTGCTGCTTAAGAGCTTTGCTGCTTTACAGGGGGTCAACTTGGGTTTTGCGCCAGATAAGGTGCTGTTGATGAAAGCGACTGTGCCCGCGCCAACGCCGGTGGCCAGGAAATTTTTCGAAGGCATGCTCCCTCAAATCAGGGCTTTGCCGGGTGTGTTAGCAGCCGGCGCGACGATGGCGCCGCCCGGAGAAATCGAACTCATGGCGACCGGTCCCTATTTCCTCGACCATCTGCCGCCGCAACGGGAGTGGCGCGACGCTCCTACCACCGTAGTTTCCGTCGTCGCGCCGGGCACGTTTCGAGCGCTTGGAATTCCTCTGAAGAGCGGACGTGATTTCAATGACGGCGATGGCTCCAGCAATCCCTCGGTTGCGGTGGTCAATGAAGCGCTCGTTCGAAAATCGCTTCCGGGCAAGGACCCGATTGGCCGGACCTTCTTCTGCCTTTTCGATTCTGCCCAGCCCATGACAATTATTGGAGTAACCGGCGACGTTAGGGAGCGAGGACCAGCCCGAGAACCGATGCCGGAATGTTATATCCCTTACCTGCAGCACGAGTTCAATGGAGAAACCTTGAGCATCGTCGTGCGGACCGCCGGCAATCCATCGGGCCTTGAGGAAACATTGCGCCGCTTGGCGCATAAAACCTCGCCGACCGTCCCTATGAAGTTCACGACCATGGAAGCGATGCTCTCCCAGGATATGGCCCCACCCCGATTTCGCACTCTGTTGTTTGCGCTCTTCGCAGGCCTTGCGGTGTGCCTTGCGCTGACCGGCATCTACGGCGTGATGGCATACACTTCTAGCTTACGTTCGAACGAATTTGGGATCCGAATGGCCTTGGGCGCGAGCAGGGGCTCCGTGCTCCGCCTCGTCCTCCGGCAGGCTCTGATTCTGGTGAGCATCGGGGTTGCGATCGGCTTGGCCATCAGCTTGGGAGTTGGTCGCCTGTTCACGAGCGTATTATTCGAAGTGAAGCCGACAGACCCACTCACGTTCGTCGCTGTCACGCTGGTCTTGATCGCCGTGGCGTTGGTTGCAAGCTACATTCCCGCTCGCCGCGCCACCAGAGTCGATCCCATGGTTGCGCTGAGACACGAATAGGCACCAGGTGCCAGGTTTCAGGTGTCGGGTTCCAGATGTCGAGACCCGCGGTTAAGTCGGAAGCGGTGCGAGACGCGCTGGGAGTGCTGCAGCGGAGCTTGGGGGGCTGCCGCCTTAACGGTAATTGCCGATTGCGGGTTGAAATGTGGCAGCTACGGCGAGTGGCTTTCTCGCCCCAGGTTTTCCTATGTATTGCCGGACCGCGAGGGGCACAAAGAGAACCTGCCGATTTAGGCGCTCGTGGCGATGGAAGGGCGGGGTTCAACACGCCGAAAGGGGCGCGTTACACCCCGTTAGCCCTTTCGCTCATTGGTTGCGACCTCTGTAGCGCCGACCTTTAGGTCGGCACGTGCCGGTCTAAAGGGGCGAGGTCACGGTCCTATTCGGTTTGGTCGCGACTCCGCTGCACCGCGCAAAAAAATCGCCCTGCCCGTCTCACCCGTCGCCACCGTCTCAATCGAAACTGTTATTCTTTCACCTGCGTATGAATAGCTTGCTTCGCCGTCAGATCGATCGAAACATCCGGTTGCTGCTCGCGCTCGAAAAGGCTGCCGCAGCGGGTAGCGCAGAGTCTCTGTCTTTGAGACTCTGCGGCTTTTATCCCCGGAACTCGAGAAAAGCCATAGATAACATTGGAGATAGGTATCTCAAGCGACCGCAAGACCAGAAAACAGCCCCTATGCCACGGGTCTTTATCGTAAGTTTATGATTTTAAAGGAACATTAGAGGAGCGAAGCCAGACGAACCCAAATTTTGGCGATGCCGGATTCGCTCAATCAACTGAAAACAAATAGCTTATTGTGATAAAAAGAGCTTCAAACCGCAACCTTT
>JASHOS010000172.1:0-2500 GCA_030040995.1 Terriglobia bacterium | reverse complement strand
GTCGACCAATTGGGCCAGTCGTTGGATTCTAAGCTGCGAAGCATACTGAAATTGGGCGAACGGGAAGCCGTCTTCAGAATTGGCGTTGATTTGGACCCGCCGCAGGCAGACCACGACCAACCCCCTCCCTCCTTCTACGTGATCCGAGCCGAGAACGGTCAAATTACTGAATTCTTTCCCCTGTTAGGCTCGCTCCAAGGTCAGACTTCCCTGCTTGACGCGCTTCTCGAAAGTCGCAGACACGGGGCGTAATTTTGGAGCATTACGTCCTCGACGCCAGCGCGATGCTTGTGTATTTCGGATTCGAACCGCGTCATGCTGCCCCCAAGCTAGATGAATTTCTCAACGAGGCCTTGGACGGGAAAGTGAGGCTGCTGATGTCTCGTATCAACTGGGGCGAGTTCTACTATATCATCCGGCGGGAGAGGGGACAGGCAGAAGCCGAAGATGCACTCCGGCGCATCGACAATCTTCCCATCGAAGTGGTCGACGTCGACCGTGAAGTTACCAAACGGGCAGCCATCTTCAAAGCGACTTTAGCTATGCCTTATGCCGACTCCTTTGCCGCTGCGTTAGCGGAGCGTACCGACGCCACCGTCGTTACTGCAGATCGTGATTTCGACAAGGTCGGCGGGCTCGTCAGACTGGTGCAGCTCCTTTGAAGCAATGACGGAGGTTGTCGGGTGTACGTACCCGAATATAATCGGATCGAAGACAATGCGGTCGCCTTGGCGTTCGCGAGGGAGAACCCCTTCGCGATCGTGGTGTCCACCTGCGACGGCGTTCCCTTTGCGACGCACATTCCCGTGCTCGTCGGAGAGCGGAGTGGCCAGATTGTTCTGACCGGACACGTGGCAAAAGCTAATCCTCACTGGAAGCTGCTAGAGCAGGAACAAGAGTCGCTAGTTATTTTTCACGGTCCTCACGCCTACATCTCACCCCGCTTATACGAAAGCCGCGAAAGCGTTCCAACGTGGAATTATGCCGCGGTCCATGTGTACGGCTTCGCGACGGTATTCTCGGAGCCCGGCCGTCTGAAAGGAATCCTCCTGGAAACGGCTCGTGCCTTCGATCCAGGCTACCTCGATCAGTGGCTGGCACTCAGGGAAGAATACCGGAACGCGATGCTGAATCATATTGTCGGATTTGAGATAGCGGCCAAGAGAATCGAGGGAAAGTTCAAGCTGAGTCAGAACCGTTCAAAACGAGACCAAGCCAAAATCATTCAGTCCTTACAACAGAGCCGAGATACAGCAGCCTCTGGGATTTCACGGCTCATGAAAGAGCAAGGCCTGGGTTCCTGACCCCAAAAGCCCTTGCTGGATACATGAGCTTACAGAAGAGAAGACCATGAAAATGACGCGCAAAGATTTTCTCGCAGTGACCGCCGCAGGCGCGGCATCCGCATTTTCTGTCACAGCGCGAGGCCAATTAATTCAAACGGCGCAGGAGTGGAACCCCGGTGATTTTCAGAAAGTCGTGTCACGGCCAGGACGCTGCCGCCAGGTATACGACATCACGCGGATCGGCGACGGCGTGTTCCTCAACAATATCAAGAATTCTTTGAATGGGTTCCAGTTTGGATTTGGAATGAGCCCAGGAGAAATCAACGTGGTTGCGGCCCTGCACGGTGTGGCCAACCTGCTGAATTTCGATGATTCCATGTGGACGAAATACAAACTCGGTGAGTTCGCCTCCGTGACCGATCCCAAAACGCACGCGCCGGCCATTCGCAACCTTTTTTATCCGAGCTCAGCAAACCCCAGCAACACCAAGGTCGAAAGCGAACAATCGATCTATCAGGATCACAGCATGCAGGGGCTGGCGAAGCGGGGCGTGAGTTTCTTCCTTTGCCACACCGCGACTGAAGAGCAATCTCGCAAGCTCAAAGCGCGCCTTGGGCTAACTGAACCGCCGGAACGGATCGTCAAAGATCTACTGTTGCACACGATTCCGGGCTCCGTGGTCGTGCCCTCGATGGTGGCGACTGTTGCAGTGCTCCAGCTCCAGCACCGGTTCAGCTATATTACGGTTGGTTAAACCTATGCATGTCCGAAGCCGCGTAGCGCGGAATTCGTGCTTTTGGAAGTCCGCGGCTTTTCTGCGGAAGTCAACGCACAAGCCGCAGAGTTTCCAAAAACGGGAAACTCTGCATTGCAATACCGTAAAATCTTGTTTTTTTAGCAAGGTTTTTCGGCGAACTCCCTCACCCGTCCCGCGCCGGCTGGAGAAAGCGCCGGCCGCAGTCCACCCTCTCCCCCAAGGGGGCGAGGGCTGGGTATATTTCGACTTTGGTTGCGGCCGCAAGGCCGCGCTGCGCTACCCGCTGCTATCCTAGACTGTGGACACAATCCACCGCCGCACATTCCTTAAAGCCGCCGCTGCCGGCATTATCGGGGCGCGAGCCGGGCTGATATTCCCCGCCGAGAGCCACACCATAAGCGGCGACGGCAACTCCCATCCGATTCTTCGTATCCAAACTGACCCAAAGCTTCCCCTG
>JASHOS010000171.1 GCA_030040995.1 Terriglobia bacterium | reverse complement strand
CGTGCCACGAGCTGGAGAGAAGTCAGCTCTGTGACTTAAGTCTAAACTGAAGCAAACTCCAAGGAATGAGGGTAGAACTGACGCTATGGCTGAGATTCGCCCCTTTCGGGCGCTCCACTATAATCCGGCGAAGGTCGGAGAGCTTTCTGAGGTAATCACACAACCCTACGACAAGATCTCGCCCGAAATGCAAGAAGAGTATTATGGACGCAGCCCGTACAATCTCGTGCGCATCATCCGCGCGAAGAAGGCGGACCAAGACAGTCCTCCTGCGGATGTTTATAGCGGCGCGGCGGAGAATTTTAAGCGTTGGATCGAGACCCGGATTCTCACTTCTGAATCCGAGCCGGCGCTCTATCCCTATTACCAGGAATACGGGCTTCCGGATCAGAGAAGCGTGAGGAAGGAACGGCGTGGCTTCATCGGGCTTTGCCTCCTGGAAGACTACCCGGCGCGTGTGGTTCACCGGCACGAGGAGACTCTTTCGGGACCCAAGGCAGACAGGATGGAATTGCTTAAGAGAACGCGAGCGCATTTTGGGCAAGTTTTCTTCCTATACAGCGACCCGGAAGGAACGGTGGAAGCTGCGCTGGCATCAGAAAGCCAGAGCAAGCCATGGGAAGAAGTCAGGGATGAATACGACAGCCGGCATTGCGTCTGGCGGGTTACCGATCCAACCCTGATCGAACGCGTGATCCTGGCCATGCGCGGCAAGAAGCTGATTATTGCCGACGGCCATCATCGCTACGAAACCGCCTTGGCTTACCGGAACCTCCGTCGCGCCGAATCTGGGGATACGGAGCCTGCTGAATACGTCATGGCCACCTTCATTCGAATGGAGACGGATGGTCTAACGATTCTTCCCACCCATCGGGTGGTGTGCGGCCTGCCGGAGTTTGACTGGAGCGCATTTAAAGCGGAAGGGCAAAATATCTTCGACTGGCAGGAAATTCCTCCATCTCCGGCGCTCTCAAATGACGGAGCGGAGTTGCGGAAAATTCTGGCGCAGGAGGGCGGCAAGCGGGCTGCCCTCGCGGCTTATGCCGGCAAAGGCAAATTGGCCGTTTTACTTCTGCGCCAGGAATTCGACCTGGCCCGCGCTCTTCCAGATCTGTCCGAGACCGAGCGGCGGTTGGACGTCATTATTCTCCACCGGCTTCTTATTGAGCGTGCGCTCGGCATCGATCCGCGCGCCGTGAGGGAGGAGAGAAACCTACGCTACGTTCGGAGTTTGAGCGAGGCTGTCGGGGAAGTTGATTCCGGGAAAGCGGAAATTTGCTTCCTGCTAAACGCGACCCCCATCGAAGCTGTCCGGGACATCGCTTTCGCAGGCCAGGTAATGCCTCAGAAATCCACCGATTTCTTCCCCAAGCTTCTCTCGGGACTCACCATTTATTGGCTCGATAATCCCTCCGGGATCTGAATTTAGGTTCTGATTTGTTCTTGCGGGCTTATCGGCGTGTCATCTAAAATCGAGGGGTGGCACAACGCGTTCTGAACCGCTTCGGCCGCCACCGGCCATCAACGGTTCGCTCATACCAGGATGAGGTGGGCGGCGGCGGAAGCAACGGCTCTGCCACGGCAGGCACCGCGAATCACCGCCGGCACTCCGCTACCGCGCCGGGGCGCCCCATTTCTTTCTGGCAACTCCTGCCGAACATTCTGCAGGACCAAAAGCGTATCTGGCTTTTCCCGAAAGCTCTTCTGCAAGGGAAGAACTGGAGAATCGCTCTGTTCTTCGTGGCCATCACAGGAGGACTCCTGATGGTGGATCCGCATGATCCAGGTTATTTTCGGCACACCCAGGCGTTTCACGAATTTAACTTAATCGTCAGCGGCCACAACGCGACCGAGGCGATGTGGATAGTGATGTTATCGGCGTTGGGCATTGGTCTGGTCCGCCGGGATGAATATTTGAAAGGCACCTTCCTTTATGGCGTTGAAGCGATACTGGACTCAGAAATACTGACGCAGGTGCTTAAAGGTCTGGACCGCAGGGTCCGGCCACAAGATGTGCGGTCCTATCACCATTTATTGGACTCATGGTTTCAGGATAAGGGCAGATGGTATAGCGGTCCTGGCAGTTTTCCTTCCGGTCACATGATTGCCGCTGTCTCAATCGCCACGGTGTTTGCGGTGCGGTACCGCCGGCATGCTTGGGCGCCGTGGACTGCATACAGCTTGGCGCTAGTCGTCGGCTTTTCGCGCATTACACTGCTTTCGCATTTTCCCTCCGACGTCTTTGCAGGCGCGTTCTTCGGATATATCATCAGCCGCTACGTCGTGCTGAGGGAAACCGAGGCAAAACCGGCGAATAAACAGGTCAATGCACGTCAGGAGCTGCCGGGGATCCAGACGCTGCACTAGTATCGAGTTCTCACGGGTGCGAGCGGAAGGGCAGGGTTTCTGTTCACTTAAGGCCAAAACCGGGCTCCGGGCGAACGCATTGTATCAGGTCACGACTTCAGTCGTGCCGAAGCATAGCGTCTGGAAATGAAGGCTTCAGCCGCTGCTGCACCGGGGATAAAGCCCTGCATGTGTGGGTGCCCCTCTGCGGCACGACTCCAGTGGGCGCCCTGATACAAGCCGCGATGGCCATGTGCCTTATCTGAACGGCATTGGGTCGAAACCCGGCTCTTCCGCCGCCGGTCGTCGCCCGCTCATCCGGGCGATTCCATTCTCACGGAGGCTCCATTTTCCCATGGCCAATACCGAAATAATTTACGATCTTGTCTATTCCGAAGCGGCCGAAGGAATCTTGCAGCGGATTGGAAAGAACGTCTTCAGTGACGGAGCGCAGTGTGAATACCTCGGGCAGACGGGCTATATGACGGAGACCGAATTGAACCGCGTGATCAGCCTGCTGGAGTTGAAGCGCGATTCGAACTTGCTTGAAGTAGGTTGCGGAGGAGGTGGCTGCGCCGTTTACGTTGCCTCCAGGGTCGGGACCCATGTGACGGGGATCGACCTGAGCGGTTCCGGAATCCGCAAGGCGAAGCGCCTGGCTCTGTCGCAAGGGGTCGAAAGCCGGACTCGTTTCGAATGCGCCGACGCCAGCCAGCCCCTGGCGTTTGGGGAAAGCTCCTTCGATGCGGTTCTCTCCAGTGACGCCATGCTCCATATCGCGCGCCGGGAAGCGGTACTCCGTGAATGGCATCGCATCCTTAAGCCTGGAGGGCGCATCCTCTTTACCGATGCTGCCGTTCTTACCGGGATTATTTCCACTGAAGAAATCAGCGCTCCGGGTCAGGTTGGCTCCGGTCATGTTGTGCCGCCCGGATTGAACGAGGGATTAATTCAGAAAGCAGGTTTTGAGCTCCTTGGCGTGGAAGACCTCACCGCCAGTGTCGAACAGATTGCAAACCGAATTTTTGAGGGTTTCAGGAAACACCAAGAAGAGATGATTGCATTGGTTGGCGAAGAAATCCTCAAAGGACTGCAAAGCCATTACTCGTGGAAATACACCCTAGCGAAGGAGCGCCGTTTATCCCGTTTCATGTATGTCGGACGCAGGCCTTCCTGATCCTCAACGGATCTCGCCTACGCAGCTCGACGCGGAATCAGCGGACGGTCTTGGGTTCGGCTGACGGGCGTTCGTTTCTTCGTTCTGCGCGGACGGAATAATCAACCAGGCGAGCGGGTATCCAATGAGCCCGAATCCAGCAAGAGCCAGCAGGACCCAGCCCACCCGCACCAGCGTGGAATCCACTTCCAGGTATTCGGCAAGGCCGCCGCAAACGCCCGCTATTTTCTTGTCTTCCGCCGAAAGCATCAGCTTTCTTGTCCGTCGAGAAGCGCCGGAGAGCGCCGCTCCGCATTGGCAGCAGAAATGTACGCTCCCGGTCTGCTCCCTGCCACAACTTGGGCAAAACATATCGGCCTCCCGCCCAACTCGGAACTCATCTTCTTTTTATGATACGTCTGCGGAGGAAAGAAGTTCCATAGCGCGCAGCTGATCCGATTGCAATGCCCCATCAGTTTCGGGCTCGTAGAGGCGGCTTTATGCCGCCATTCGGTTGGCAGGGTAAACCCGCCGCTACAATTGCGCTCGAAACTGAGGGATCACATCCGCTTCGAGTTTCTTCTGGTTTCGAAGGTTGCTAAGATAGTAGGAACTGAGAGCATTATGTCGCAGGGTGAACTTTTCAGGCATGGGAGCGTGCGCCGTATCAATTGGCGAGTTCACAAGCCTCTCCGAGTGTTCGCCCCAGGCACTTCGCTGCGACGGAGGGTGGCCTACAGCCTTGGAGTGGTACGATTGATCCTGGCCCCCGTTATTCTCCTTGCCATCTACTATTTGTTTATGATGAGCCGCATCGTGGATAGAATTGTCCGCGTGGATGCGCAGGTGGCAACGCTAGCTGAGAACGTTTCCATCCAGATGTTGAATGCAAGGCGAATGGAGCTCAATTACTTTTTGCTGCACGATCCGGCCGATCTCAATGCAAGCCGGGCATCACTCACAAGTATGGATCAGACGCTGGCGCAATGCGCCGCGATTCAGCCGGCAGAGCACGGCGCCGTCGCCGCGATTCTGGCCGAAGTCCAGGCTTACCGGCAGCATCTTAACGAGGCGGTAGCGAATGCGGGCAATGCGCGCACCACAACGGCGCAACGCTTCCGGCAAGTGGTAAAGGACTACGAGAACAACCTTAACGGCCTCATAAAACGTTCGCGTCGCGAAAGCCGCTCCCAGCTCCTTGAGGATCTCCGCAGTGAGAGTGGTTCGTTTGACAGCCAGGTGGCGGCAGCGATCGCGGCCGGCAACCCGGCCTTACGGCAGGCTACCCAGGACCTTCAGGCGTCGAGCGACAAGATTCTTCACCTTGCCTCGGACCTCAAGACCACAAGCTGGAACCGCGTAAGAGAGGACCACCTGCATGCCCGCCATCTGATCGACCGCGCGGAGTGGGTGCTGTCAGTGGTGTCTGTTGCGGTCATTCTGTTAAGCATCATCGTGGGGTACATCTTGCCTCACCAAGTGGTTAAGCCACTCATGGATCTCAAGGCTGCGGTTGATCATGCTGCGGCGGGGAATTATGAAATTGAGTTTGACGTCCAGGGAAAAGGAGAAGTTGCCCAGCTTGCGCATAGCGTGCGCGATTTGATCTCTCACGTCAGCGAGAAGGTCGAGGAATCTAAAGTCAACAAGCTGGGTTAGCCTCTTACCTCAAGTTCGGGACTCAGCTCATTTTCGTATCGCAACGCTAGGGTCCTGAATCGTAAGTTCGTTAAATAAATCCGTCTGTCCGTGACCCCTCGAGACAAATCCCCGAAGGGGCGCGTTTGACGTGACCTTGCCAGTAATGCATTCCCTAAGTCACGGCCACATGTAAATATTGCCCTGAGAAGAGGCCGCCCGTCCTCGCCTGCGCACTATCTTCGATACTCAATCTTTCAGCACATCAATCAGTTGCGCAGTTACTGATCCTTTTGGTCCGCCGGTTGCTCTAATGTCAGGCTGAAGCGAAGGGCTTGCCCGGGAGTTAAACGGACAAAGGAGGAACCTCATGGGCTTATCCGAAACTTATCTGCAAGACGGGCCTGACCATTTAGAGGAGCCTACCGCGGCCACAAGGATGGTCCGGGTCCTGGTGGCCGACGATCATGAATCAGTTCGGCGCGGCATTGGAGAGCTAATTAGGACGCAGCCAGAGATTCAAGTGTGCGGAGAGGCTGCCAACGGCAAGGATGCTGTAAAGAAGGCAAAGCAACTCAGGCCTGACGTCGTCGTTCTTGACGTTAACATGCCTGAAATGAATGGCATTGAGGCTACGCGTCAGATAGTGAAAGAGACACCTGCTGCTGAAGTAATGATTCTGACCGTATTTGAATCGGAGCAGACAATTACTGAGCTCTTGAATGCGGGGGCACGCGGCTACATGTTGAAATCCGACGTGGCTAACGACCTGCTCTTCGCCATTCGTTCGTTGTGCCAGCATCGGCCGTTCTTTACTTCGAAAGTGGCGAGGATGGTTCTTGAAGGCTATGTCGAGAGTTCAGCGCGGGAGGGCGGCTGTTCCTCACCAAAGTTGACAGCGTCCGAGCGTCATATTGTTCAATTATTGGCCGAAGGCAAGTCCAGTAAGGAAGTGGCTGTGATTCAAGGAATTGCGGTGAAAACAGCGGAAACGCACCGCAACAACCTCATGCGAAAGCTGGGGCTACACTCCATCTGCGAACTCGTGCATTACGCCATCCGCAATCAGGTCATTGAGGCCTGATTCGCCTGCGACTCCGCCGTATTGTGCGAAAAAATCGCCCCGCCCGTCCCAACTGTCGCCGCCGTCTCAATCGACACTCGGTTCGTCGACGGGGCATCGCTCCCCTGCTTCCGAAAGCTTTTTACCGGCCATCAACCGAAAAAGCCAGCAGAACGTTTCCTGCAATCAGGTTCGTATAGCCCGAATCCACGTACATCATGCCGTTGGCAATGGCGGGGCCGGTAGCGTTCATCGAGCCGCCGTGCGCATTCAGCCCGTTTACCGTGTAAAATTGCTGCGCCGTTTCAAAGTCCCAGATAACCTTGCCGTTGGCCGCATCATAAGCGCGGAGATGCCCGTCTTCCGACCCCGAAAATACCACACCAGGAATCACCGTCACGGGCGCGCTCTGGGCTGCATCGCAGCCGACTTCTTTGAGACAGTCGGGGCGCTGCGGCGCCGTGTACCACACCTTCTTGCCTGTTGAGATCTGGAGAGCGAATAAACCGCCCCCTTTCGCCGGGTCAATCGGGTCCCAGTCCGAGAGCGGGAAGAAGGCGAGTTTTTCCCCGACGGCGCCTCCCCACTGCACACCGCCGAGTGGGCCTCCCTTGCCAATACGTGTTTCCCAGACTATTCGTCCATGATGATCGGGGTCAAGCGCATAGACTACGCCTGACTTCTGCGGCACGATAAGCAGACGATGGCCGTTCGCAAGTCGCCGGAGAATGGGAGGCGCTCCGAAGTCGAAGTCCTTTCCCGGCTTCTGCGGACAATTTGCTTTGTCGGGCGCGATGCATCCGCTATTCCAAACGTCATCGGGCGTGAGTTGGTGAGACCAGAGCCTTTTGCCGGTATCAGTACTAAACGCAATCACCGCGTCGGTGTATGCGCTGGGCGGGTTGGAATAGCTGTTGCCTGTCGAAACATAGATCGCATGATGACCTGGATCGAGCGTGGGAGTAGACCACACGGATCCCCCGGACGGTCCGGAAAGCGGCGCGCCGGCGGAGTTTTTCTGTCCGGTCAGGTGCGCAGCCTCCGGAATCGTGTAGGCCTTCCAAATCTCCCTTCCGGTACGAGCGTCCAGAGCTACTACGCTGCCCCGAAATGTGCAGCAGGGATACTTGGGGTCAAGAGCCGCCCCTTCCTCTCCAGACGATACCGGGACGTACAACCGGCTTCCATAGACCACCGGTGAACCCGTAATGCGCGCGGCGGGATGCGGGTCAGCACGGGTTTTCCATACAAGAAAACCCGTTGCGGCATTTACAGCGTAAACATTGCCATCGACGTCGCCAAAGAATGCCAGCGCTCCCCCCAATCCAACGGAAATAGCCGTTTTGACGGTAGAAGGAGATTTAAAGACCCAATAAATGCACCCTGTCTTGGCGTCGAGCGAATAAACGTGTCCATCTTCGCTGCCGGCAAATACTCTGCCTCCAAAAACCGTAGGCTGGCCAAAGGTGGCCCACGCCCCTGGAAATCCAAAGGCCCATTTGAGTTTAAGGCGTGGCACAGTCTGGCGGTCAATGGCCGCAACGGCCCCAGGCTCATACCGGCTATTGCTCACACCGGCGCCCCAGCCATTCCACCCTGGATCGTCAATGAGGTGGTCAGGTCGAACAGTACAAAAGCCACCCTGCACGGGTTTAGAATCCGTAACCTTGACAGACGAAAGGAACGCAGCCACCGCTTGTCGTTGGGCTTCGGTGAGATCCGCCCCTTGCATCTTCATCACTCCCGTTTCAAGAGCCGAAACTATGGACGTGCGAGGCAACTGGTGGAGGACGGCGGGAAGCGGTGCATGGCTCGTGCTGGCGTTCTGATGACAGGACGCGCACTTCTGCTGAAAAATTTTGGCCCCCTCCGGGCTTTGTGCAGCGAGCGCAGCCGGGAACGTCAGGAGCAAGATTAAGGCGCAGCGCTGGAACGTGGACGCAGACATTCTGCCTCATCATCAGAGATCATAAGTTCACCGGAACGCGAACCCGCGTGTTTCATCGCATTGGAGATCGGACGATCCTGCTCAGAACAGTAAATTCCGATTCTCTCATATCTTTGTCATTTGCCGATGTGAATTTAGATGGTTACGGCGGTCGAGAAGTTGTGACGGTATCTTGGGATTTGACGGGGACGGCGGCGAGAGTGCCCGTGGCGCTCCTGCGGTATCAAGAAACTATGCGGCGGAAGGTACGAAGCTAGACAACAAAACCCCTTGCTCCGTGTCTTAGTGTCTTTGTGGTGAGATGTGCAATTTATTCACACATTCTTTCGCCCTGGGCTACGAGGTTTCGGCCCTTCTGGCCTTTTTTGCTATTGGATTGTGTTCGATCGCACGCGGGAAGGAAATTCTGCCGGGAACGCCGTTCGGAGTCGCAGGCGCAACCGCGACCGTGCCCGCACCAAGCGGGACTTCACAGCCGAGATGGACAACCCAAGCGCCTCGGCCGTTTCACGCATGGAGAGTTCATCAACGTTACGCAACAGGAATGCTCTGCAGAGCCGGGGGCTAAGCGAGCCGAGCGCCCGATCCAAAATCTCCTGCGCCTCCACTTGAGCATAGCGCTGCTCCGGGTTGTCGCTCCAGTGCGTCGTGAAATGTGAAAAGGATGGAGTTTCCGCCTGGGTCGCTTCTTCGAGCGGCAGTTCCCTTTCGCCCCGCTTCTTACGGAGCCTCATCAGCGCCTCATTGACCGCAATGCGCACAAACCACGTATAGATGCGGGAATTTCCCTGGAACTGATTCAAATTACAGTACGCCTTCAGGAACGCCCATTGTAACGCGTCTTCCGTATCCTCATGGTTCCTTGCTATTTTGAGGACGAGATTATAAATATTGCGATAGTACTGGTTAACCAATATACGAAATGCTTCTTGGTTTCCGTCTCGGGCTTCGGCGACTAAACGGGGTTCGTCGTCCAAATGAATTGCCATTGCCGCTCCTCGAAGTGGGTTGGTAGAACACAACTCACACCTTAACTGCTGCGCAGCAACCCTTCAATCCAGACAAACCTGTAAATTAACTTCAAAGTCCCTGTATCTAAAACCCGCGCACCAAGCCTTCAGCATTGCTTCGCATGGATCGTCCATCGTCAGTTAAGTCCGCCGTTTTCCCTCTCCCCCGGATCCGAAAAGACGCAGGCCAGCGTTATGCCTTTCTCGTTGGCAAAGGGACACAGAACTTGTGGGTATTCAGCTTTAGAATAGTGAATATGTACTCAGCGAAGGTGCTGGACCACTTTCATCATCCGCGATATGCCGGCGAGCTTGAGCAGCCAACCGTGACAGTGGAAGTTACGAACCCGGTATGTGGAGACGTGCTTAAGGTGTGGCTCCTGTTGTGCGGTGATCGGGTGAGCAGCGCTACCTTCAAAGTTGCCGGGTGCGTTCCCGCAATCGCCTGTGGCTCATGGCTGGTGGAATGGATTCAGGAAAAGCCTGTCGCTGAGCTTCGGCCGGTGTCCGCATCCCAAATTGAAGAGGCGCTTGACGGACTACCGCCCGCTTCAAGGCACGCGAGCGCGCTAGCAGCGGAAGCGCTGAATCAGATCCTAAGCAAATTAGCTCATCCGCGCAACAGGGGAAAATGATTATGCTGAGGCCTCTTTCATCACGCGCAGCAAACCCTGCATGGAACGCTCGGTAGTCTGTTGCTGGGTCATTCCGGGAGCGGTGAACTCACATTCAAGTGACATCGTTCCGGTATACTGGTCACGCAAAAGCGCCTGGATTTGACCCGCGAGATTGATCTCTCCTTCATCCGCGAAGGCTTCGTGGCAGTCCTTAAATCCGGGACTACACTGCATCCCTTTGAGATGCATATTCCAAATGCGGCTCTTCTCGAGTGCGTTATAGCCATCGGGATAGGAAACCTCGCCGTGCAGGTAACCGTTACCCACGTCCCAGTTGTATCCGAGATTGGGTGAGGGAGTCATTTTGAGAACCGCCGCAATCTCATGCCCGGTTGCCGCGTTGCAAGATTCTTCGTTTTCAATCACCAGGCGGACGCCTCCGCTCTCGGCCACCGACGCAGCCCGGGCCAGCTCATCGGAGATTCGAGAATAGATGGCCTCCGGCTCCGCCACGCGCCAGAACGTGAAGCCGCGGACCTTGTCAGAGCCCCACGCATGGGCTCGGTCCATGGCGCGTTTCAGCAGGTCCATCTGGTCCGAGTAGGGATACGATCCCCCCTCGCTGATTATGGGCTTCGTTCCCGGCAGGACGCACTTGTAGACATTCGAATCCACTACGGAGCATCTGAAGTTGTATTGATCGAGCAGGCGCTTAACGCGGCTGATCTCTTCACGCGTTATCTCGGTATTGTATTTCCCCCAGACGTCACGAATCTCAACCCATGAGAGTCCGTAGCCTTTCATAATTTGCAGGGCTCTCTCGAAGTCCTCCGAAAAGCCGTCGCTAATGGCCGCCAGCTTAAAACGGCTAAGCGGCGCCGTGGGCGAACTCAAAGCCTCCGCGCCTTGAAACCATTTAGCAGAACTGGCGAACAGCGCGGCGTTCTTCAGAAAGACACGGCGGTGCATGACGTCGTTATGCGTACTCCTTCTTGTGGCCAACCTGGCTGAGAAGCTTTGTAGGTACGTGGCTCACAGGATTCTCTCCCAAGCATTTCAAGAAAGGTTTCAGATATCAGGTCTTGCGAACAGCAGGACTCAGGCAGCCAGAAATGGTTTTAGCTGCCGCTCCACTTCTTTTGCCTCCATCGTTTCGCCCGAGTTCAGGCGTTGCAGCACGCTTTCGATCGCCTCTTTCGCCTCCTCTTTCCGGAAAGCGCGAATAAAGCCATCGAAAAAGTGTTCGCCGGAAATTGCCCGGCTAATTTCATATTCCCTGTTGTGGTCCTGGAGCTCGGTGAAATAAACGACTTTGTACCGGCCCATGTAAACTGCCTCCTTGTAAATTTCGAACATGATTTTTTCGGATTCCAAGGGCACGGTTCAAACTCCTACGCAGATTGCTTATCGGTCGGTCATGTCGCTTCGCGACACCCGCGAAGTTATGAAAATAACCCCTGCCTTCGCCCCCTTGGGGGAGAGGGCGGCGCGCAGCGCCGGGTGAGGGGGTTCTACCGAGATTTTCAACACCGTCGTTGGCGAGGCGGAAGGGCAGGATGATTTTCAGACCAACACCGGCCCTCGCTTATGCTGCAGCGGCGGCTCAATTGCGTAACGCAGATCCGGGTGAAACTGGATCAATCCCGGGTCAGGAGTGTTGATCCGAATATCCTTGCCTACAAGCGTGCCATTACTTACTTCCCACGTCTCCGTCAGCAGTACATTATCCTCCAGGCGGATATCGTGATACTTGATGGTAAGCCGGCGTCCGCGGAAAAGCAGGTTCGCGTATCCGTTGTATCCGACCGGGGTTCCGGAGATGCGGCGGTATTGCCGGTCATCATAGATCACCAAGGGGCATCTCTTTGAGTTCACTCTGACCTTGGTGTGGATATTGACGGGCATTCCGCCGTGGCCCAGGCAGCGGCCATAAGCCTCGATGCCTCCATCCACCCGGGTGGGGCCGTAGATCGCCATCCGATGCTCGTTCCCCCAAAACCACAAAACAGGTTTCCTAACAAGCCCAAAGAGTTGCCGGCCTGGCTTGATGAAGCGGCCCTCGAAGGCTGAACAATATTGATGATGGCTCAACAAAATAACACCCCTGCCATCCAGCTCCGGAGCTACTTCTTTGCTGATCCACCGAATTATAGCGTGCGGCAAGCTGCAGTCGCCGCCCAAATGCGGTATTTTCTTCAGATAAGCCGTTCGTTCGAGGATCGGAACGCCGACCGAGTTATAGCCTGTATCCAGCGCAATGATGACCCAATGGTGGTTTTTCAGGCAAAAGAAGCTGGCCTTTTGTCCTTCCGCCAAGCTTCCCAATCCGGCGCGCATCCCGAGGTTGGGAAGAAGGACATCGAAATATGCGTGGCCGTTTGCATACATCTCGTGATTGCCATTCAGCGCAAAAGTGCCGCGCGATCCCTTAGGCCAAGTCACCGCATGGAATTTCTTTCCGTGAGGATTGCCTAGGCAATTCTCCCTCACGGTATTCGAATTCCCCACAAAGTAGATGTCACCCAAGTGGACGGTGTAATGGGGACGGAACCGGCGGATGAGGTTTGCCACGAGACTGGCTTCCAGCGTTCCAGTTCCCCAGTCCCCAGCAAGACTCACGCGGACGTCCTCCTCAGCGCCGTTGGGGGAGAAATCAGCGCTCAGCGGATAGATTCCTTTCACCCGCTCAGAGGAATAGTCAGGGAACGGGTGCCGCATACCAAACCGGTACTTCAGGTAGGTGAGCACCCACACCATCGAATTTAAAAAAGCCTTGAGCTGGTAGTGGAGGGGTTTATGGGCATTACGCCAGGAGAAACTCTCCAGCTTGGCAGCCCTGATGTAATTGTGCCAAGCGGAACGTTTCAGATTCAGCAACTCCTCGAGATTGCGCTTGTACTGCGTGGAACTGGTCCCGTTCATCTTCCTCCCCGCTGCGCGCTTCTACTGAACCGGAACCCAAACCCTCCGGAGCGTCTGCCGTAGGAGACCTCGATCCACTGCGCCACGGCTTTCAGCCCGGCTTCAGATGGAATCCAACCGGTACCTTTGCAACCTCAGAATATTACATCAAAACTGGTCTGTTGATAATCCGCGGTGAAATCGACGGGTAATCTACCGCCCGCGCCCGCTTTTTGCCGACAACCCTATTTCAGCGGCAGAACCGGCTAACTCGCTCTTGGGCCGTGCGGAGAGGAAGAGGCTGAGCGTGTTAACGGCATCCACCATCAGGTCTGCCTCCGAACTCACCAAGTCTGCCTTGAAGGACAACGCCTGGTGGTGCGGTGAGACGAGTAAGGCGCGTTTTGGCGAGCCCTGGGATTCGGGATGGGCAATTCCCCACACGGAAAAACTGCGAGTCATCTGAGTGTAGAGATCACGGAGAGACGGCAGCCGGGCGATGGGCCTGCCGGAGCGCAGCGAGGCGGCAAGGGTAGCCAGAGTGCGTTCAAGTTGGGTAATCAGCGGATCCAAAGCCGGCATGGGGTCGTTCGAGACCGTGTCCAGACGCGCCTGCAGGGTTATGGCGCCTAAGGCGTAGAGGCGTGCGGCAGCGAGAACGCCCAGAGCGAGTTGCGGGTCGATCAAAGACCTCTGTGAATCTCCGTCCAGCATCGCATCCACGGAAGCTTCTGCGTTGGATCGGGCTAGGCGCGCGGCCAGCGCTGACTCGTGTAATGCCGATGTAACATACTCGCCGGGGTGGGCGTAAGCAAGGAGCACAGCGGTACCACGCTGGCATTGAGTCTTCAGAAGTTCGGCCAGCGCAACGCGAACATTCTCTGGCCGTGACACAGGCCATGCGATATAAGCAAGCAGGGCGAAAGCGCCTCCTAACACCGCCTGCGTACTGCGCGCCAGGGCGATGGAAACAGGGGGCGCCCCATTAAAGGCAACAAGAAATACGACGTATCCGGTGATGCACATCGCGTATGCGGCGTAATTGGCAGGGTAAATGGTGTAGCAGCTCCACGCGCACGCAAGAACCAGTAAGGAAAGTGCCGCCGGGCCCGGATGCAGCACCGCCACGATCAGCGTTGTGGCTCCGGCCCCCAGAATTGTCGCCGATATCCTGGCAATTCCTCGTTCCAGTGTGGCGTCGAAATCCGGCTTAAAGATGATCGCCAGGGTAACAGCCATCCAATAAGGATGGTTCACCGGTAGAACCCGCGAGAGGATGGTTGCGGCCATGAGCGCGATCGCGAGCCGCCCTGCATGTTGGCAGGCCTGCGATCGAAGCGTGAAATTTGCCAAAAGGGTGTGCAATTCATCAGAGATGGGCTCAACACAGCGCGTCCAATTCAGGCGAAATCCCCGTCTTTCAATTTTCTCGCGCTCACCTTCAGGAATCCGCGCCAGCCGCCAGGCGGCGCGGAGCTCTCCGAGAAGCGCGCGGACATTGGATACGGCAATAACATAGGACAGGGCGGACGGATGGCTTAAGCGTCTTTCGAGACTGGCAGCGAGCGCCTCAATTCGCTGCCAGGTCCCGTAGGGGTCCTGGGGTGACCGCGCCTCCTCCAGAGCGGCGCCAATCATCCTTAGAATGCTGCTCGCGGCGGACGCCACCGATTCCAATATCCTGGCGGCGGAGTTCTCTCCGACGGCAAGTAATTGAGCGCGCCCAGTAGCCAGCGTGCCGAGACTGGATTGGATCCGCTCTGCGTGGTCCCGAAGGGCCCGGAAGGCCCCCACTTGGCCGCGGCTTACAAATGGCTGTGGGTCGGCGGCGGCCGAATATGCGTCCATCAGCATTTGAGGAGCGGCAGATCCAATCGCCCCTCCTGGAATGTGCGCTGAGCAAGCAGCGAGGCTTCGGAAGCTGGAGGAAAGAGACCTTCTTTCGGCAGGAAAGCGCCGCAAGGGCCACACGCATACCACCAGAGTTTCCAAAAGTCCGCCTGCCACCACCAGAACCGTCCGAGCTGCAGCTTCTTTCATGTTCGCCGGAAAACCTTCAACCAGCGCTAAGGCGATAATCCATTGCAGGCCGATAAAACTGGCGGCAGGGCCAAGGGCGACGATCAGCCCGCCGCAGAATCCCCAAAGCCCGATGAGCAGTACCGCGGCGATGATCGAATGGCCTGCAACAGTCGCCGTTAGAACGGAGATTCCCATGCCCGCAGTCGCAAAGAGCATCACGGCGGCCCGGCTGCGATACACTCCTTGAAATGCGCCAAAGCCGACCGCGAGCGCTCCCGCGGCGGCAAACGCCGCTCCTACCGGCCGGTGGATCGCCAGGCCGATAGTGAGCGGAATGGCAATGCCTATTGTGCAGCGTAATCCAGTCGCCGCTTCCAGTTTTGAGCGGTCTACCCGCACTACGTCCTTCAGCACGCGGCGCGCGGTGTCCCCGTTCGCTCTCCGAATCCGAATAAGATGGCGGTTTTGCCGGATAAAGGAAAAGGCCCGATCGCTCATTCGCTCAAGGACCGCTTCTATTACCGCCCGAACTTCTAATAGCTTCACCCGCGCCTCGAACACTTGATCCCCTAGAGTTGATGTATTCAATCAGGCGTCCGACAATCCGCCCGCTCCAAAAAAAGAAGGATGAGAGAAAGTCTATACCAGGATAGCAAGGCCCGCCCCCGCGTGGTCTACCACCTGCGGCATCCATATTGGAAGCGAGCAGCGTAGGGGTAGGGCTCGCCCTACCCTCGTTGGTTTCCGCGGAGGCTATCAAGGGAACGGCAAGAGTTACCCCCTACATCACCTTCGGTTATCAACGGATTGGGAGCAAGTGGGGTGATTATTCTCAAGAAGCGCAGCAAGACGCCGAAGATCACAACCAGGAAAACCCGACGCACGAAACCTCCGTCCAATGTAGCGAAAGTTAGCCACGCAGCGAACAGCGATCAGTCATTAGCTATTAGCTATCAGCCATCAGCTTTCAGCAAGGTTCACCCACAGCAAGAAGGATTAAACTCTCACGGCGGGTGGCGCCGACATCGTTTTGTGATGTCTGCAAACCTCCGCTGTCGCAGACATGGCACATGCGGCGATGTCTGCATTGCAAGGTCGTAAAAACCTTTTTTTGGCAAAGATTTTTCGGCGAACCCCTCACCCGGCCCGCGCCGGCTGGAGAAAGCGCCGGTCGCGGTCCACCCTCTCCCGAGGGAGAGGGCAGAGTATCCATAGCTTTCGTCGCGGCCGCAAGGCTGCGCTGCGCCACCCACAGCAAGAAAGACAAGCTTTTACGAGCCGCTTGATATTGGCGGGAACAATCGCTAACTTTAAAAGCGGACATAGATGTGACCGCGCGCGGGCAGTTAGCAGTTTTCCGCGCGCCCGGGAGTTGCGTTCACCGCGAATGAGATCACCGTTGCTGTTCGCTCCGGAAGTCCGTTACTAAGCCGGTTTTACTTTGCCGCCAACCACTCGTAACCCGAATCGCCATTGGCGCTCCCATCGCGCGCAAACCGCTGGCGCTTTTCTCTGGCGCCTTCTCCGCAGGCGCCGAAACGAGGCGATCCTTGGGGCGTTCTTGTTTGTTGTTCTCATTACCTGTATTTTTCTCCATTATTATGTCCGCTTCTCCGAGATGGTCGACGAGCGGCTGGGTGGCGACATCTTTCATCGGACGTCGCTGGTGCTCTCCGCGCCTCGCCCCGTTGCGCCCGGCGAGCAAGCGGAGCCGCAGGCCCTGGAAGACTGGCTCCGTAAAGCGCTCTACACGAAGGGATCTCCGGTTAGCGGCGGAGTTGGCAGCTTCCAGATGGAAGGAAACCGCCTGCTCATTTACCCGGGCAAGGCCTCCTTTTTTGCAAACGGTCCGGACCAGGAAGGGCCTGCGGCAATTACTTTCAATGGAAATCAGATCAGCACTATAACCGATCTCACGCATGGAACTGCTCTAACCCAGTATCTCGTCGAGCCCGAGGTTATCACTACTCTGTTTGGCCGCAGCCGGAGCAAACGGCTGATCGTATCCTATTCGGATTGCCCCAAGGTGCTTGTTGATGCCGTACTTTCCGCCGAGGACCGCCGGTTTTTCACCCATCATGGTGTCAATCTATTTCGCATAGCGGAGGCAGCACTCACAGATATTCGCGCCGACCGCCGTCTTCAGGGCGGCAGCACCATCACCATGCAACTGGCGCGCAATTTTTTCCTCACTCCCCGTCGCACGTTTAAGCGGAAAACAGAGGAAATCCTCCTGGCGATGCTGCTTGAGCACCGTTTAACCAAGCAGCAGATCTTTGGCATGTACGCGAACGAAGTCTACATGGGACAGCGTGGCAGCTTTTCCCTCTACGGCTTCGCTGAGGCTGCGGATACGTACTTTAACAAAGACATCCGCGATTTAACCCTGCCGGAAGCCGCCCTGCTTGCCGGCATGATTCGCGGGCCTAACCTCTACTCTCCATATCGGGATCCCGCCAGAGCCACAGAGCGCCGCAATGAAGTGCTCCTGTTGATGGCCGACAATCATTTTCTTACTCGAGAGCAGGCCGTCGAGGCAGAGGAGGCACCGCTCGGCGTGACGCAAAGAAACGTTGGGGCGAGCGAGGCGCCTTATTTTGTAGACATGGTCAGGGACCAACTGCTGGCTCATCTTCCCAGCCAGGATCTTCAGACGCAAAGCTACCGCATCTATACGACGCTTGACCCGCAACTTCAGACCGCCGCATCCAGCGGGCTGCATAAAGGCATTCTCGAAGTCGACAAGCTGATCAAATCCCGGCGCGGGAGGAATTCTCCGCCTCCCCAAGCCAATGAGCCTCAGACGGCTCTGGTGGTGTTGGATCCGCATACCGGCGATATTCTCGCCTTAGTTGGCGGGAGAAATTATAGCGCCAGCCAGCTCAACCATGCCGTCGCGCTGCGTCAACCGGGATCGTCATTCAAGCCGCTGGTTTATGCCGCAGCTCTAAGTTCCGCGGTGGACGGCTCCCAACCGCTCATCACGCCGGCCACGATTTTGCCGGACCAGCCGATGTCTTTTCAATTCGGAAACGTCACGTACTCACCGCACGATTTCAAGGACGAGTACTATGGGCAGGTGACGGTGCGGGAAGCGCTCGCCCTCTCGCTCAATGTTGCCACCGTGAACCTGGCGCAGATGATTGGCTACGATAAGGTGCGGGATTTGGCCCTGCAGGTGGGTATCGACAACGGGATTCAGGCTACGCCCGCTATTGCTCTGGGTTCTTACTTGGTGACTCCGGTCCAGCTTGCTGGCGCTTACACGATGTTTGCCAACGGTGGGGTCTATGAAAGCCCACGATGCATCATGGCCGTCAAGGACAGTTCAGGCCGCGTCGTTTGGCAGCAGCCTGAGGTTTCCCGCACCGTGCTCGATCCGCGCGTCGCCTATCTTATGGTCAATCTCATGGAATCGGTGGTGGATCACGGAACCGGCGAAGGAGTGCGGGCACGCGGTTTTTTAGCGCCGGCCGCTGGCAAGACGGGAACGTTGCGCGACGGCTGGTTTTCCGGTTTCACCTCCAACCTGCTCGCCGTCGCCTGGGTAGGATACGACAACAATCAGGACCTGAGCATTTTGGGCGCGAACTCCGCACTCCCCATCTGGACGGATTTTATGAAGGAGGCGAGCGCTTTGCCCAGCTACCACGACATGGAACCTTTTGTGCCACCACTCGGCATCATTTCGGCGCCGATCGGGGCTCAGGCTGCCGTCGCAACTGCTAACAACCCGCTGCAGACGCAAGCGGATGTCTTTATCGATGGCACTCAACCGGTCTCCGGAGGGGCCGAGTCATCGCTGACCAGTTGGATCAAGAAGATTCTGCCTTTCGTTAAGGGCGGGAAGAGCCCAGCCTCGCAGGCGCAAAGCTCGCCCGCAAATCCTGCAAGGCCCGGTGCCCAGCCCTCCCCGCCCGCGCCAACCTTGTCCGCAAAGTCTGCGAACGGTAATTCACCAACGCCCCCGGCTCCTCAAAAGAAGTCCGGCGGGGTGTTGAAAAAGTTCTTTTCTGTTTTCCACCATCATAAGCCCCAGCCCCAACCCGCCTCACCAGACCAGCAGTAAGAGCAGGCCTCCGGGACTCGGTTTTCGGGACTCGGGGCTCGATGCTCGGCAAGATTAGCGGTGCAGCCGCCGTCATGCCCGAATCCCGATCCGAGAGTCCTGAAAACCATGTCCCGGGCGGACGAGTAAGCGGATTCCAAGCCGCGGCTCACGTGCTATACTAACTGATGAACTTGATAAGGCAGGAGTCGAAGAATCCCATGTCATCCCGTCTGCGTTATGTCATCCTGGCATCCTCGTGTGCCCTTGTTTTCTACATTGTCATTGGAGGTGTGCTCGGCAAGGGCACCACGTCGAATGAAGAGACCTACCGCGACCTTGGCGTTTACAGCGAGGTTCTCTCCCGCATCAAGAGCGACTACGTGACCCAGCCAAACCTCCAGGACGTTACCGGCGGGGCGATTCGGGGCCTGCTCGAGGCGCTTGACCCTTACAGCACTTATTTCACCCCGAAGCAATTCAAAGACTACATGCGACGGCCCAATCCGGGCCCGGCCGGCGTGGGAGTCTTTGTCTCCAAAAAGTACGGGTTTGCCACCGTGGTCTCGGTATTGCCCGGAAGCCCGGCGGACAAGGTGGGCATTGTGCCTGCCGATCTTATCGACCGGATTAACGGTCAGCCGGTTCGCGATCTCTCTGCTGTGCAGATTGAGAGGAAGCTGGGCGGAGAACCGGGCACAACGGTGGATGTTTGGGTGGTGAATCAGTCGGAAGGACATCCCGAGAAGAAGACGTTGACGCGCGCGGTGCTGCCTGAGCCGCCGGTTGTTGCGCGTCTGGAACCGAATCACACCGGATACGTGCGAGTGGCCACCTTCGACACGGGAGAAACCGGCCAAATTTCAGCAAGGATAACGGATCTTGAGAAGCAAGGCGCGGAGAGCCTTGTTCTTGACTTGCGGGATTGCGCGGGTGGAGAGCCGGAAGAAGCAATAAGGACGGCCAGCCTTTTTATCTCAAAGGGTCTCATCACTTACACTTACGGCCAACGCGACCCGCGGCACGATTTTGACGCGGTACCTGTGGGAACCACCTACGCGATGCCGCTGGCCATTCTGATCAATCGGGCCACTGCGGGTCCGGCAGAAATTGTTGCCGATGCGGTACTTGATGACAAACGCGGCGATGTAGTGGGGCATCCGAGTTTTGGCGTTGGGGTAGTGCAAAAGGTGATTCCAGTTGGCGATGGCTCAGGGTTGTTGCTTTCTGTGGCCAAGTATTACGGCCCGGATGGCAAGGCCATCCAGGATAATGGCGTCATGCCCAACGTCCTGGTGCCCGCTCCTGGTGAGGTCGCAGCCGCCGGAGGGCCCGTAGTGCAGCCCAAGGATTTTGGCACGCCCGGCGACGTTCAATTACAGAGAGCGATTGAAGTCCTCAGGCAGGAAACCCCGGCCTCTAAGGCCGCTTGAGATCGTTGACACGGCGTCGCAGCAAGAAAAAAAAGAAGAGGCCAGGCGCCCATCTTTGGATCGTACCTGCAGTAGCAATTTCTGTATTGGCGCTGCTTTGCGTGTACGAATTAACGCGGGTGCGCCACCCTCGTCATCCGCCGCGGCGAGCGCGCCCGCGAGCGCCCCTCCTCACTGACCGCGCCCAAATCACACCCCATTTTGAACACCTCATCCAGCGGGCCGGCGGAGAAGGCGTCTGGATTAAGACGCCGCCGGGTATCGCGGCGCACAATCGAGAGGTTCAGTCGCTCGATATTTTCGCGTTGCCGCCCGCTTACGAACGCGTTCTTCGCGCTGTGAGGGCGGAAACCCGGCGCGAGAACCTGGGCATGGCCATTAAGAGCTGTGCCACGGAAGGAGAAGGGGTTCGCGCCTGCTCCCAAATCGCTATCGAAGTCCGCCGCGAGCCGGTATTCCAGTTTGAGTTGCAAGAGGTCCTACGGATCACGCAAGTGGCGATCGTGATCGATGATCTTGGGCACAACCGCGCGGCCGGGCGGGAGCTGGCGGGCATGGGCGCCCCGCTCACCTTCTCCGTAATGCCTCGCCTTCCCTATTCACGCGAGGTGGCGGAGGAAGCACATCACGCGGGCTGCGAGGTGATGCTCCACCTTCCCATGCAACCTCTGTTGGATTCGGCGCCTGACGTGAGTCAAGACGAACTCCGGGTGGGCATGGCTCCGGCGCAGGTGACCGGCATCATCACGAGCGACCTTGCATCCGTTCCTTTTGTCGCGGGCGTGAACAACCACATGGGATCCCGCGCAACGGGCGACGCTCTGCTGATGGCAAGCGTAATGCGAGCGCTCGCCGCGCGGCATCTTTTCTTTATTGATAGCCTCACCACTCCCCGCTCCGTGGCGCTCCGCCTCGCCCGCCAGTATCAAGTTGCGTCCTTTTACCGCTCGGTCTTTCTTGATGACACGCGGACGGTTGCTTACACGCTCGCGCAACTCCGTCGCCTGTGCCAGATCGCGGACCGGCGTGGATCTGCGCTTGCCATCGGTCATCCTTACCCGACCACACTCAAAGCACTGGCCCAATTTCTCCCGGAACTCCAGCGGGAGGGAGTGGAGCTCGTTCCTGCTTCCCGGCTTGCCGTTTTGCCGACGGCTTCCGCGCGGGGTGATGTTCCTGAGTGATCTATGCGTAATGGCTCAGAACGTGTGAATAAATCGCACCCCAAAGGCACCGAGGCACAGAGCTTGAAAACGAAACGCTTTTCTCCATGTCTTAGTGTCTTTGTGGTTAGGATGTACAGGTTCTTTCACAGCTTCTCAGTTTCGGCCGCGTAGCGCCCGGCATCTGGCCAAATGCCGACCTGAAGGTCGGCGCTACAAAGCGCGCAAACCCGAAAGTGAAGGACTGATCCTGCGCGGCAAACCGGAAATGACAGCCGCGCCGAATCTCAGTAGAATGTTAGGCTAATTCACTAAAGGAGAAATTCGATTGGCAGTTATCGACCTGATCACTGGACGGCAAATATTGGATTCACGAGGTAATCCCACCGTTGAAGCGGAGGTTCATCTACGGGATGGCGCATTTGGACGAGCGGCCGTACCCTCGGGAGCATCCACGGGCGAGCATGAGGCTATCGAGCTGCGAGATGGCGACAAACAGCGCTATCAAGGAAAGGGCGTGCTGACCGCCGTGGAGAATATTAACTCGGTCATCGCCCGGGAGCTGGGCGGACAGGAGGCAAGCGAACAATCCGAAATTGACAGAATGCTGGTGGAGCTTGATGGCACGCCGAATAAGGGCAAGCTCGGAGCCAACGCGATTCTCGCCGTCTCTATGGCGGTTTGCCGGGCGTCGGCAATATCATCCCACGTTCCGCTCTACCGTTACCTCGGTGGCTTGCAGGCGCGGCGACTCCCCGTACCCATGATGAACATTTTGAATGGGGGAGTGCACGCCGACAATACCGTGGATTTCCAGGAATTTCTGATCATGCCGGTAGGCGCGGAAACATTTTCGCACGCCCTCCGAATGGGTGTGGAAACATTTCACACCCTCAAGAAGGTATTGAAGGACCGTGGTTATCAAACCACGGTGGGCGATGAAGGCGGATTCGCGCCCAGTCTGAAGTCGAATGAGGAGGCCGTCGAGCTTATTCTGGAAGCAATTGAGGCGGCTGGCTATTCGCCGGGTCACGATATTTGCCTTGCTGTCGATCCCGCCTCGAGTGAAATGTATCAAGATGGAAAGTATGTCTTCTTTAAGTCCGATGAATCCAGGAAATCTTCCGATGAGATGATTAAGCTTTACTCCGAGTGGATCCGCCAGTATCCCATCATCTCTCTTGAAGACGGGCTTGCCCAGGATGATTGGGAGGGTTGGACAAACCTGACCAGCGAATTGGGCTCGCAAATCCAACTGGTGGGCGACGACATCTTCGTCACCAATACCGACCGGCTGGAGCGGGGTATTGAGGAGGGCGCCGCTAATTCCATTTTGATTAAATTGAATCAGATCGGAACCGTTTCGGAAACCATGGCGACCATGGATCTCGCTGGGCGGCATGGCTACACCTCAGTGGTGTCCCATCGGTCGGGGGAAACCGAAGACACGTTCATCTCCGACTTTGTCGTCGGCCTTGGCGCCGGCCAGATCAAAACGGGTTCGGCCAGCCGCACCGACCGCGTCGCCAAATACAATCAACTGCTGAGAATTGAGGAAGATCTCGGTCCGGTGGCAGAATTTCCGGGCCGGGCAGCCTTGAACGTTCGCGCCCTCGCAACAGAAACCCAATAAGCAAGCCAAGGCAGAGCGCGTCATACTAGCGATCACGCGGCTCGCCTTGCCCCAATATGTTATTCATTCCCACAATAACTTTCCCCTCCGTTCGCATCTCATAACTGACGAACGGGCGGCGCGGTAGTAGCGCCGACCTTCAGGTCGGCATGCCGGCCACAACTATACACGACGACATAAGTCCGCGACGCTCGGTCGCTGTAGCGCCGGTCTGCGACCGGCGAATTTCGCCGCTCATAGAGCGGCGCTATGACAAAATAGCCGTTGCGGACTTATGTCGCTCAATATAAACCAACGGGCCATCCTACCCGCGGCCGTTAGACAGAAACGGCGCCCGCTCGATAGGGAGTCTGCTCCGAATCCATGTCCGCCACCGATCGCGAAAAGGTCCACGTATGCCCTGCGAGATCCTCTGCGTTATACTGTCGCTCGCCGTGCGGGTAAGTAACTGGGTCTTGGATCGTGCCTTATGAAAGCAGCAGCGTGTGTGCGAATAGTCGGACTGGATAAGTCACTTCAATTGATTTTTCCCTCGACTTCCCAACCAATGCCGCAGTGCGCTGCCCGTACACCAAAGACTCGCACTAATTACGAACAATGCTGTTACCTCGTGCCCCGCTTTGGCTTGCCACACCACTGCCAGCCACATCAACAGGCTCCAAGTGATGACGATCCACGGATGGTGAAGAAGCCATCGTGCCATAAGTTGAATCTTAGGCTATACAGCATTTCTTTCTTATTAAGATAATATTAAGAAACTTTATATTTTCGGACTTCGTAATGAAGGGCATAAGCGATGAAAAGGCGTTGGCTAACGTCCAGGGGTCAGAACGTCTGACCGTTTCTGCAATTTCTACTACACTAGATACGGGCGAGATGGAACATCCGACGGCAAGTCCTTCGGCGCCGATGTGCGGGGGTGGCGGAACTGGTAGACGCAAGGGACTTAAAATCCCTCGGCCCGCAAGGGCTGTGCGGGTTCGATTCCCGCCCTCCGCACCACAATCACGGATTGACCCTTCTAAGATGTAGTCGAATAATTATTCGAGTGCGCTCCACGCACCGGCCTATTCCTCGTGGCCGAACGAAGCCGAATCCAGGTTCAGCATTGTCGCCAGAAGAGGAACGATGCCACGCTATACTCGGCCATGGATAACGAAAACAAAAGGCAGTAGAGTTTCGCTAGCGGATTTCTAACGAAACGATCCTTTCGCAATGGCGATGCCGACGAAAACAAACAGCCGCCTGGGAACCTATGTTGTCAAAGCATTCGCCGGCGAAGCACGCGGCGCAGAGACAGTACCCTTCTAGCACCTGCGCTGGGGTGGCGGGGAGACTCACATGGAACGATCCGCGCACGCGCACGTTAGACGTAGGCAGGCTCAGCGATCAGCAAAGTGCGGCAGACATGTCAGGCAGATTTATTGCGACTGCGTCTGCTGTACGGCCTTGCGGTACGCTTCAAGACCGGTCTCAATCTGCTGATCCGATTCTCCATTGATTTGCTTTTCGACTTCCTCGGCAATGAATTGAAGCGGTATGAGACGATTGCGATAGTCGGCGTAAAGCCTATCCATGCCATCCTCAAACTGCCCATACGTGTAGTTTGCCGGGATGCTTAAAGCCTTGTATGTTTTTTGCACGCAGGCATTGAACTGAGCTTGACCTGAGCGGGACGTGTCGCCGTTATCGCACATGTCGGCCACGGTCTCGTAACGTGCCTCTGACCACCCTATAACGAAGCCCAATCTCACCGCGGCAGGGGCGGAATTCCACCAGGAGCCGTCCCAGACGGAGTCGGACTGGGCACAGAGCAAGGCAGAGGCTAGCAAGGTACAACACACAACCGTGATTATTCGCATTTCATTATCCTCACTTCCACTATCGAATGTACGCGCCTTAAAGCCGAGGCAAGTATTCAAGTCTCTTGGGCAGGTTCGTGCGGCCCAAGCTCGCAACCCAATCCCTTTACTAGGGCCATCGAGAAGCCCCCCAAAACGCACCCATTAGGTGACGTGATTGCGCCGCCTGTCTACTCGTGTGACGCTCGCGCTGAACGAAGCCACGACCGATGGAGTTTTGCGAGGTGCCGGCCAGGACAGCGCCCACGGAATCAGCCGAACTGTGAATCAGATTTGTGGCGTAGGGCGGGGTCAGCAGCAGTGATCGAACTGGTTTTCGCACGCTCCACCCCCTGGGCGCAGATAATTGCCTCCAAATGGGCGTTGGGGCTAGCGTCTGCCGGCCTCCTCTTTTTACGCGTGGGAGTCGTGTTGGTGCCTCTCTTGGTTCACTTGAAAACTTCAAGAAGGCAGGCTGTCCCTGTCGTTAAACCTTGAATAATCGACGGTCAACTCCTCACCCGCCCGTATGTTGCGCACGGCCCGAAACGAATAGTATTCGTCGCAAAAAACGTTCGGGGTGCGCTTCGCGGCGGGTTCATTGAGGTACCATGCGGGCGTCAGGCGATCAAAGTTCGGCGGGCAGCCAACCCGTTCATTTTTTCTGATTGCGAAGTCATGGTAGAGGCGGCGAATTTGCCTCGGACGCTTTGGCACGGCATCGCCTCCTACCCAACACACTTCATCCGGCTCGTTGGGAAAGATCTCCTGTCCTTTCTTGATCGGCCTGATCGCGAACACACCGACACCGTGTATGCGACTGGGACCCAAGCGAGTGCGAACATTGCGGTGCGGCATTTTCAATTCGTTAGGCTGCCATTTTTGCATCAACGCACGGCTCAGTCCCTCCAAATCAGGAAAAACCGTCGTCTCATCGACGCCTGAAATCTGAAGTTCACGGGCGACTTTCCTAGTCGCATGGGCCGGGATCATGATCTTCACAAGCCTAGTGTTTCGTAAGCGAGCAATTTCTTGTAGGCCGTCGCGGTCCGAACCATGGACAGTGAAACATGAGCGCTGACTGCTTATCCGCGCCGCGAGGTGGGTCGGATACACAGCGAGCGAGCTCCTTGGCAATTGCTTCCGGGAAAACCTGTCGGGAAGCCATCGCCCTGCTTTCCTATCGTCAGACCTGGGGAGCCCAATTGCCGCCGGTGAGGGCACGGCATCGGCAGCGAATTCCGGGCACCGTTCATTTAGCCACCACGGGTCAAGCACCCAGACTGCGGAATCGTGAAAGCCAGGGTTCGCGCGGACGGCAAAGTACAGACCTATTAACGAGCCCTCCGTCCAATCCAGTAGTCGAGTCGGGGCGCCGAAGTGTTGCATCACGAAGTACCATTCCCACTCGTTGGCCGGTTTAATGTCAGAGAGTATAGGGGCTCGAGTGATGAACTCTTCTCTGATCTCGTGCTCAACGTCCAGCGCTCGTGCCTCAGTCTGATCGGGACGGTAAAACTTTGGCCACAATGGCCACGAAGCCTTCTGATGACCACGGAACCACGGACACAGCTCATCTAGGCTCCAACCGTCGGTGGCTTCTGATACGAGCTGAGCATATTCGGCGATACTTGCGGCCGTGAAAGTTTTTCGCATGAACTCAAATCGAAGGGGAGGTTAATCCCTCTTGCTGTTAGCCTCGGACTTGCTGCCTCGTCGGATGTGCTAAAGCGGCCAGTGTTTGCGAATCACAGACCGGAACGAGTTTGTCCCTGCCGTCCTCAAACTGGCTCATCGTGTAATCGCTCGGTATCTGAAGGAATTTGAACTGCTTGTCGACGCAGCTAGAAAAGTGCGCACTTAGCGCGGGGTCATTCGCGCACTCTTCAACGGCCGTGGCGCCACGTGCCCCTGTCCACCCTATAACGAAGCCGATCTTCACCGCCTCGGGAAGGCCATTCCACCAGGTGCTATCCCAGTTGGAGTTGGAGCCGGATTGAGCGCAAAGCAAGGTAGAGGCTAGCAAGGTGCAACACACAACCGTGATCATTCGCATTTCATCACCCTCACTTCTATTATTGACAGAGATGCCGCCGCGCTTGTCCGTTGTGAGCCGAGTCAGCGTGCGGCTGTTAGGACGCTGCCCGTTAAGCCAAGCGGCGTTTTCGCCAGAGAATATACGCGCCTTGGAGCCGAGGCAAGCATCCAAGTCTCTTGGGCACGCTCATGCGGGCCAAGCTCAAAACCCAATCCCCTAAAATTATTAGAGCCGTCCGAAGCCCGCTGATGTGATCCTTAATTGACTCGTTAAAGCACGCTAAAAGATCACTCAAAATTGCGCTGTCAGGAGCCTCAAAAACCGCTTCTGTTCACCGTCCGCGCATCGAAGTGGGCTCAAATGGCGCAGCAACGGTACCTCAATGTGCGCCAAAAGTCATCACAATGCCGGAAATTCCGGTAGTGTCTTAAGAGTGCGTTGATTTATGTCGAGGTGTGTATTCGGCCCCCGCGTTTTCACGCCAGAGCCTCCTCCTCTAGCTGCTGCCGAAGATGATTCTCCGGCATGGTCAAATCCTTCGAGTCTGGATTTCTCCGGCGCTCAATAGCCTCGACACACGTATAGAGATCACCGAAATCCCTCCACACGCTCGAAGTGTCCATCTGCTTTGACCCGATGTATCCTTTTCCTGCTCTCCAGTAGAGATTTATCCAATGAAAGAACAGGCTGTAAGCGACCTCATCTTTCATGGCACCGAGCTTCACAAACAGCCCCACTGTGTCAAAGAAATCGAAAACATTCTCAGCTTCACTTTCATTGCTGTGGGCGAGTAATGCTTTAGCAGCATTTGACCGGGCCCTCTCGAACGCAGGGCTGTTGAACGCAGCGTCAAATTTAAGTGCGGTATCGGCGGACAGAGAGAGGCGGTAGGCGACCAACTGTTTTTTGGAGTAATAAAGGATCACAAAGAAACTGGCAACCGTGCTTGCGGCGACAATACAGGTGGCAACCACCATGAGCTTCTGTCCCATGTTATCCTACCGCCCGATTTTACTGAGCAATTCTCGCAGTGTCCATACACGGTCTGTGATCCCTGCTTCCATCGCGGGCGTTACTCTCAGGCTCTTGTGAATCCGACAAGAGTTGTAGCGCATGTAATGAATCGCTATGGCGTAGGCGGGATTCGAAGCAATGGCTGCCCTGCGAATCTGTCAATTTCCTTTTCGGTACCGCCTTAGTATCGCCGCGATACTACACCGCGCCAACGGCATTCACAGACTCGATGTCCGTTCCGTCCACGTATCGCATCGCTGATCCGTTGCGGGAAACGAAGGACGCATGGGTTTTTGGCCAGTCTCCAGCCGTCGCCAATACCCTCTCCCGGGAACGGGAATCTGGCGTCTTCTACAAAGCTTGGCAAGTCCCACGTCCGAAAGTCCGAACTCCTTGGACAACCTCTGTATTGGCGTCGACCAGACTTTCTCGTACAGCTTATCCCGTCGAAGCTCAACCTTTTCAAAGTCCACGCACTCCCCCTCTGGTATGGTCTCAGCAGTATTGAACACCTGCTTGTGGTAACTCCTGATGCACCCCTAGGCCGACGCCGGCGTTACAATCTCAGAAATTTGACAGTGTTTGCACGGACAGCCGGCGGAGGTCAAGGGGGGATTTGCCCAACCAACCAGAAGCATTCTCTCGGGTACTTATCGATCAGGCGCTCAGGGACAGCGGTTGGGACCTTCTCAATCCATGGCGGATCCCTCTCGAATTGGGCGGCACTGACGGATGCGTGGACTACCTCTCGCCCGGCAAGCACGGTCCTCTGCGAACACTACGAGCAAGTCCACTCGCCCTATAAAGGCCTCCTTCAGTTAAAACGAGTTTACGTCCCTAGCCAATCGAAGAGGAAAACGACTAACGGGGCGGCGCAGCAACGGAGAGACGAGCGCGCGAAACGTCATGGCAGACAGCAGTCCCGTTGATGGGCGATCAAGCCTGTCTGCGACATACGGCCCTAAATTGCACTAGCACAATCACCTTTGCCCTCTCTTCCTCAACGCTGAAAGCAAAGATATCGCTTCGCAAGTTGGTGTGGATAACGAAAGGGAAAGGCGGTAGAGTTTCGCTAGCGGATTTCTAACGAAACGATCCTTTCGCAATGGCGATGCCGACGAAGCCAAACCGCCTCGGAACTTACGTTGTCAAGTCGTTCCAGGATGGATGTGTACGGGCCTGTGCGCGGACTCAGCGAGCTAATACCATCGTGAGCGGCTGTACTTCTCGCCTCACAATTCCGGCCCACTTACATTCACTCGCGTTTGCGGCCCGCGGCAACCGTGTGTTGCTCTTTTTGAGGAATCAACTGAATTTTCAATTCTCCATTGAGAGCGTGGGCAAGCCGAATTAACGTATCAAGTCTCAGGTTTTGCGGCGAGTTCTCAATAATGGACACCTTGGAGGCGTTCATCCCCGCCCGCGCTGCGAGTTGGGTCTGATTGAGACCTTGCTTCTGACGCAGTCTGGCAATCTGAATTCCAAGCTCAAGGCTTTGAAGTTCCTTTTCGATTTCCTCCTTGGTCTTGGGTTCTTCCATGAGATGGTTATAATAGCGAGTCCAGCGAGAAGGCATAATGGTTTCTCCGGGTTTCTAAGTGTTAAGACGCTGGTTATGATCGGCCAGTCTTTTTTCAGCGATTTGAATATCCGACTCCTCCAGTTTTTCCGTGTTTTTGACGACGCCATGTAGCAGGATGAAGGTTCTGCTGAGATCTGCAAAGTAGAGGATGCGCAATCTGGTCTTGCCAAGTCTTGTCCGCAACTCTCTCAACTTTCCCCGCACTTGGGACGAATAGGGAAAGGGCAGGCTGACGCCATGCTCCCGCAATTTTTCAATTAGAGCCACCAGTTTGTTGCGTTGCGCCTCGCTCAATCCGTCAAGAAACTCTTCGACCGGAGCGCTTCCCTCCGCATCCTCATAGAAATCTACGCTCCAGACCATTACTTATAAGATATACCGTAAAGCATATGCTGTCAAAGTGAAAAACTGGCTGGGGCAGCGACTTCGACGAACTGTTCGAGACCGTTGGCGATCTGCCTTGGTAAAATCGCAAGTCGGTAGCGACTGCAGCGGCACCGCTGGACCGAAAGTCGCCAAGAGATTCCCTTTGGGTTCTCTCTGGCGTTCGTGCAAGCGCCGTAGAGAACGCTTTCCGGTAGCCTAGCGGTCTGCTGGCCGCGTGTTGCTGGTGTTCCGTTGAAGCGACCTGTTGGCCGGGCCAATCTTCAAAGAGTCGCAAGGGACTCTCCTCGGTGTGTCGCGCGTGTATAATCTCTGTGCAGTTTGATTGACACTGGCGGGACGCCGAAGCGACGACACATGGCAGTTCGCAAAGGAAGCTTTGTCAGATGGCAGTCCATTCGAATAATTCAGCTTGGGCCTCGCTACGGCCTCTCTGGGATTTGAGATAACGCTAGCGACGGAGAACAAGCTAGCCGGGTGTTGGGCGATGCGTCTATTAGTGGTCTCGCTCGCTGCGTTGTTAGCGTCTGCTGGTGTCGGCATATGGTGTGAACTGAACAGACTGAAGGACTTTCGCAATACCGCCGAAGTAGCGAGACGGAGGGAGCAGAGAGAGCACGATCCGGCGGACGAAAAGCTTGGCGATAGAGAATTTAACAACCTGCGGAGGGAAGCAGAGAGGCCTGGCAACAGGACTTGGATACTTTTTTACGTGCAGGTCGCAACCTTTGGGCAGGAATCTTAGCACTGATGGGGAGCTTCGTAGCAGCCTACCATGCGCGGCTGTTCTAGATTGCGTCTGCGCGTCAGGCGGGGACAGGGAAGTCGCTTTCTATCGGCGGAACTTACGCGCTCGCCCTAATGCGGACGGTCGAGAGGGTGCAATTTAGAGCTCCAAAGTTGCCCCGCCGAAGGATATACCGCCCTGTCCTATTCCCTGTGGGCCTGATGCTAGTTCGGCATCTCAGCCGAAACGAAATGCTGGCGTTTTGCCCTCGGCCATGGATAACGAAAGGGAAAGGCGATATAGTTTCGTTAGCGAATTTGTAACGAAACGATCCTTTCGCAATGGCAATGCCGACGAAAACAAAGAGCCGCCTGGGAACCTACGTTGTCAGATCCTTCCAGGACGAATCGGTCCGAGCCTATGTGCCTCCGCCGCTGCCTCCCGATCCACCGTTGGCGCTCCAGCCTCTTCTGCCTCTCCTAGAGCAGGCGAACCAAGCGCTCGGGCGGCTGGACGGGCTTGCGTCGATTTTGCCTGATCCATCGCTGTTTATTTACCTCTACGTCCGCAAGGAAGCGGTGCTCTCATCCCAGATCGAGGGCACGCAATCATCTTTTGCCGACCTGGTGCTGTTTGAAAACGCCGAAACTCCCGGTGTCCGTCTGGAAGACGTTCAAGAAGTGTCAAGCTACGTCGCGGCGATGAATCATGGGCTGCGCCGGCTGCGGAAAGATTTCCCGCTATCCCTGCGTCTCATGCGGGAAATTCACAATGTCCTCTTGTCCAAAGGGAGGGGCAGCGAAAAGCACCCAGGTGAATTCCGAACCACGCAAAACTGGATCGGCGGGACACGGCCCGGCAATGCGGCATTTGTTCCGCCTCCGCCTGAGAAAGTGATGGAGTGCATGGCCGCGCTCGAAAAGTTCCTGCACCGCGAGCCTGAAGACTTGCCGATTCTCGTAAAGGCCGCTCTCGTTCACGTCCAATTCGAAACTATTCATCCCTTCCTAGATGGAAATGGTAGGCTTGGACGGTTGCTGATTACGCTCCTGCTTTGCGTCGCCAGCATACTCCGCGAGCCGATCCTCTACCTCAGCCTCTATTTCAAGATGAACCGGCAGAAATACTACGAGCTGCTGGACCGGGTTCGCACGCATGGGGATTGGGAAACCTGGCTTGAATTCTTTCTGATGGGCGTAAGGGAGACTGCGCAGCAGACGGCGGACACGTCGCGCCAGATTCTCGACCTAATCGAGGGCGACAGGCGCCGGATCGAGCAGCTTGGCCGGCCCGCTGTGTCGGTTCTGCGTGTTCACCAGCACCTTCAGCGGAAACCCATCATTACAATCCCGGCAACTGCCAAAGAGCTCTCACTTTCTGCGCCCACCGTGGCCAAGGCACTTCAGCACATGGTCAAGCTCGGCCTCGTGCGCGAAACCACCGGCAAGCAACGGCACCGCCTCTTCACGTATCACCGCTATTTGAACATTCTCAACGAAGGGACTGAGATTCCACGCCGGGAGGGCTCGGTTTCTACAGGCACCTCTCGCCCCGCGGTGCGGGAGCAACTCGAATGAGCACACGCGGTTACTGGCCCGACGTCTTTACGGGAGCTACCTGGAAAGAATTCATCGCTGCGGGAGCTTCTGTCTCTGGATTTCGAGAAAGCCGACGGGTCACCGCCCAAAAGATCAAGCCCGGTGACTACTTTCTCTGCTACCTGACTGGAGTGTTTAGGTTCGTTGGAAGCCTCGAAGTAGCTTCTCCGGTGTTCGAGGACTCGTCTACTGCGCGGCTCAAGGCAGGGGCTCCCGCGCGGGGAAATCGTAAGCCGCATGATTACCCGGGATCCGGATATCACACGGCTGCTCGACCGCATGGAAAAGCGGAGCCTGATCTCGCGCTGCCGCGAAACCAAGGACCGACGCATGGTGCTGGCGAGGATCACGCCGGAGGGGTTGAGGCTTCTGGCTCGGCTTGACCGACCCGTGCTGGAGGCGCATCGCAAGCAATTGGCATCTCGGCCCGGAGCGATTGCGAAAGCTGACGGACCTGTTGCGGGCGGCGCGCGGCGAGGTGGCTTGATTTTCGTCTCAATATTCGGTGTAACGACTATCGTTCTAACACATCTAATCGGAATGAAAGGAGACATCACCATGAACACAACCGTTGCACCGCAAGTGACTACCTGGAACATTGACCCGGCCCATTCCGTGGCTGAGTTCAAAGTTAAGCATATGATGATCTCGAACGTTAAAGGCCGATTCAGCGGAATCAAGGGTTCGCTACGCCTGGATGATACGGATGTAACTCAGTCTCACGTCGAGGCTTCCATTGACGCAGCGTCGGTCAACACCCACGAGCCGCAGCGTGACGCCCATTTGAAGAGCGCGGATTTCTTCGACGTCGAGACGTTCCCGACCCTGTCCTTTGCATCCAGGCGCATCACCCGCAAGAGTGATGGCGAACTGGAGGTGACAGGCGACTTGACGATTCGCGGGGTTACCCGAAGCGTCGCATTCACCGTCGATGGACCGTCGGCTCCGGCCAAAGACCCTTGGGGATATACTCGCGTCGGACTGGCGGCAACCACGAAGATCAATCGCAAAGACTTTGGTTTGACGTGGAACGCTACGTTAGAAACCGGCGGGATCCTCGTGGGAGACGATGTAACCGTCAGTCTCGAACTGCAGTTTGTAAAAGCGTGAAATTCTTGTCGCGAGGACGCATCAAAGTCCTAGCGGTATTCGTATAGCAAGGAGGAAGCTATGTCGCTCCGTCCAGTTAAGAGAATCATCGAAACAAAGCCCACGATCGAAGGCGCGGGCGTGAAGCTGCAGCGGGCCTTCGGATTCGGCCAGACTCGGGATTTTGATCCGTTTCTATTGCTCGACGATTTTCGCAATGACAACCCGGAGGATTACCTGGCCGGATTTCCGTGGCATCCGCACCGCGGCATCGAAACAATTACTTATGTCTTGGCCGGTTCAGTGGAACACGGGGACAGCCTGGGCAACAAAGGTAAAATGACGGCCGGCGACGTGCAGTGGATGACAGCCGGCAGCGGCATTCTGCATCAGGAGATGCCCAAGGGCGATTCGCAAGGGCGCATGCAAGGTTTTCAATTGTGGGCGAACCTGCCGTCATCGCTCAAGATGACCCATCCGCGATACCAGGATATTCCGTCGAGCGCCATCCCGGAAGTCACCGACGACGACGGCACTCGCGTGCGGGTGATCTGCGGAGAATTCTGGGGCAAACGGGGCCCGGTAGAAGGCGTGGCGGCCGATCCGAGCTACGTGGATGTTTCGGTGCCAGCCGGCAAGCGCAAAAGGTTGAAGATCGAGACTGACCGCAACGCCTTTGCCTATGTGTTTGCAGGCGCCGGCACCTTCCGGGACGCCTCAGAGCCTCGCGCCGTGCTCACCGACCAAGTTCTGAACCCTGAGGCAGCGCCGGTCTACGACGCGAGGAATCATTCCCTCGTGCTATTCGACCGCGGCGATGAGCTTGCGGTGCAAGCCGGCGAAGCGGGCATCCGGTTTCTGCTGGTCTCCGGCAAGCCGATTGAGGAGCCCGTTGCGTGGTACGGACCCATTGTGATGAACACACAGGAACAGTTGCGTCAGGCCATCTCCGACCTGAACACGGGCACGTTCATCAAGCGGCACTGAAGCGCGATCGTGCGACAACATTATCGCCGCCTGCTCTCCAGAAACTTCACGCAAGTTGTTGATTCCGCGTAAAGGCAGCGGAAGTTTCCGGCACTATGGACCCACCGAAAGTGGGCCGGGCACTGTGTGGAAAGCCGCTCGCTTTGTGCTTCAGTCCGCATGTTTGCGGCTCCGCCGCCCTCCAGAAAAGCAAACGGAAGCGAACGCGGTAGGACCCAGCTCGTATTCTCTCTTGACCCAGCCAAGCCGGGATCCCTGGCTCATTTGTTTCAAAGAAAGTGTCTCATTTGTCTCCATTGTTCTTTATGGCTCATGTACACTTGTTCCGCATGGGGAGCCGCATTGCTCCCCGTGACGGATAATGCGCGCGGCACGTCAGACGGTTGAGAGCGGAGGCTTCAGTGAGGCTGGCCTGAAGCGGCTGGAGGCGGTCTATGGCCCGCATCCGGGTCTGGCTGGCGCCGCCGTGCTTTCGTGCTATCGAGAATGCCAGAAAACGGCTCCCGACTGCTCGCAGCACGACGCGAACCCGAGATATCGCACTGAATTCCTGGCCCTGCTTGACGGTGAGATCGGCAATTTCGAGAAGCTTCAGGATCTCCATCAAGCTTCGCGCGACGAGCTTGCCGCAGCCCTTAGGGAAACACTCAGTATTCTCCCGAACAGTGATCCGAGCCGGATTCTGCGCTCCAAAGCCGACCAAGACGCCCAAAATTACCGAACGAAGCTGTTATGTTATAGAAAACAAAGGACAGAAGATTAGAAAAAGAGGCCACCTCGCTGACTGCGTGCGACCAGCGCGGAATGATCAGGAAAACTAAGTAATCCGGGCCAATCTTGCGAGGGGCAGCGACGTGTGGCTTCCGGTCAGCAATGTGGAAAATGATCAAGGTTGTTGCGCAGTTCTGCGCGGCAGGCGGAGAAGTACGGCGCGCGTCACCGGCCATCAGGAAATACCGGCCGCACGGAGGGTGCCCTCAAGGTTAGGCGTTCTGGGCTAATGGTATACTTTTGAATTGCCGATCGTTGCAAGGCGTTTCGCGCCGCCGGGACAACGATGTTTCGTGGCGGCGCGATACCTCTCCTAATCTTGCGCTCGTGCGGTACTGGTGCCGAGGGGGTACGGGCCTGGTCTTACCACATCGAGGCGCGAGACCGCGCGGAAAAGCTTTTGCTGAAAGGCCAATAGCGGACAGCGAGTAGCTGAGTGACCTTCTCTGTAACGGCGGACCACATAACGGTATGGATTCCAGGACGCATTCAATAAGCATTTTGGGGCTGGGTTACGTCGGCTCGGTCATGGCGGCATGCTTCGCCCAAAAAGGGAACAAGGTCATTGGAGTTGATGTTAATCCGTCGAAGGTTGAGTTGCTCAATTCGGGACGCAGCCCCATCATCGAAGCCGAGATGGATGGTTTCGTCGCCAGCGCGCATCAAGCGCGCCTCCTGCGCGCCACGACGGACGTGGCCACCGCATTGAGCGAAACGGAGGTCTCCTTTGTTTGCGTTGGAACGCCGAGCCTGCGCAACGGCAAACTGGATCTAAGCCACATCGAGAGCGTCAGTCGGGAAATTGGCGAGGCGCTGAAGCGCAAGAGCGCATACCATTGCGTGGTGATGCGCAGTACGATTTTACCGGGAACCACCGAATCCGTTGTGATACCCCGGATTGAAGAAGCGAGCGGAAAGCGAGCGGGTAAGGACTTCGCGGTGGTCTATAACCCGGAATTCATGCGCGAAGGCTCAGCGGTTTCGGACTTTTTTCATCCTCCCTACACCGTTCTCGGCGCTGACCGCCCGGATGATCTGGTGTTTCTCCGGGAACTCTATAGCTGGGCGCCCGGCAAGGTGCACGAGACATCAATCCGGGTCGCAGAGATGGTGAAATACGCCAGCAATGCCTTTCACGCCGTCAAAGTGAGCTTTGCCAATGAACTCGGTACGCTCGCCAAGCGGCTGGGCGTGGACGCCCAGGCCATGACAGAAATTTTTACTTCCGACACTCGTCTCAATATCTCGCCTGTCTATCTTGGTCCCGGCTTTGCGTTTGGTGGATCGTGCCTGCCGAAAGACGTTCGCGCCATCGGCTATCGCGCCAAGGAATTAGACTTGCATTTGCCGCTTCTGGAGTCCGTCCTGCCCAGCAATGAAGAACACATCGACCGGGCTATTGAGATGGTTCTGCGGACCGGCAAAAAGAAGGTTGGCCTGCTCGGCTTAAGTTTCAAATCCGGCACCGACGATCTGCGGGAGAGCCCCCAAGTGCAATTGGTGAAGCATCTTTTGGGTGAAGGGCTTACGATCAGGATTTGGGACCCTAGCGTCTCGCTCGCAAGGTTGGGGGGCGCCAACCGTCAATACATTGAAGAGGTGATTCCCCATATTGGATCGCTGCTCTCTACCGAGCTCGCGGAAGTGTTGGAAACCTCGGAGTTAGTTGTAATTGGTACCCGCGCCGCGACGAGGGACGCAATTGAGAGGCATCTACGCCGCGGGCAGACGGTTATTGACCTCGTGAACCTGGAAAAACCAGGCAGACCCCAGGGCAGCGCAGCTTATGAGGGCATTTGTTGGTAGGCGCCGTCTCAGATGAAAATCTTGTGGGTAAAGGCTGGAGGTCTCGTCCCGCTTGATTTGGGCGGCAGGATTCGCAGCTTTCATATCGCCAAGGAGTTGGCGCGAACTCACCAGGTTACGCTCTTTACGTTCTACGCGTCCGAAGGCGAGGATCTCCACCCCCAGCTCAGCAAAATATTCGACCGTGTGGAATGCCACCCGTTGCGGGTCTCGACGCGTAGAGGATTGGGCGAAGCAGTCCAATACGCACGCGCCCTTCTTTCCACCAGGCCCTATACCATCGCCAAATTCTGCAAGGGCGGAATTGCCCGAGATCTCCGGAAAATCCTCCGCGCAGGATCATACGACGTTATCGTCTGCGATTTCGCCGTTGCGGGCGGAGTGATTCCGTGGGATTTTCCCTGCCGCAAAGTTCTTTTCACGCATAACGTCGAGGCGCAAATCTGGCAGCGCCATTATCAGGTGGCGAGGAACCTGCTTTGGAAGGCGTTATGCTGGCGCGAATACCGCACCATGGCCCGGGCCGAGCGCCTTTACGCGCAGTGCGCAGACCACGTAATGACCGTCTCCCCGGCAGATCAGGATTTCTTCGCCGGCGTGACCGATTCCCGGAAGGTTTCGGTGATTCCCACCGGAGTTGACCTCGACTATTTTCAGCCAGCGGACAGCGCCGGTGACGCCCACCGCCTCGTTTTCACGGGTACCATGGACTATTTCCCTAACGAAGATGGCATCGTGTATTTAATCCGGGAAATCCTGCCCCTCATCCGCAGCCGCATTCCCGCGGTAATATTATCGGTGGTGGGACGCCGACCGTCCTCCCGGCTGCAGGCTCTGGCAGCGAAAACCCTCGGGGTCGAGGTTACGGGTCGCGTCGAAGACGTTCGCCCTTACATTCGTGAGGCTGCGGTCTACGTAGTGCCACTGCGCGTGGGGGGCGGGACGCGACTGAAGATTTTCGAAGCGATGGCCATGGGCAAAGCCATTGTGTCAACCTCCATCGGCGCTGAGGGCCTGGACGTGCGCGACGGCGACGACATCGTTCTGGCGGATGGTCCGCCTGCTTTTGCGAACGCCGTGGTTGATTTGCTGCAGGATGAGGCCCGACGCCGCAGGATTGGCCGCGCTGCCGCTGAGCTTGCGTCCCGGTATAGCTGGCCGCGCATCGCCAGCCGGTTTAGCGAAATTCTGAGCGCGGTCGTTGAATCCGGAGAACCCCATACACCGCCCGTCAAGGTGTAAGAAATGGCGGTAGTGGGTCAGTTTGATGTAGAGGCGGCTTTAGGCCGCCATCCGGCGAGGTAAACTCGCCGCTACAAATTCAAACTGACCCACTACCGAAACGGCAGATCTGGAATCCGGCGCCACTGCCCGTCCAACCGGAAAAGCTTCGGTGGCGCAGAGTGCCGTGCGCCTCAACGTCCTTGCGGGCATCAATGTATGGATCACGGCCGCCGGCGTTCCCGCAACTGCCGCGATCATCACCCACTCATGAACCGGTTTCTCGCCAACCATTCTTCAAGTTTCTCGACGATGGCAAGCGGACGTCTTCACCACGTTGGATTTGTCGTGCGCTCCATTGGCGAGGCTGCTGAAGAGTTTTCACGCTCGATTGGGGGAGCCTGGGATGGCAGAATTATCCTGGATCCTCTCCAGGGCGTGCGGGTTTCGTTTCTCAATGGGCCGGTTCCGGACGACGCTCTCGTAGAGCTCGTCGAGCCTGCGGCGGAAGGGTCCCCGGTTGAGAAATTTTTGCGAAAGGGCGGCGGCTTTCATCATTTGTGTTACGAAACTCACGACCTGAAGAAGCAACTCGAATATAGCCGGTCGGTGGGAAGCGTGATTGTGCGCGCGCCGGTTCCCGCCACCGCATTCGGCGGGCGCCGGATCGCCTGGGTTTATACAAAGGCGAAGCTCTTGCTGGAATATTTGGAAACAGTACCGCCCCCCGCGCACCAATAGCGAACAGGGAATCGGGCATACGGAATACGGAACAGCTCTGAAAAGAACCCTTGCCCTCGCCCCCCTGCGGGAGAGGGCGGCGCGCAGCGCCAGGTGAGGGGGTCCCGACGACCTTTCAAAACAGGGCACAGCATTAGGACGTGCCGAAAGCCAGCGAGCAATCTAACTGCCCATGTCCATTGCCATTGTTCCTTACGCGGCGCGACACGTGCCTGCCGTGAGCGACTTCAATAAGCGGCTCCGCGCCGCTGGCGCCGTCGAAGATATGGTCTTCTATGAGGACCCTGTTCCGCGATACTTGCCCAAGACCAACGGCAGCGCCATCTATCAAGAGTTTTTTTTGGCCCTGGAAGGCGATGTGGTGCGCGGGGGCTATGCGCTAAAGCACCAGGATTTCTTTTTCGGCGGTGAGGTGCGGTCGATCGGATACTATCATCACGTCCTTTCGGAAGGCACAATCAACCGGGCGTATTCAAGCACTGGAATTCTTGCTCTGCGCGACGCGCTTTCCCGGCAGCCCTTGCTCTACTGCCTGGGGATGGATGGATATGATAAGCCGCTTCCCCGAATGCTGAGGGCGCTCCGGTGGACCGATTGTCTGACGCCTTTCTATTTCAGGGTGGCGCATCCCCGCGCCTTTCTGCGGCAAATCGAGGCGGCCCGCCACGGCAGGTGGCGGCGCGCGTTGCTGGATTTCGCCGCCGTCAGCGGAGTTGGGTGGATCGCGCTTAAAGGGGCGCAACGATGGAAGCAAATGAAGGTTCAACGGCCTCGCCCTTACTCCGTTGAAGAGGTAGTGGAATTTGGCGACTGGGCAGACGATGTTTGGCGCCGCGCCAAAGCATCGTATTCGATAACCGCCGTGCGGAGCGCGGAGGCGCTGCGCACACTCTATCCTCCTGCTGAAGCCCATCTCATCCGGCTGCGGATCGCCCGCGGATCCAAAACTCTTGGCTGGGCGGTGGTAAGCGAGCGGCGAAAGAATCCCCGGTTTGGAAACTTGCGCGTGGGTTCAGTCGTCGATTGCTTCGCCGCCCCGGAGGACGTTCTGCCCGTGGTTCGCGCCGCGGTTTGGGCGCTGGAAAAGCGGGGCATGGACGTGGTGGTTTCAAATCAAAGCCATGAAGCGTGGCAGCGCGCTTTTAAGGACTCGGGCTTTTTTGAAGGGCCGTCTAATTTTGTCTTTGCCGCCTCCCCGAAGCTCTCGGAACTGTTATCCCCATTCGCGGAGACGAAGATGCGAGCTCACCTGATCCGTGCCGACGGCGATGGCTTGCCGCGCAACTTTTGAGGCAGGTAATCCGTCCGTTTCGGGCGCGTAGAGGCGGCTTTATGCCGCCATTCTTGATGGCGGGGTAAACCCGCCGCTACAATTGCGCCCGGAATTAAGCGGTTAGTGAGGCATTGTGCTAAAGCTTTACAGGATTGACTTCCACGCTGTGAATTGGGAGGTCCTCGATCAATTCGAGGATCGCACGGTTTTCCAGACGCGGGAATGGCTGGAGTTCGTTGCTGAAACGCAGCGCGCCGAGCCGGTAGTCGCTGAAGTGCGGGAAGGCTCGGCGCGAGTCGGCTATTTTAGCGGTCTCATCGTCCGCAGGCTGGGCGTTCGCGTTCTCGGCAGCAGCTTGCCCGGCTGGACCACTCCCTATATCGGCTTCAATCTGGCCCCTGGCGCTTCCCGCAAGGAGGCGCTGCGGGCGCTGGAAGGTTTCGCTTTCAAGGAGCTAGGTTGCCTCCATCTCGAGGTTTCGGACCGTAGCTTCCACGCAGGGGATGGAGAGGAGCTGGGATTTGCCCCGGGCGTCTACGCGTCCTATGAAACGGATCTCACTAAGACCGAAGAAGAGCTTTTTAGCGGCATGACCAGCGCTTGCCGGCGCTGCATTCGAAAGTCGGAGAAGAGCGGGGTGCGTATCGAGGAGGCGACCGACGAAGCTTTCGCCGTGGAATATTACGAGCAGCTCAAGGATGTGTTTGCCAAACAGGATCTCGTTCCTACGTACAATGTGGAGCGAGTGAAATCGCTCATCCGCCACCTTGCGCCCTCAGGCCGCCTGCTTCTCATTCGTGCGCGTGGCCCGGAAGGGCAGCCGGCCGGAAGCGGAATTTATCCTGGCATGAACAAAGTGGCGCAGTTCTGGGGAAATGCCAGCTTCCGCCACTTCCAGCACCTCCGGCCCAACGAGGCGTTGCACTGGTATGCGATGCGCTATTGGAAAAGGCGCGGGATCGAGATCTTTGACTGGGGCGGCGGCGGCGAATACAAAGAAAAATATGGCGGCCGGCCAATTTCTATTCCCTGGATGCGGAAATCACGGTACCGCTTCCTGGAAGTGATGCGGCGGGAGGTGAAGCGAGCCGTTGACATGAAACAGCGTGTCCTTGGACGTTTGCAGGCTGGCGCGCCAACTGCTGCCGGCGGCCGCGAAGAGCCGGATGGCGAGGGATAGGCAGAACCAGGCGCTACGCGGTTCCAAACCGCGCTTTGTGGAGAAGCCATCTCCGCTCGATCCGCGCTCGTTCTTTTTCGGAGATATCAGAGACCGTCTTCTGCGCCAGCAGGAAATCGAGAAGCGTGGAAACCGGAACAAACCACCCATTGCGTTTGGCGATGCCTTGCATAATGGCACGGAAGCCTTGGTCGATGGCTCCGTTATCAAAGAAGCGGTGTCCGAAATGGACGTACATGATGCAGGCGCCGCGTTCTTCCTCAAGCTGGTCCAGGTTGCGTTCGGTCACGAGCCTCAGGAAGGTCTCGACCTTGCTCCCTTCCGATGAAGCGAACCAGTAGTTTACGTAGGGCTTGAGGGGATCGTGATAAGGCATGGCCGGGCATGCCCCGAGCGTATTGAGATGTGCAAAGGCGAAGTTGCGCACATATTTGACCTTCTCCTTGCAAGCATCCCCCCAGAAATAGGGATGCTTCGGATCGTGTCCGTAGGAAATATTCCGGTTTTTGCCGCGCGTCAGGAGGTTATAGAGTAAGCGACGGGAGCCCGTCACCCGATTCTCGCCCCAATAGATCGTATCCTGGCAAAAGTAGTGGTTGGCCATGGATTCCGGATAGCAGCCGAAATATTTTGCGAACTGCTCAAGCCCGGCGAGCGTTTCGGCGCGAGTGGAAGTGTGTGAGGTCGCGTTGTGGAGCGCGATTTCAAAGCCCGCGCCCTGAAGGTGCACCAGCCAGTCCACGTACTCACGACTGTCGCCGCAAGTCATGCCGTGATCCGAAGGGGGGCGGGTTGCGCGATTGGGCCATACGCCCTTCGTTGTCCGGAAGCCGCAGTCCTGCAGAAATCCGTAGATGGCTTTGCTGGCTTCAAAGGTTTGCGAATCCGGGTCGTCGAAAATCGTGAAGGCGAACGATCGCTTGTCCGGCCACGCGATGGGCGTTGTCATAAGCTTCCTGAGCCATGATGAAAAACTCTATTCTAGCAGGCTAGAGAAGGTCGCCGGCAACAGCGCACGCGCTGGGTGCGGCTTTGCCCCGCGTAAAACCGAAGAAAGGTCCCGTTGAAGTGTTCGTCATCGAGCACGTCGAGCCGCCCACGCCGAATTAGACCCGGAGGGCCGGTAGAGAATAGCCCACGGCGCGAGCCGTGGGGACGGGGAATAGCTCGGTTCAGGAGCCCCGGACGGGGCGGCAGAAGCTATTCCCAGAGATAGCTCGCCGTACAAAAGCCCGTTCGGCGTTAGAAAGGTGATGACGTGAGTGAGTCAACAAATTGGAAAAAGTGTGAGGCATGGTCTGTCATCCCTCCAGGGCTTGGGACATTCTAACGCGGTTTCCGATCCCACGGCTTGCGCCGTGGGCTACTCTCTGCCGCCCGCGTAGGCGGGCTTACCTTGCGGCGCATGGAGCAGGGCAAACATGCGATCTTCTACCGGGAGCACCAAGGCGGAATCCTGGCGTCCCGCATCCTGCACCAGCGCATGCTGTCGGAACGACAGGCCATCTGATTTTGGGGCCCGACAAGCGGTGTAGCGCCGGCATCTTGCCGGCATTTGCCGCTGCGACGGCGGCGGTACGCGCGCGAAACTGAGGCATTTGATAGACTCAATTTTGTTCGAGTTAGTAAGTTGAACGTCAGGAAACCAAGAGGCGACAGTTGCTCAGAGCGGGAATCATCGGTCTTTCGCAGGCGGGAAAAACCACCCTGTTCCGGATCATGACTCGGGCCCACGGAGCAAGTTTCGCGCCGGGGAAGCCCGAAGCGCGCCTTGGCGTGGTCAGCGTGCCGGACCCTCGCCTGGATCGGCTGAGCGCCATGTTCAATCCGCGAAAGACGGTGCCCGCGACGGTTGAGTATGTCGATACCCCGGGCAGCATCATCGATTTGCTGCGAGCCGGTCCGCAAAGCAGCGCTTTGCGGGAGGTGCAAGCATTAGTCCACGTGGTGAGGTTTTCCGGGAGTGAAGGCGCCACGCTCAGCCCCGCCCGCGACATCGAGAACGTGGAGCTTGAGCTGATTCTTTCCGATCTCGCCGTGGCTGAGAAGAGGCTAGAACGTTTGGAAAAGGACGTGAAGAAAAAAAAAGAGCCATCGCTCGAACAGGAGCTTCACGTTCTGCAGTTTTGCAAGGCGTCCCTGGAAAAGCAACAACCCTTGCGGGAATTGGTCCTGGAGCCGGAGCAAGAGCGCGCCATCCGGGGTTTCACTTTCCTTTCCCAAAAACCGGTGCTCCACGTGCTGAACCTCGACGAGAAAGATGCCGCCCGAACGGAGGCGGCGGACGGCTTCGTTGCCTCCGCGGGACTCGAGCGGCGCTCCCGGACGGCGGTTACTGCGGTTTGCGGCAGCGTCGAATCCGAGCTCGCCGAGCTAAGCGAGCAGGAAGCGGCGGAATTCATGGCCAGTTTCGGGTTGAAGGAGTCTGCCATCGCTCGCGTGATCCGGTCCACTTATCAACTCCTTGGACTGATTTCCTTCTTCACGGTTGGAGAGGACGAATGCCGCGCTTGGACCATCCGCTCCGGAGCTACCGCCTGGGAAGCCGCCGGGGAAATCCATAGCGACATCCAGCATGGATTTATTCGGGCAGAAACCGTGGGCTATGAAGACCTCATTGCTTCCGGAAGTCTCGGCGAAGCGCGAACTCGCGGCCGTTTGCGCCTGGAAGGAAAGGACTACGTTGTGAAGGACGGCGAGGTAGTTCACTTCCGGCATTCGGGATGAAAGCGCAGCCATCAGCGGTCAGCTTTCAGCAGGACTCGGTCTAAGTTTTTGGTGACCAAGTCGGCGCGTTGGGACGACTGTGACTGGCCCTGGCCTGTGTTGCTGAAGGTGATGGCTGACTGCTGATTACTGAAAGTGAGTCCTGACGGCTGATTGCTGATCGCTTCCCATGTCTCCTCTTACCATCAGTCTCGTTCTTGGCGGCGCCGCCGCCATCGCCAACATTTTCGGCGGCATCATTGTCTACGCGCGCCCCTGGAGCAGGACCTTTCTCGCCTACTTCATTGCGCTGGGCTCGGGATTCATGCTGGCGACGGCTGTGGTCGAGATGATTCCTGAAAGTATCCGGCTTGCCCCTCGGAGCGCGCCGCCCCTGATCTTAGCTGGCTATTTCATCGTTCATTTTTTCGAGCACTCCTGGCCCGCGCACTTTCATTTTGGCGAGGAAACTCACGCCGACGAATTCATTCGCCGCCACGTTGCCTACACGGCTTGGGGCGGCCTTATGATTCACACGTTTTTCGACGGCGTTGCGATCGCATCCGGGTTCATGATTTCCACCTGGCTAGGAACGGTAATTTTTGGCGCCACCATTCTCCACAACGTGCCTGAAGGCTTCACCATGGGATCGATTATGCTGGCGGCAAAGGAGGATAGGTTGCGGGGTCTATCGGCGGTTGCCGCTCTGGGTGTGTCGCGCATCGCCGGTATTCTGGCGATGGGGGTTGCGCACCGGCAAGTAAGTTACGGACTCGCGATTTCCGGGGGGGTCACGTTGTACGTGGCTGCGTCGGACTTGATTCCGGAGGTCAACAAGATGTCCGGGCTTCGCATCGCTTTAACGGTTGGACTCGGAGTGCTCTTGATGATCCTGTTGCGCCTCCTTTTCTTCGCGGAAATGTGATCCCTCAGTTTCGGACTAGGGACGTAGCGGCGGGTTTATCCCGCCACCCAAAATGGCGCCATAAAGCCGCCTCTACGCGCCCGAAATTGGGGGATTATCGCGGAAATGTGATCCTGCGGCTACCGGCTATCCGTATCCAGCAGAATCGTTACCGGGCCATCGTTCACCAACTCAACTTGCATCATGGCTTGAAAGCGGCCGGATTGGACGGTAATACCTCGCGGTGACGCGCGCGCTGTGACTTCTTCCAGGAACTTCTCATAGAGCGGTTGGGCCACCGCAGGCGGGGCCGCGGCCGTATAGCTGGGACGGCGGCCGCGGCGAGCGTCGCCATAGAGAGTGAACTGGGAGACGCAAAGAATGCCGCCGCCGGTTTCCAGGATTGACTGGTTCATTTTCCCCTCGCTGTCATCCAAAATGCGGAGGTTCAGCACTTTGCCGGCGAGAAAGCGCGCCTCATGAATCGAATCAATAGCTCCTATACCAATCAAAACCACAAGTCCGCGGCCGATGCGGCCCAGCACCTCCCCACCGGCGGTTACCTCCGCCCGGCTCACTCGCTGCACAACCGCACGCATGTCCTGATCTCCCCTGTCTTGGATGCTCGCGACAGGTCATGGATTTATCCACGCGCCCGAACACGCTGGCTCGTGAAAGAGCCGGACACAGAGGGCTTCGACTGTAACGATCATGTTATCCTGTGTGCAGACTAAGTCCATGGCGACGATCCAGACCATCCTGTTTCCGGTTGACTTCTCGCCTTCCTGCGTGGCGATGGCCCCCTTTGTGAAAAGAGCCGCGGCGATCTTTTCCGCCAAAATAACCCTCCTTTACGTCCTGCAACCTGCAGCGTCCGGCTTCGAGCTTTTGGTGCGACCCCTGCCCGAAGTTGAAGAGAACCGCGCCGCCGTCGCCAAGGCGAAGCTTAATGCTTTTCTTGAATCGGCTCAAGCTCAAGCTCTCCGAGCTCTACCGCGAGCCGTTGCTAAGGCGAAGCTCAACGCTTTTCATGAATCGGCGTTCCCGGACGATTCCAGGTTTCTTGCAGAAGGAGACGCCGCGACCGAAATCGTCGCCTTTGCCAGGGAACACCGTTTCGATCTCATCGTCATGCCCACGCACGCAGGGGTGTTCCGGAGACGACTCCTTGGGTCCACCACCGCAAAGGTCCTGGATAGTGCAAACTGCCCAGTCCTAACCACGCAGCATGCCGAGACGATAGCACCGAGGCCGCTTGGGCACCGTGAATTGGTTTGCGCCATCGGCTCACGGGAGGATGCGGAGAGAGTCCTCCGCTATGTTACCGAGATAAGCGGATCCGTATCCTCACACGTTACCATTGTGCACGCAATTCCGGCTTCAGAGCTTGGGCTGGCCGTTCAATTGGATCTCGATGAGCGAGTGCAGCATGCCGAAAGGGAGGCTGCCCGCCAGTGGATCGAGGAAATGCAAAGCAAGGTCGGCTCGCGCGCTCCGGTAACTATCGCCATCGGTCCAATTAAAGACGCGCTGGTTGAGGCGGCACGCAGGTTGCAGGCAGATGCGCTGGTAATCGGGAGAAGCCCGCAAGTCGGCGCCTTTGACCGCTTGCGAGATCTTACTTACGCCGTAGTCCGTGACGCGCCCTGCCCGGTGCTGAGCGTTTGATAGTACCTGCGTCTGGAATTGACGATTGCCTGTTGTCGATTGTCTCTGCTCGCTCGTGGGAACCCAATCGGCGCCGTCGGCATCAGACAAATACCGACGCAAGATGACCTATGGCGGAGCGCACCGAAGGTTCTGGCAACTCGCAAGCGGGCGGAGCCCTGGAAGGAGCTGTTCCGCCTCTCGTCAACGTCGAACCGTGGCAGCCCAAATTCAATCCATGGCTGATTGGCGTAGTGGTCGCTTTAGCTGCCTTTATGGAGGTGCTGGACACCAGCATCGCCAATGTTGCCCTGCCTTACATTGCTGGCGGCCTCGGCGCCAGCAACGACGAGAGCACTTGGGTGCTCACTTCTTACCTGGCCGCTAATGCTATCGTGCTGCCCATGGGTGCTTGGTTCTCCAACGTGCTCGGGCGCAAACGATTCTTCATGGCGTGCCTGGTTGTTTTTACGGTCAGCTCTGTGCTGTGCGGCACAGCATCCAGCCTGGGGGCAATCATTTTGTTTCGCGCACTGCAGGGGGCGGGCGGGGGCGGACTGCAGCCCATGGCGCAGGCAATCCTGGCAGACACGTTCCCTCCTCAGAAACGGGGTCTGGCGTTCGCGCTTTACGGCATCACGGCCATTATCGCGCCAACGATCGGACCCACGCTCGGCGGATGGATCACGGACAATTATTCGTGGCGCTGGATTTTCTTCATCAACGTGCCCGTGGGTATCCTGGCATTGCTCCTGGTCTTTCGTCTTGTCGAAGACCCGCCCTGGGCAACGCGTGCGGCTGGCGGAAGGGTGAAGATGGATTACGTTGGCTTCGCCTTTCTCACGCTTGGTGTAGGGGCGTTGCAAGTGATGCTGGACAAAGGGCAGGAAGACGACTGGTTCGGGTCGCACTTCATTCTGAGGCTGGCCATTGTCGCTGCTGTATGTCTGATTTCATTGGTGATCTGGGAATGGTTCCGCAAGAACCCGCTGATCGATGTGAAACTCTTCAAAAATCTAAACTTCGCCGGCGCCAACGCGATGATGTTCGTCACAGGCATCATGCTTTTCTCCAGTCTTGTTATGATTCCTCTGTTCCTGCAGACCCTGATGGGCTACACGGCCGAGTTGGCAGGGCTGGTGCTTTCTGGCGGCGGGTTGCTGCTACTGTTTCTGATGCCCATCGCCGGAACACTCACCTCCAGGGTCCAGGCGCGCTACCTCATCGCCTTTGGCTGGCTGTCACTTTCGGTCGCGATGTACTACACTACTCAGCGGCTCGACCTCGAGATCAGCTTCAAAGTAGCAAGTATATTGCGCGTGGTGCAGGTGTTCGGCCTGGGCTTCCTGTTCGTTCCTATTAACCTCATCTCGTACGTCGGAATGCCACCAGAGAAAAGCAACTCTGTTGCCGGGCTGATGAACTTCATGCGCAACATCGGAAGCAGCATCGGTACCTCCATGGTCACTACGCTTATTGCGCGCCGGTCACAATTCCACCAAGTGTATCTGGCGCGGCATATAAGCCCGGGGGATCCGACTTTTACCCGAATGCTTCAAAGTTTGGCGGCGCGGCTGAGTGTTTTGGGTCTGAGTCGCTCGGTGGCCACAAACCAGGCCTACGCCCGGCTTTATCAAGCGGTGATCGGACAAGCGACCACTCTGGCCTATATCGATACATTCTGGGTTCTGTGTATTGGAGCGGGAATCATGTTCCTCCTGTCCTTTGCTTTGCGAAGAAATCAGCCTGGAGGAGGCGGCGAAGCGGCTGTCGGGTAACGCCACCGTGAGCGGTCAGCGTGGCTATCCGTGCTATCGGCGACCCCGCTAAGACTCGTCGCTTGCTGACCGCTTATTGGTTTGAGAAATCTATGACCACTCGAATCGTTACGGTTGATCGGGAATATGGGGCGGGAGGCGCCGATATTGCGGCGGCGTTGGCGTCTCGATTGGGCTGGAAGCTCTGGGACCATTTGCTAACCGAGGAAATTGCACGCCGATTGGACTGCGACTGCCGGGCCGTGGAGGAACGCCGGGAGCGAAGAGACCCGGCCTACTACCGCCTTTTCAGGGCTTTCATGCGTGGGAGTCACGAAGGGGTCCAAAACGCCCAGCGGATGAAGATGGTGGACGCCGATTGCATTCGCGACGTCGTGCAGAAGATCCTGCCCGCGATCGCCGACGCCGGTCAGTGCGTGATCGTGGGGCGAGGGTCCGCTTATTACCTTGGAAACCGGCCTGATGCCTTTCACGTCTTCGTTTACGCTCCCTTTCAGGATAAGGTCCGCCGGCTCCGCGCAAGAGGTAAGACCGAGAAGGAAGCGACCGAGTTGGCAGAGACCGTAGACCGCGACCGCGCGGACTTCGTTAAGCAGTATTTCAACGTCGAATGGCCCGGAAGGCATCGTTTCCACCTTATGGTCAACTCCGGCCTCGGCAATGAAATGGCGGTTGAGATCATCCTCGATGCAGTCGCCCGGTACGCAAAGCACGAGAGCTGAGCTGCATTTCATGTTTGGTTGAGGAGGCGCGATGTCTTATGACCGCCGGGTTGGACGTCTGGTCTCATTCTTGGCACTTTCGGCCTTCTATTTTGCCCTGCCGATGCGGGCGGGCGCCCAGGCGCAAAGTGCGTTTCAAGGCAGCGTGCCCACAGGCCAGGCGACGCCAACAACGCTGGATCTTTCCCTGAGCGACGCGTTCAATCGGGCCCTGAGATACAACCTGGGTGAGATCGAAAGTCAGGAAAATGCCCGGGCGGCTCGCGCTGAACGTCTGCGCGACTTGAACGCGTTGCTACCAAATCTGAACGCGCGCCTCAGCGGCACGGTGCAGCAGATTAACCTTAGGGCACTGGGCTTCCCCAGCACTTTGGGCCCTATCACCCTCCCGATGGTTCTGGGGCCGTTTGGTGTTGCCGATGCCCGTGCTTATCTCTCCCAGGAAATCTTCAACTGGTCCGACATCAAAAACTGGAAATCGGCTTCGGAATCCGAAAGGGCGTCGCAGTACGCCTACCGGAGCGACCGTGACCTGGTGGTGTACACCACGGCCAGCGCTTATCTTTTTGTGATTTCTGATGCTGCTAACGTGGACTCAATTCGCGCCCAGGTCAAAACGTCCCAGACGCTTTACGAGAATGACGTGGACTTGCACAAGCATGGCGTGATTGCGAGCATTGACGAGCTTCGGGCACACGTGGAGCTGCAAACCCAGCAGCAGCGGCTGATTGCCGCCGAAAACCAGCTCAACATCGATAAACTCGCCCTGGCGCGGGTGATTGGACTTCCAAATGGCCAGCAATTTCGTTTGACGGACATAATCCCTTATGCGCCTCTGGCCGGAATCACCTTACAACAGGCGCTTAGTCGGGCTTATTCAACCAGACCTGACTACCTCAGCGACAAAGCACAGCTTCGAGCGGCGGAACTGGCCATCCAGGCGGCTAGGGCGGAGAACTATCCGTCGTTGTCAACCGCCACGGACTTCGGGGATATCGGCAGTCCGAACTTCGGCACCTCGCATGAGACGTTCGATTTCGCTCTCACGCTCAATATCCCCGTCTTCCAGGGAAGCTTGGTGCGGGCGGACAAGCTGCAGGCGAATTCGACGCTTCGCCGGCGCCAGGCAGAACTAGCCGACCTGGGAGGCAAGATCGACGAACAAGTACGCACGGCCTTCTTCAATCTCCAATCTTCGTCCGAACTGGTAAAGGTGGCCGAGAGTAACGTTAATCTTGGCAACCAAACCTTGGCGCAGGCTCAGGACCGTTTCAAGGCGGGCGTAGCTGACAATCTCGAGGTCGTCGAGGCGCAGGAATCGGTGGCTGCGGCCAACCAATCCTACATCGCCAGTCTTTACTCGTTCAACGTAGCGAAGATCTCACTCGCGCTGGCCATTGGGGTTGCGGAAGAGTCGGGCCTGCAATATTTAGGAGTGAGGTAACTATGCCTGATACATCCACGCAGACGCCGGCGCCGGTTGCTCCCGCCGCGCCAAAATCGAATGGGACAGGAGTGGGTCCGGGCACGCCTCCCGGGCGCCCCAAGAAAGCACGCCGGCGAATCTTGTTTGCGGTGATCGCCATTGTGGTGATTGTGTCGTCGGTTCTACTGTATCGGTACTTTGCTGCCTGGGAGTCTACAGACGATGCCGAGATCGATGGGTACATCTATCCGGTCAATTCGCGGATCACGGGCTTCGTGACACGGGTGACGGTAGACAACAACGTGTACGTGAAGGCAGGCACAGTTCTGGTGGAGCTCGACCCGACAGATTACGAGGTAGCTGTCGCCAACGCCAGGGCAACCCTTGCCAACGACCAGGCCAGTGCCGCGGCGCTTGTGACGAACGTTCCACTTACTTCTGTGAATACTTTCAGCGCTCTTTCCAGCGCCCAGGCCGACGTGCAGAATGCTCAAGCCGGGCTTGCCGCGGCGCAACGGCAGTTCGACGCCGCCCAGGCGTCACTGCGGCAAGCCGAAGCGAATGATCTCAAGGCTCAGGATGATGTAACCCGATACGAGCCGCTGGCGGCGAAGGATGAGATCCCACAGTTAACTTATACGCAAGCTGTGGATACGCAGAAGGGGACAGCAGCCGCCGTCGAGGCGGCGGTGGCCTCCGCCGCGGCAACGGAACAGGCTGTCACCCAAGCCCGCGCTAAACTCGCTCAAGCCCAGGCCCAATTACACTACGCAATGACGCGGCCTCAGCAAATTTCCCTGCAGCACTCGCGAGCGGTGGCCGCCGAGGCCCAGACGAAGCAGGCGATTGCGGTTTTGCATCAGGCCGAACTGAACCTCGGGTACACGACGATTGTGGCGCCCGTCAGCGGGATCGTGGGGCAACGATCTGTCGAGCCGGGACAGAATGTCGCGCCAGGGCAGCAGTTAATGACGATTGTTCCTCTGGACAGCCAGAATATCTGGGTTACGGCCAACTTCAAAGAGACACAACTCAAGTATATGAAGCCGGGTCAGCCGGTCAAAATCCACGTGGACACTTACGATCGTACTTATGATGGTCATATTTTGAACATCGCTGGTGCAAGCGGCGCGCGCTACAGCTTGTTGCCGCCTGAGAATGCTACCGGGAATTACGTCAAGGTGGTCGAGCGAATCCCCGTGAAGATTGTCTTCGAACACGGCCTGGATCCCCAGCACCCGCTCCGGCCCGGCATGTCCGTAGAACCGGAGGTGAAAGTACGATGATTCAGCCAGTTTCGTCTTCTCGTGTCAATAAGCCCAAGGTAGAAGTCTACGAAACCTGTGGGGACATGGGGGAGGCTGCAGCCACTGCAGCGGCGAAACAGGTGCGAGCCTTGGCCCGCCAGCATTCGGAGGTGGCTGTGATCTTTGCTACCGGGGAATCTCAACTGGCGACCCTACGGGCATTAACAGCGATGCCAGACATTCCCTGGAAACAAGTCGTAGGTTTCCATATGGACGAGTATTTGGGGATCACCAACTCTCATCGGGCCTCGTTTCGGCGGTATTTGCGCGAGAATCTTGTGAGCCGCGTACCTATGAAACAGTTCTATGAGATTGACGGCGCGATGGAGAATGCTGAAGCGACATGCCAAAAGTACGCGGAGTTGTTGCGCTCTTACGAACCGCAGCTCTGCCTGCTGGGCATTGGAGAAAACGGGCACTTGGCCTTCAATGATCCGGCCGAGGCCAATTTCGAGGATCCGGTTGATGTGAAGATTGTTTCACTCGATCAGGTCTGCCGCCAACAGCAGGTGAATGAAGGATGGTTTGAGACTCTGGACCAGGTCCCCCGGCAAGCAATCACGCTGACCATTCCCGCGCTGCTGCGAGCGCCCGAGTTGATCCTTTCCGTTCCCGGTCCACGCAAGGCACGGATTGTAAGGCGTACCCTGCACGAAGCGATTTCGCCCGCGTGCCCGGCGACCATCCTTCGCACGCACCCGAATGCCTTGCTCTTCCTCGATACGGACTCCGCGGCGGCACTGTCTGCGTGACAACACCTCGCTGCCTTGGTCAACGAGCTCGCGCGCACCGGACGGCGCGCTGCCAGCCCGCATAGAGTTCTTCCCGCCTGCCTGGCTCCAATTGAGGATCAAAGCGGCGAGCCTTCCCTGCCCTGGGAACCGACGAAGTCAATTGCCTCTCGAGGTCTTTTTCGTCCTCCCAGAATCCCGTGGCCAGGCCCGCAAGAAGGGCGGCGCCGAGAGCAGTGCACTCCATTTCGGAAGCGCGCTGCACCGGAGTGCCAAGAATATCAGCCTGAAACTGGCACAGGAAATCGTTCACTGCGGCTCCTCCATCCACGCGCAGTACCCCAGGGCTGAGTCCACAATCGCGGGCCATGCAATCGAGAACATCACGCGTTTGAAAAGCCATTGCTTCAAGAGCGGCGCGGATAACATGGTTGCGCGTGGCGCCACGCGTGATTCCGGTGATGACTCCTCGCGCATAGGCGTCCCAGTAAGGCGCGCCCAGGCCCACAAAGGCAGGGACGAAATAAACGCCGCCGGTATCGGGCACGGACCGGGCCGCGCTCTCCGTTTCGCTGGCGTGGAGGATCAGGCCCATCTGATCGCGAAGCCACTGCACAGCGGCGCCGGCGATAAAAATGCTTCCTTCGAGCGCATAGGTTGCACGTCCGTCCCGCTGCCAGGCAATGGTCGCGAGCAGCCCCGATTGCGAGACAGGTATCTGAGTTCCGGTATTCATCAGGAGGAAACATCCCGTGCCATAAGTGTTCTTTACGCTTCCGGGGTTGAGGCACCGGTGACCAAACAGAGACGCTTGCTGATCTCCGGCAACACCGGCGATGGGGATGGGACGGCGCGTTCCGAACAGATTCGTTTCACCCAAAATCCCACTCGATGGCTTAACCTTGGGCAGCAGGGAGACAGGGATGCGAAAATAGCGCAGGATTTCATCATCCCACGAGAGCGAGCGGATATTGTAGAGCTGGGTTCGCGACGCGTTCGAGCAATCCGTCGCATGAATATGGCCTTGTGTCAGATTCCATAGCAGCCAGCTATCCATGGTGCCGCAGGCAAGTTTTCCCTGCTCTGCCAGGGAGCGAGCGCCGGGGATATCATTCAGCAGCCATGCAATCTTGGTCGATGAAAAGTAGGCATCGGCCACAAGACCCGTCTTTTCGCGGAGCACGTGGTCAAAGCCCTCTTCTCTTATCCGGTCGCAATCGGGGGCCGTGCGCCGGCATTGCCACACGATGGCGCGACGAACCGGCTTCGACGACTGGCGGTCCCACATCACGACAGTTTCCCGCTGATTGGTGATGCCAATCCCGGCTATCTCTTCCGGGTCCGCCTTTGCCGCCGCAACGGCATCCTGCGCAACCTTCCACTGAGACGTCCAGACCTCCTCGGCATCATGTTCGACCCACGCAGGCTGAGGGTAATATTGGGGGAATTCCTGCTGGGCAGAGCCCACCACTTGTCCCGCGCGATCGAACAGTAGAGCGCGCGAACTCGTGGTTCCCTGGTCCAGAGCCAAAATGTAGCGAGCATTCATCAAAGCTTCCCTCTCTTCGTTTTCCTTTCCGTAGGTTACCACCTACGTCTATTCACGGTGTTGCCCTCCGGGCAATCGGCAGGTCGCGAGTCTGAAGTGCTATGCTTTAGGGTTCCAGCAGAACTCGATAAACTTTTAGGTTGAGGCCTGCGCCCACCGGACGGCAAGGCTTGCGGAGGAACATTGACTATGAAACTTACGGAACGGGCGGCGATCTCCCGAAAAGCGCAGCAATTCACCGAATCCGTAATTCGTGAAATGACGCGCCTGGCCATGCAACACAACGCCATCAATCTCGCCCAGGGCTTCCCGGATTTTCCGGCGCCGGACGAGGTGAAGGAAGCTGCGGTGCGCGCCATCCGCGCTGACGTGAACCAATATTCCATTACATGGGGAGCCAGGGAGTTTCGCTGCGCCATTGCCAGACAATTCGAGCGAGATACGGGACTGGCGGTCGATCCCGAGAGCGAATTGACTGTTTGCTGCGGCGCCACGGAAGCCATGATTGCATCCCTGCTCGCCATTGTTGATCCAGGCGAAGAAGTGGTGATCTTCGAGCCGTTTTACGAAAACTATGGTCCGGACGCGATTATCTGCGGGGCTACGCCGCGCTTCGTGCGGCTTCACCCACCCGATTGGTCGTTCGATGCGGACGAGCTGGCCGCGGCGTTCAACGAGAACACGCGGGCTGTTGTTCTAAACACGCCCAACAATCCCACGGGCAAGGTTTTCACTCGTCAGGAGCTTGAAACCATTGCCCAGTTGTGCCAGCGCTGGGACGTTTACGCCGTGTGCGACGAGATTTACCAATACCTCGTTTATGATGGAACCCGTCACATTTCGATGGCGACGCTGCCGGGCATGCAGAAACAGACGATCAGCATTCAGAGCTTGTCGAAGACCTACAGTGTAACGGGTTGGCGCGTTGGCTACGTGATTGCGCCGCCAGAGATCAGCAGCGGAATCCGGAAAATGCACGACTTTATCACGGTCGGCGCTCCAGCGCCCTTGCAGGAAGCCGGCGTTGTAGCGCTTCAAATGCCAGACGAGTACTACAAAAAAATACAGCAGCAATACCTGGCCCGGCGCGACCGCTTCTTGCCTGCGCTTGAGAAGGCCGGTTTCCGCTGCTTCAAGCCGCACGGGGCATACTACATTATGACGGATATCACCCGCTTCGGTTTTTCGAGCGACGTGGAGTTTGCGCGGTATCTGGTGGAAGAAATCGGAGTGGCGGTTGTTCCCGGGAGCAGCTTTTACAGCCAGCCGGGCCCAGGCGACCAGCAGGTACGGTTCTGCTATAGCAAAACTGATGCCACGCTTGACGAAGCCGTCCGTCGCCTCTCAAAGCTATGCTGAAACCTATCCTCCGGCGCCGCCGGCGAGTTTACCAATGAGGCTGAAGAGAGGAAGATACATCGAGATAACCACACCGCCCACCACCGCCCCGAGGAAGAGAATGATCAAGGGTTCCATGGCCGTGAGGAGATCCGCAACGGCGGCGTCTACCTCGTCCTCGTAGAACTCGGCGACCTTCTGAAGCATCGCATCCAGCGCTCCAGTCTGCTCGCCGACGCCGATCATTTGGACGACCATATTAGGAAAAACACCGGTGGCGCGCAGGGGATCGACGATGGTCTGGCCGCTCTCGACAGACTTCCGGACGGCCATAATCGCCTTTTCCACGACTGCATTGCCGGCGGTCCGCGCCGTTATCGTCATCGCTTCAAGCATGGGGACACCGCTCGTAATCAGAGTGCCCAATGTACGAGTGAAGCGGGCCACGGCAATCTTCCGTAAGACGCTGCCCAGAACCGGGATTTTAAGGATCACGCGGTCCACCGCCATGCGGCCCCTTTCCGTTGCATAATACCGTTTCAAGGCGTAGCCGAGAGCAATATCCCCAAGAATCACCGCCCACCCGTAATGAGCGGCGTAGTGGCTGGACGCAATGACAATGCGCGTGGGAAGCGGCAGGGCGGCGCCGAGACCTTTAAAGAGCTCTGCAAAAATGGGCACGACTTTCCACAGCAGAAGGAACACAACGCCGCCCGCAATCACCAGCACCGAGACAGGATAAATCATGGCAGAGCGAACCGCCCGCTTTAACTTGACCGACTTTTCGATATAGGCGGACAGCCTGCGAAGCACTCCGTCAAGAATGCCGCCTGCCTCCCCTGCTTCCACCATGTTCGTATAGAGGTCGTCGAAGACCTTGGGAAAAATCCGCAAGGAATTGGCGAGGGTGGCGCCGCCTTCTACGGACGCCCGCACCCCTTGAAGAGCCTTGGCAAAGTTCTGGTTTTGTTGCTGGCCGGAAAGAATTTCGAGGCATTGGACAAGAGGCAGCCCGGCATCAATCATCACCGAAAACTGGCGAGTGAAAATCGCCAGCTCCTTGGATTTAACACGGCCAACGCTTCCCGGCTGCCACCGCGCCGCCTGCTTTTTCTTCACCTCGGCGCTGCCTACCTGGAACCGGGAATAGGCGCCTTGCGCGCCTCCCAGCCTGACCATTCTGGCGCCACTCAGCACCACCGCTTTACCCGAATTCGGAGGTTGTATCACAGCCATCGTTAAACTGCCTATCCTTTCGCTGCAGCCGCGAAGTCACTCGCAAATTCGGGTTAGCGCCTCAGCGGAGCCAATGAGCCGTGGGGCCGGGGTTCCGCTACCACCAGCGACCGGCGATTGATCATGTCTTGTAGCTCGTCGCTATTTCCTGAGCGGCTCAGAGCCAACTGGAGGGTGATCTGACCCTTCTGATAGAGCGCATAGAGCGACTGGTTCATGGTTTGCATTCCAAACTTTTCCTGACCGGACTGCATGGCGGAGTAGATCTGGTGAACCTTGTCTTCGCGAATGAGATTTCGAATGGCCGGGTTCGGAATGAGAATTTCCATCGCCAGCACCCTGCCGGCGCCATCGGCGCGCGGCAGCAACGACTGGCAGAGAATGCCCTCGAGGACCATTGAAAGCTGGGCCCTAATCTGCGACTGCTGGTGCGCGGGGAACACATCGATGATCCGGTTGACAGTTGCCGAGGCGGAATTGGTATGGAGCGTTCCAAACGTCAAATGGCCCGTCTCGGCAATGCGCAGCGCGGCTTCGATCGTCTCGAGATCACGCATCTCGCCGATGAGAACGACGTTGGGATCTTCACGCAGCACGGCCCGGAGTGCATTCGAGAAGGACTGCGTGTCAAACTGCACTTCGCGTTGATTCACCAGACATCGCTTGTGATGGTGAACAAACTCGATGGGGTCTTCAATGGTAATAATGTGCCCATCGTGAGTTTCGTTAATCAGATCAAGCATGGTGGCAATGGTAGTGTTTTTCCCGCTGCCGGTAGGTCCTGTCACAAGGATCAGGCCGCGCGGCTTCTGGCACAATTTGCGGAGGATGGCGGGAACGCCGAGATCCTCGAACGACTTGATCTCGTAAGGAATCATGCGGAACACCGCCGCCGTGGATCCGCGCTGGTTGAAAAGGTTGCCGCGAAAACGAGCAAGGTCCTTAATGCCGAACGAAAAGTCGAGCTCCAGATTCTCCTCGAATCGGTGCTTCTGCACGTCCGTCAGCACGCTATAAGCGAGTTGCTTGGTTTCGGCCGGACCGAGCGCGGGAACGTCTTCCAAAGGTTTCAATTCACCATGGATCCGCACGCGCGGCGGCGAGTTCGTTGTGATGTGCAGGTCAGACCCTCCCGCCTCGACCATGCGCCGAAGAAGATCGCTCAGTGAAAGTGCCGGCATAATTTGGTCCTAGTGTTCTGGGTCCGAAGCAGGGTAGCGCGGACCTCCGCTTTGGAGGTCCGCGGCTTGTCCGTGGATTCCGGGAAAAAAGCCGCAGACCTTCTGGACAGCGAAGGTCTGCATTGCAAGGTTGTGAAATCTTGTTTTTTTGGCAAGCTTTTTGGCGACCCCCTCACCCGGCGCTGCGCGCCGCCCTCTCCCCCAAAGGGGGCGAGGGCAGGATTTCCCTCTGGTTTTGGTTGCGGCCGTAAGGCCGCGCTGCGCTACCCGGGGGCTATGATATTTCGACCCCCGCAAGGGAGGGCCTAAGCCACGGTTTCCCGGATCACTTCGTCCAGGGTTGTTAGCCCCTCGCGGATCTTGATCAGACCGCTACGCCGGAGCGTAATCATGCCTTGCTCGATGGCTTTACGTTTAAGCTCTGCGGCCGTGGCTCCTTTGAAAATAAGCTCGCGAATCTCCTCTGTCGTTTCCATGACTTCGTACAAGCCGATGCGGCCCTTGTATCCTCTGCCGCCGCAGACCTCGCATCCCGCCCCCTTAAGCGCCGTGACGGACTGTGCTTCGTCGGGAGTGAACCCCGCGTCGATGAGAACCTCAGGAGGCGCCGCGTCCGGAGCCTTGCACGTCTGGCAAATACGCCGCACCAGCCGTTGCGCGCAAATAAGGTGCACGGATGTCGCCACCAGGAAGGGTTCCATGCCCATGTTCATCAGGCGCGAAATGGTGGAAGGAGCGTCATTGGTGTGAATCGTCGAAAGCACCAGATGCCCGGTTAGCGCCGCTTTGATAGCGATTTCTGCCGTCTCCACGTCCCGGATTTCACCCACCATGATGATGTTGGGGTCCTGCCGGAGGAAAGAGCGGAGCGCCGCCGCGAAATTCAGGCCAATCTGCTCTTTCATTTGCACCTGATTGATGCCGGGTATCTGGAACTCCACAGGATCCTCGGCCGTCATGATGTTGGTATCTTCCTTATTCAACTGAGCGATCGAGGAGTACAGCGTGTTGGTCTTGCCGCTTCCGGTCGGTCCCGTGACCAGCACCATTCCGTAAGGCTTGAAGATCGCTTTCTGGAATTTCGCCAGCGACTCGGGCTCGAAGCCTAGTCCCGTCATATCCAGCCGGAGCTGCTCTTTGTCGAGCAGTCGCATGACAATTTTTTCACCGTGCAAAGTAGGGAGCACGGAAACGCGCAGGTCCAGTTGCTTCGCTTTTCCCTGGTGCACCATGTTCATCACGATCCGGCCATCCTGGGGCATCCGTTTTTCGGCGATATCCAGCTTGGCCATGATCTTGACGCGGCTGAGCATGGCATCGCGAAGCCTGAGGGGCGGCGTCATGACGGCCTCGAGAAGTCCGTCAATCCGGTAGCGGATCCGGAACTCCTTCTCGTAGGGCTCCATGTGGACGTCGCTCGCGCCACGCTTGACCGCGTCCGAGAGAATGTGGTTCACCAGCCGGATAACCGGAGCTTCGTCGGCTGACTTATCACCTGTTTCGCCAAAAGCCGGGCTGCTGAGCTGCGGCATGGAATCGGTGAGCAGGCCAATGGGTCGTTCATCCATAGTTTGGGATTCCACGCCGGTTCGCGCGCCCTAACCTTGACATCGTCATTCCGGCAGCATAACTTTAACCCGTAGGGGACTGCCCGCAGGTGTGTTTCCCCGTCTATTCCTGAGTTTGCGGCACGGCCCGGGCACACCCATGGTTGAAACACCGCAAAAGCCGCATCGAACGTCCCTGATTTTTCTTCTGGTCCTTGTTCCGCTTCTCTTGCTGATCGGCTGGAGCCAGGCTTCGTTCGATCTCAGCTTCATTCATCCTCGTAACGCTGCCGAGACCATTCTCCTGGTCGTGCTGTCGGCGCTGGTGTTTATCGCCTTCGTCATCTTTCTGCTGATCCTGATCCGCATCCTCTTGAAGCTCTATTTTGAGAGGCGCCAGAACCAACTCGGCTCGCAATTCAAGACGAAGATGGTGGTGGCCTTTCTCGCGCTTTCCCTTCTTCCGGTATGCTTTCTCCTTTTTTTCTCTTACGGCTTGATTAACCGGAGCATCGACAAGTGGTTCGGGATTCCGATTGACACGGTGCAGAGAGAGGCAACGGCGATCACCCAGCAACTTTCGGCTCAATCGCAAAGAGCCGCACTCCACGATGCCGCGCATCTGGCCGCCATGCTCCAGCTTCAGCAAGGCCTGGCGAACGGCAACAGCGCCGGTCTCAGCAAACTTCTCGAGCGGCAGGCCGCCGAACTCCGCATCGAGTCTGCTGTATGCCTGGACCCGGCGGGACGAATACTGGCGCACGACGGCCCCTCCCTTTCCTCGCTCGGCGGCCTCAGCCGGCTCCTTCCCGGCGGGTTGAGGATACCCGCCCAAGGGCTGAGCGCCAGCGGGCGCGACGGAGGCTCCGAGCTGTTTCTGGGAGCCGCTCCCGTGGTTAATGCACAGGGAGTCCGCCTCGGCTCGGTGCTGGTGGTCCGGCGGCTGCCGCTCAAGATTCAGCAGATGGCCACTCAAATCCAGCAGGAAGCGCAACGCTATGACGAGCTCGGTCATGAGAAGAAGCGGTTGAAGAGGGTTTACTTGCTCATTCTTCTATTGCTCGCGCTGCTGATTCTCTTTGCTGCCACATGGTTCGCGATGTTCTTTTCGAAGCAGGTGACGGTGCCGATGCAGGCGCTCGCCGAGGCGACTCATGAAGTCTCGAAAGGAAACTTCGGCTGGCAGATATCCGCCCGGGCGGACGCGGAATTGGGCAGTCTCATCCACCTGTTCAATCAGATGACGGTTCAGCTTCAGGAAAGCCGGCGCGCCATCGAGAAAGTCACGGGCGATCTTCAGCACGCCAACCGCGAGCTCGAGGAACGAAGCAACACGACTGAGGCCATTCTGGAGAACGTCGCCACGGGCGTGATTTCCTTCAATCCGCAGGGTGAGATTACGGAGATGAATTCGACGGCCGAAAGCATGTTCGGCCGGCCTGGCGTCCGAAGCGCCCGCACGCTGCCTGAGCTTTTTTCGGGCGATGAGGCGCGCGAAATTTCCCGCCTTTTTCGCCGCGCCCGGCGGCAGGGCGTCGTCAACCGGCAGTTGACCCTCAACCTGGGCGGCCGCCGCGCCATGGTGGGCCTGACTCTTTCGTCGGTTTCCGCCCAGCACGGCGCCGTCGGTTTCGTGATGGTGCTTGAGGACCTGACCGACCTTGTTCAGGCGCAGCGCAGCGCGGCATGGCGTGAAGTCGCGCAGCGAATCGCGCACGAGATCAAAAATCCCTTGACTCCCATTCAGCTTTCCGCGGATCGCATTCGGCGCTTGATCGGCAAGCCGGGCGCCGATGCCAATGCGCCACGCCTGCTCTCTGCCGTCGCGGAGAGCGCGATCCTCATCGAGCGCGAAGTAGCCACCTTGAAAACACTGGTCGATGAGTTTTCCCGCTTTGCCCGTTTCCCAGTTTCGCAGCCCGTGCCTTCCGACTTGAACCGTATCATTGAGAACGCTTTGGAGGTGTTCGACGGGCGTCTCTCCTCGATTCTCATTCGCCGTGACCTCGCCCCCGGTCTTCCCGCCGTCCACGCTGACCCGGAGCAGATGAAGCGCGCCGTGGTGAACTTGATCGACAATGCAGCCGAGGCACTGGAGTCTTCGGCACTCAAGGAGATTGGGGTACGCACGCGTTTCGATCCGGAACGTGAGGTGGTTTACGCGGTGGTGGCGGACAGCGGACCCGGAATCTCTCCCGAGGCCAAGGAACGCCTTTTCCTCCCCTTCTTCTCCACCAAGCAACGCGGCACCGGCCTCGGCCTGGCGATCGTGAGCCGTATCATTTCAGAGCATAACGGCGTCATCCGGGTTGAGGAGAACCACCCCTCAGGCACGCAGTTCGTTATCGAGCTGCCCGTAGAGTGCTCAGCCGCGTTAATCCCGGAAATGGCGGATACCAAAGCGTAGACCTTGGTCACTATGCCCAGGAAATATTCAGTTTTGATTGTGGATGACGAGGCCGGCATCCGCCAGTCACTCGGCGATGTCCTCGAGGATGAGGGCTATGCGGTCCACGCCGTCGCGCGCGGAGAAGAATGCCTGGAAACGCTCGGTCGCAAGCAGTTTGACGTGGTGATGCTCGATATCTGGTTGCCGGGCATGGATGGGTTGCAGACTCTGGAACAAGTCCAGGCGATGGAGCACCCTCCGTCTGTCATTATGATCACCGGGCATGGCACGATCGAGGCCGCCGTCCGCGCAACCAAACTGGGCGCGTTTGACTTTATCGAAAAGCCTCTGTCGATCGATAAAACCTTGCTCACTCTGCAGCACGCGGTAGAGGAAATCCATATGGCGGCAGAGAACCGGCAGCTTCAGGAGGAGGTCCGGGGCCATCACCGCATCATCGGAGATAGCGTGCCGATGAAGGCCTTACGCCAGCAGATTGCGCTGGCTGCTCCAACCAGCGGCCGCGTATTGATTTATGGAGAGAGTGGGTCCGGCAAGGAACTCGTTGCGCACGCGCTGCACGATTCCGGGCCGCGCGCCGGCAACCCGTTCGTGGAAGTGAACTGCGCCGCCATCCCCGAGGAATTAATCGAGAGCGAGCTCTTCGGGCATGTCAAGGGATCGTTCACCGGCGCGCTTGAAGACAAGGCGGGAAAATTCGACGAGGCTGATACCGGCACGCTATTTTTGGATGAGATCGGAGATATGAGTCTGCGGACTCAATCCAAGGTGCTGCGGGTGATTGAGGAGCAGCGTTTTACCGCGGTCGGCTCCAACAACAGCACCAGCGTGGACGTGCGCGTGATCGCCGCAACCAATAAGAATCTCGAAGAAGAGATTCGCAAAGGGAACTTCCGCGAAGACCTGTTCTACCGGCTTAACGTAATCCCCTTTTATGTTCCTGCCTTGCGCGAGCACCGCGAGGACATCCCGGTGCTGACGAATTATTTTTTGGGCGAATTCTCCCAGACCTATGGGCGCCGCAACAAACATTTATCCGATCCGGCCATGGAAACTCTTGCTCACTACCGCTGGCCGGGCAACGTCCGTGAGCTGCGCAACCTCGTCGAGCGACTCGTCATCATGATTCCCGGAGTTCGGGTCGAGCTCCGGCACTTGCCCCCGAATGTGAGATGTGATGGCGCGGCGCCCGCTGGTGAATCCTCAGGAGGCCACGGCGCCGGCTTTTCCACTCTTCAAGAGGCGCGCGCCGCCTATGAGCGCGGATACATTCTCAGAAAGCTGGAAGAAAACCGCGGCAACGTCAGCCGTACCGCCGAGGCGCTGGGTCTCGAGCGAAGCCACCTTTACCGCAAAATGCGTTCGCTCGGAATCGCCAGCGGAGAATGACATCGCCTTGAAAAGGCGTAGGCGTTTTCATAAACTTTCGCGGGCCAAAGACGTAGCGCAGACCTGGGCTTTTTGCAGGTCTGCGGCTTTTACCCCCCGGAACTCGAGAAAAGCCGCAGACTCTCTGAAATGCGAGAGTCTGCGCTACCCGGCTCTTCCCGGTATCTGATTGCTGAAGGCTGATGGCTGTTACCAGATAAGCGCCGCGGAGGTCTGGCCGGAAATCAGCTCCGGATCAAGCTCATAACCGAACCCGGGCGCGTCACTCAGCTCGATGAAACCATTTCTCGGCTGTGGCTCGCCTTCGAGCAAAGGCTTGCCCCCTTGCGCGAAGATATCAACGAATTCGGCGCGGGGAGCGTTCGGAGTGGAAATCACAAAGTGGTAGGTGGGGCCCCCGACTCCATGAGGAATTACGGGCAGGTTGTAGGCGCTGGCCATCGCGGCGATTTTCTTCAATTCAGAGAGCCCGCCGGCGCGATAAATATCCGGTTGCAGAATATCCACCGCCTTCTTTTCGATCAGGTCGCGAAAGCCATAGCGCGTGAATTCATGCTCGCCGCCGGTAATGAGTATGTCCGGCACGGCGTCCTTAATGCGGCGGTAGGAGTCCGGCTGGTCCGGCGGCACCGGTTCTTCCATCCAAAGCACTTTGTAAGGCACCACTTCGCGAGCGAGGCGAATGGCATATGGGACATCCAGCGCCATGTAGCAATCCAGCATAATATCCCCGTCAGGGCCGATGAGCCGGCGTGTTTTCTCAACCAGCGCAACGTTCTTTCGCAAGCCTTCCGCTCCGTCTGCCGGACCGTGCGTCACGGCCAGCTTCACGTGACGGAAGCCTTCGCTCACATGCCGTTCCGTAAAATTCCCCGTAACATACACGGGAATTTTATCCATAGTCTTCCCGCCCACCAGATTGTAAACGGGCTGCCGCAGCGCCTTTCCTACCAAGTCCCATAACGCCAAATCAATGGCGCTGATGAGCTCAATAACCGCTCCTTTGCGCCCATAAAACTGTGAAGCACGGAACATCTGTTCCCACAGCAACTCGATATTAAATGGATCTTGCCCTATCAGAAGGTTCTCGAATTGCCCCGTAAGAATCGGTGCGGCAAGATTTCCCTTGGCACCGCCCATTGTCCCCAATCCGTGGTGGCCGGAATCGGTACTGATTTCTATGACGGCGGACGTCATCGGGCCGTACCAGCTCGACCGCTTCTCGCGATAGGCCGGGTAGATAGACATCGGGTTGGCCACAAGCCCTTCGCTCAGCCAGGACTTGTTCATGGGTATTGTGTGAACTTTGATCTCAGTGATGCGCAGAGCGTTTCTCCGTTCTCCAGTCGCGACATTTGAGTAGCGCAGACTTCGTGCCTCTCGAAGTCTGCGGCTTTTGATTGATCACGTAGCAAAACCGTAGCCTGATGAAAGCCCTTGCCCCCGGAGCTCGCAGATCTGGAGGCCCGAAGGGCCGCTCTATCATAGCCCTGGGCAAAGCCCAGGGAATCGAGTCTGCCCCGCGAAAACGAGCCCTGAAGGGGTGACCTAAAGCGCCCTCAGCCATAGGCGCACCCGCGATGGTACGCTCTTTCAGGGCTTCACGTGTACAAAAGGCATCATGCCTTTAACCCAGGCTGGCTGGCCTGGCTGTGATAGAGCGCCGCTGCGCGGCTCTGCAAGACATAGGGCAAGTATGTCATGCCCAAGATTAGCAGCCAAAGGCTGTGGACGCTCAGAATGTGGAAATTCCGGTGGCACGACTAAAGTCGTGCCTTGATACACCCGGTCCAGTAACCTATAGCGCGCTTAGTATGACGAGCCAAAAGTCACAACCGCCACCCCGAATCCTCGCAGCGTAAACGTGTCACTTGATAGCGCTGTTGCTGCCGGGGGCTGCTCGCTCGTGGTCTGGTCCACGTATTCTTCCTGGCCGCCGGCGGCGCCCGGAATGTTGATCGTGAACGGGCGATTCCGCTCATTGGCAAGCAGGACGGCGCGCTTCCCATCAGGCGTGATAAAACCCTGGGCGTAGATGTAAGGAAGGCTGGTCTGGCTTGCCACCAGCTTATCCCCGGGGCCGAAGTGATCGTGCAGCAGCTTCAGCGTCCAGAATCGGGCATTGGGCTGGCCCGTTGTCCAGTTCACCATTGAGACGCTTGGGAACTGTGACGGATAACCGACCAACTGAGACTCGCCCGTCACTTGGACCCCAAGGTTCGCCAGGTTGCCATAAAGATAGGCATACAACGCCGAACACAGGTTCCAGTAAGAATTGGCAATCGGCAGCTTGCCTTGAGGATCACCCGGCAGGATGGCGCCAAGCTCGTCCGCGTCGGTGTCCGTTTCGGGCGAGAGTCGCTCACGAATCGCCTGGATATACCGGACGGTGGTTACGAAGCGCTCGGCTTGATTAAAGAACGTGAACGGCCACGAGCTAGGAGGTTCATCCGCCGCCGGTGATGCATAGAAATGGTAGGAGATCATATCGAGCGGAATTCCTGGCTTGTGGTTTTTGTGATTCAAGAAATACTCGAAAAACTGCGGTTCGTCAGAGGGATCTGCCAGGGCCATGCCTACGAATTTGACCTTCGGGTCCACCCGATGGATAGCGCCAACAATCGCATCGTAGATGTGACTATAAAACTGTGGCGTCATCTGATGCTCAAAGTCTACTTCATTGAGCACTTCCCAATAGGGAATCTTGTAATGGTGGCCGGACGTATGCTCATGACCGTATTCGTCCCTGAAGCCGCCCTGCGTATACCAGCTCACCAGCCGCGCATAATAGTCCCCTATCTGTTTCATGCTCGGGTCAACCAGCTCGGAGCCTTGCTCATATCGCCAGTCCACCTGGTTGGGATCGGCAGGATAGGATACCGGCGCCCGCGTCTTCCACATCCACTGGGGAATTGTGCTGAAGTTGATGATGACCGAGTGGCCGGCCGTTGCATTCATGAAGTCTTCCATCATGGGGTCGATCAGCGAGAAATCCCATGAAGCCTTGCCGTGGGCCGGCGGTTCCAGCTCGGCTACCGCAAGCTTCGGATAGGGCAGCCAGGGAACGTAGCGGACATCATCCGCGCCAAGGCCGTGAAGCGCCTGGAAAACGCGGTCGTGAATTGCCGACCCGCGCCGCAAGGGTGGATTCACCACAACCTGAAGCGTGGGTGCGGTCTTCGAGACGGCCGTCACGTGGTTCCAATTCACCGTGACCCGGCAGGATTCGACCGCTGCGGCACGTCGCGAGATCCGGGCCGGCTGCCCGTAATGGCACGCGTTGCAGGCGGCAGCAACTAAGACAAGCATGAGTAACCGAAGATGAGTATTCGACATAGTGAAGGCGGACCACACTAGCCAAGGGCTCCACCCTTGACATCCCTGTAGAGGCGGCTTTATGCCGCCATCTGAGAGTGGCGGGATAAACCCGCCGCAACAACGAGAACAAAATTCACGTCTTTCCCGGCATAACGGGCTAAAACAGCAGTTTAAGCGAAAATTGCAGCGTGCGCGGGTAAATGTCTGTCCCGCTGATCCGGCCAAACTCCTCGGGTACCAAACTTCCATCAGGCGGCGAGAAATTCGGGTGATTAAACGCGTTGTAAAACTCCGCGCGAAACTCGGTGGAGAAACGTTCATTGATCCGCGTTTCCTTGAGCGCGGCAATATTCCAGTAGTTCAATCCCGGCTCTTCGATCTGGTTCCGGCCCGAATCGCCTTCGATATGATCTCCGTCAGTGCAGGAAACGTACGAAGGGCATCCGGGGTAAGTGAACGAATCAATGTCGAGCCAGTCGTTCAACGTGCGGTTTGTCGGATAAGTGGGGCCAATCTTGTTGGGCACGGAAGTGTTGAACGGCCCGATATTCATCCAATCGACCGGCAGGGTGACGTTCATAAACTGCCCTGACTGAAAGGTAGTGATGCCACTAACTCCCCAGCCGCCCAAGAGCCTGCCGGCCACACCGGAGGTGCCCGCAAGGAAATGCTTACCGGGTCCGAATGGAAGATTATAGACATAGCTGAAGGCCACCCGTTGAGGAACGTCGTAGTCGCACTGTCCTTTATCGTAAACGTCAAAATCACGGGAGGCCATAGAGAAGTCGTCAGTAATTCCCACATCGATGCAGTGGCTATACGTGTAAGACCCCAGCAAATCGAGCCCGGACGAGAATCGTTTCTGAACGCGGGCAGTGAGGGCATTGTAGCTTGACCAGCCGCCGTTATATCCCCACAGTATTCCGGAGAATTGAGGCCAGGGTTCCCTATCGTCGAGCAGGATCGTTCCCGACGGGTCGAATGCTCCAGAATCAAGGTCGTCGCGCTGAGGAAGCTCGTTACCCCGATTACCCAAGTAGCCCAGATCCACCATCCAGTTCTGCGCCAGCGTGTGCTGCACGTCGAGAGTCCATTCATAAACACGAGGCGTTCGGTTGTCTTGATCCAGGGAAAACGGCTCTGAGCTGGCGGTCGAGGGTGATGCCACTGGAAAGAGATTCTCCAGCGATAGTGTTGGTGTAGTGGGATTGGAAGTCAGCGTTTGCGAAGAGTAATACAGTGGGGCCATCACCAGGAACTGCAGCTCGTTCCAGTTATCCGTGGCGTAAAAAATGCCACCGGCCGCGCGGATCACGGTGTTCTTAACAAAGCCCGGCGAATACGCAAAACCCAGCCGAGGCGCGATGTTGTCATAATCCGGATTGATAATTCCATTGCGCACCTGACCTGCGGAAGAATATTGAATCTGGCCGATCGCCGGATTGAACCACTCGGTGCGGTTGAATACGTCCCAAGGCGTGTTGGCATATTCGTAACGAATGCCGAGGTTCAGCGTCAGGTTCGGTCTCACTCTCCAATCATCTTGAAAATAGGGCGCTGTAAAGGTGCTTCTCAGGTCTTGCGCCGAGTTACCCACGGAGGTTGTGGCCGTGAAGGGAATACCCAGCAGCATGTCCGCGAGCGAGGAACCAGAAAATTGACCCGTAAAGTTGAAGCCAGGGATCCCACTGAAGTCCGTGATCTGGAAGAACCGTTCGCGGATCACGTTAATTCCCGCCTTCAGGTCGTGGTTGCCATGCATGATGCTGAGATTGTCAACGAATTGAAAGTCCTGGTCGATGGCTCCAATCGATTCAGAAAAAGAGCCGATGGTGGTGAAACCGGGAACGCTCGCATCCGGAACGCCAAAATCAAACGGGTTGGCGGAGGTATTCGTATAGCCAAACTGAGCGGCGTAATTCGTTCCCTCCGCGCCTTGCGAAACGAGAAAGGTCTTGCCTCGGTTATACCCGAAGCGGAATTCGTTGACGATTCTGGGAGAAAAAATGTGATCTTCCGTCAACGAGGCCACCTGGTCCCTGAAGGGGTATGTCGTGCCTGCAAGCGGCATCACGCTAGGGGCGGTATGGGGGACATCTTCGATGTTATAGCTGCCGTAAAGATGATCTTTCGAGCTCAGCGTCTGGTCGATGCGGGCACTGCCTTTGTTATAGTCGAGTAAACCTATAGGCGTAGCCGTATAGTTGAAAAGAGGGATGGTGGAGGAGTTCACAGCACTGGCAACGTTGGGCGTCGGGCTGAAGGCATGCCATTTCAGAGCCCTCGGGTCCAGCATGCTGGCGGGAATGACGTTTCCGGGAAACGGCTGGCCGGTGGAGGGATTCATCACGTTCAGGCAACGACTCGAGCCAGGATTAGCCTGGCAAAAAGCCGAGTTCATAGGGAAGATGCCTGTGCCGGCCGAGTTGTCCGCCAGGTCGCCGGCCCATTGCCCTGGACTGGGAAGAATTGCTGTGCCGAATTCTCCCTGGTGTAACCGCTCACCTTCGTAGCCAAAAAAGAAAAATGTCTTGTTGTGAACGATCGGACCGCCGAACGTGGCCCCAAAATCGTTCAACGCAAGCTGCGGTATCGATTCGCCTGCTTCATTCGTAAAGAACGCATTGGAATTAAGAGCGCTATTTTGGAGGAATTCGTAAGCGTCGCCGTGGAAAGCGTTGGTGCCAGATTTTATGGTCATGTTCACCACCGTCGCCGATCGGCCGTACTCGGCGGAAAAGCCGTCGGTTTGCACCTTGAATTCCTGAACCGTATCGATAGAAGGCTGCTGGTTGGCAGCCCCGAAACGCGCATTGCGAGTCTCGATGCCGTCGATCAGGTAACTGACGTCCGTTTCCCTCAGACCCGCAAAGGCCACGGAAACGTCTCCGGTTCCGGTCCACGTGCTCGCCGGTGAATCCCCGTTGAGGATAGGAGTGACGGCGGGAACGATGTCGGTCAGTTCGATGAAGCTGCGGCCGTTTCCGATCGGCGTAGGTAACTCGGTAATGGAACGCTCCGAAACCACTTGGCCGGTAGAGGAGGTTTGTGTGTCCAGCAACGGCACACCACCGGCGCTGACGGTCACGGTCTGGGTCACGCGCCCTACGCGCAAGACCACGTCTTCCTTGGGCCGCTGCCCCACCAGGAGATCGATATCAGAGATGACCGACGATTGGAAGCCTGCCTTGGATACCGCCACGCTGTAATGCGCAGGCTTCAGCCACGGGAAAAGATAATTGCCGCGGGCGTCCGTAGTCGTTGTAACCTGCACGCCCGTGCCTGTATCCGTCAAGACTACTCTTGCTCCGGGAACGACGGCGCCGCTCGTATCGCGGACCGTCCCAAGAATGTCGCCTGTGATTGCCTGTCCCCACACCCTTACACTCCCCCAACCAGTAATGAAAAGGGCCACGGAGATACCGAGTGTCCAAACCTTATCTCGTTTCACGTTTTACCTCCTTGCGGATTGAGGGGTTCCGGTAGCGCGGACTTCGTGTATTTGGAAGTCCGCGGCTTGCCTTTAGCATCCATCGGCCAGCCGACGTCAGTAGATAGGTAATGGCGCTCCCTAAATCTGGACAATGGACAGACCATATACCACAATGAACCGGAGTGTCAATAGCAAAGTGTGTTTGGCAGCCAGCGTAGCGCCCCAAAACTGACGATTACGTCGGGTGCTAAAGCTAAAGAGCGGCTTCGCCGCCTCCAAAGATCTGAAATGTAATTTGGACAAATCTGGGTGTGACCCCGCGAATTTAGCGAGCCTCGCGACTGAAGCCCGCCACGAGATCAGTGGCGGACGCGATAATGGTAAGATGGTAGGTCTATTGAGGGATTGCCGGCTCCAATGCCAACGTCGCAAGCAGGAATTCACGAACAGTTTAAGGGCTCTGAGCGATTGTTGCGTCCGATCGAACGGATCGGCGTGAACGAGCAGATCCTATCCCGGCTAAGAGCATTCCTGGAGCAGAAGCACTTGAAAGTGGGTTCAAGACTGCCGTCGGAGCGCGACCTTGCCGCACTGCTGCACGTCAGCCGGCCCTCCGTACGGGAAGTGCTGAGGGCGCTGGCAATCCTCGGGGTTGTCAAATCGAAGCAAGGGGATGGCACCTATCTGGCAGCTTCGCTGAACAGGGCGCTGAACCTTCCGGATCAGATTCTGACGCTTCAGGAAAGTCTGGACCTGGTGGAGCTTGCTGAGGCGCGGTCCGCCGTCGAGCCGGTGGTAGCCTCGCTTGCGGCGGCGCGAGCGTCACGCGACGACCTGCGTCGCATTGACGGGCAGCTTCAGGCAATGAAACGAAATTTGCACGACCGTTTCCTGTTCCTGGAACATGATCTCGAATTCCACCTGAATATCATGCGGGCCTGCGGCAATAATGTGCTACAGCGAATGATGTCCGTGGTGCTGGAAAAGCTTTTTGACCACAGCCGCGAAGTGGCTCAGCACTACAGTGACCTCTCAGACATTTGGCGCCTGCATAAAACCATCTACCAGGCGCTGAGCCGCCGTGATCCGCGCGCCGCCCGCGCTGCCATGATCCGTCACATGAAAGTGAGCAAAATCGAAAGCACAAAACCTTCCGCCGGCGCTGGCAAACCAGCAGCCTCGGTACGATCAACTGACCCTCGCTGGGGAAGCTCTGCAAGTAGCGCCGGGCTTTAGCCCGGCATGTGCCAACTTAAAGATCGGCGCTACGGGATGTCAAGGGCAGTTAGTTACGCTTCTTCCTGGATGATTTTCAGCAGGCCCAGGAGGGATTCCCGCGAGCTCTCCACACGGTTGCCGTCGGGACGGCGGTAGTGGGTCTCAAGTGACATCGTGTTGTCGTAATGGCTTTCCACCACCGCGCGGATTTGTCCCTTCCAATCAATAATTCCGCTACCTACCGGAGCCCATACGAGTTTTCCGGTCTGCGGATCTTTTTTTGCATCCTTGATGTGCATGTGATCAAACCATCCGGCCACATCCCGGTAGCCATCAGGATAGGGAACTTCGCCCAGCATCACGGCGTTGCCCGCGTCCCAATTCCCGCGCAGGTGCGGGGAGTTAATGTCCTTGAGAATGCGCCCGAGCTCCTGGCCGGTTCCTACGTTGCAATCCATTTCATTCTCCAGCAGCAAGAGGATTCCGTGTTGCCCAGCCAGGTTGGCAGCCTTCGCCAGGCGGTCGCGCACGTAAGGATATGCTTTTTCGGGATCCTTCACCCGCCAATAGCTGAACACCCGGACTTTTGGCGTGCCGAAGAAGTGCGCCAGCTCGAATGATTCAAGGAGAAGGCGATCGCTTTCCCTTTCTGTGAAGGCCGCTCCAAAGCCCTGTCCTTCCCTTTCCGGCCTAACAGGCATCTGCGGCAGGTTGTACTTGAAGATGGGAGAACCGATGTCGCTCACTTTCAGGCTGTAGTCTTCGATGAGGTGCTTGGCCCGGTCCAGGTCGGGGCGCTCGAGATTCATGATGTTCTTGCCCCAGATATCCCGCAATTCGCAAAAGTGAAGCTGGTAATTGGAGATGAAATCGAGAGATTGATCCAAATCATCCGAAATTTCGTCCGTGATCACCCCCAGCTTAAAGCGGCGCAACGCGCTCGGCTGTGCGCCCATCGCAGAGGACATGCCGAGCAATGGCGCCGCAATTAAGGAAGACCCGAGGAATTCCCTTCGTGTCCAAGAATTGTGCATCGTTCGCTCCTTAGTATCAGACTTGCGCGGGGATGGTAAACGGCGCGCGAAACTCGCCGTGCAGCATCTGGCTGGCCTCATCATCGCCAACAATAGTTTGCGTTCTACCGTCGAAATTGAGCGTGCGGCCGAGCCGGTAGGAGACGTTGGCAAGGTTCACGAGCATCGTGGACTTGTGACCCTCCTCGATTGGCGCGGTCAGGTCCTGCTTGCGCCGGCTGATGACGGCGTCGATGAAGTTTGCGAAATGGTTCCCGCGGCCGTTCGCATGCGGCCCCGGCTCCTGACTCTCGCCCAGCCACGACTTATAGGAGTCGTAGCCTTCAATCGCCAGATAGCCCTTGGAGCCATAATAGATGTTGCCAATCGTGCTCGGCGCTCCCGAAACCGGTCCCAATTCCTGATGCGAGCCGGCTTGATGCGGGCGATGAACGGGCGCTCGGAGGCCAGCGGGCGGCACGCCCCTGCTGCGGAACGCTCCGGTTCCAATTCCCGCCTCATGATTCGTCATCCAACCGCGCACCTCAAATTCCATCATCCTACGCGAACCGTCGGGCAATTCAAACTCATAAGCGCAAGTCAGCACGTTGGGAGTCTGCTGGTCGTCGTTGAACATGAAGTGCCCGCCCACGGCCGAGATCTTGGTGGGCCACTCCACCCCCAGCCCCCACCGGGCAAGATCGACTTCATGAATGCCCTGATTGCCCAAGTCACCGCTTCCATAGTCCCAGAACCAATGCCAGTTGTAATGGAACCGGTTGCGCGTGAAGGCATGCTCCGGCGCGGGGCCTAGCCATAGATTGTAATGCACTCCCTTGGGCACGGGCGAAACCAGTGTGTGGCCGATGCTGGGCCGCCATTTATAGCAAAGGCCGCGCGAGAGGTAAACCTCGCCAATCAGCCCATCGCGCATTTTGCCCATGGCTTCCTGAATGGCGCTGTTCGACCGGCTCTGCGCGCCCATTTGCACGATGCGGTTGTACTTTTCTGCGGCGCGGACCAGTTGGTATCCGTCCCACCACGCGTGAGAACATGGCTTTTCCACATAGACGTCTTTGCCAGCCTGACAGGCGTAAATGCCAATCAGCGAGTGCCAGTGGTCCGGCGTCGCGATGGATACGGCGTCAATCGATTTGTCCTCCATAAGCTTACGGCAGTCAACGTATCGCTGCGGCCGGGACAGACCCATCTTCTCGACGTCGCTGAGCCGCCGGTCGAGCACGTTCTCATCCACGTCGCACAGCGCCGCAACTTCGGCGTTGGGCAGGAGGGAATACTCCTTGATATGATCGAAGCCCCTCCCCCGCACCCCGCACACGGCCACGCGCACGCGCTGGTTCGCGCCAAAGACTCGCTCGCGATGGGTAATAAGGCTGACGCCACTAAATGCTGCCATTCCGGCTGCCGTCGTCTTGCCAGCCGTCTTCAGAAAATCGCGGCGGGTCGGCTCCCGCTCGCCTGATGCACCTACCATGCTATTCTCCTTGCAGTCTATTGTTCGGAATTCCGGATACTAGCGCAACGCGGCCTTACGGCCGCAACCAAAACCAGAGGGAAATCCCGCCCTCGCCCCCTTGGGGGAGAGGGCAGCGCGCAGCACGGGTGAGGGGGTCGCCAAAAGGCCTGCCCAAAAAACAAGATTTTACGATCTTGCAATGCAGACCACCGTGTTTGCGGTCGGCGGCCTTTCGCTCAGCCGGAGCCCTCACCCCAATCCCGTCAACTTAGTTCTTCCCGGAAGAACGTCAGGCTCGCCGCAGCGTCGCGGTCGATGTCGCCTCGCGCTTCGATGGAAATTCCACCCCGGTAATTGATCTTCTTCACCAAAGCAAAGAACCGACCATACTCTGGGTCTTCGGAAGGGTTCTTAGGCCAAACCCGGCCTGCGGGGTTGGCGAAATGAAAATGAACGATATCCTTGCGCGCGCGCCAGACGATCTCCGGATCCTCGCGCATCACCCTCATGTGGTAATAGTCGATAATCATCCGCACGCTGGGTCGGTTCACCTCGCGCACCAGCTTTAAAGCCTCCGCGCCCGTGTTGATGATATTGCTCTCCTGGATGCGCAGAGGTTCGATGGCAACAATGATTTTCCTTGGCCGGGCGATCTCGTCCGCGAGCCGCAGGAAGGATTCGATCTGGTTCCAAGCCCGCCGGCGCGAAAATCCCGGCGGTACGTTCCGGGAACCGGCGCTTCCCCAAACGACCACCGTTGCTCCCAATTGCTGGCACCGGTCGAGCGTCAATTCCATGTAGTTGCGCACGGCCGACTCATTCACCTCATTTCCCACAACGCGAAGGGTGCGAATGAAGCTGTTGAAAGCCTCGCAGCGGATCGGCGATGCCAGGACTTGCCGTTTGAAATTCTCGAAGCCGGCCTCGCTCATGGCGCCGACTTCAGCCGCAGGAGGGTCTATGTAATCGAAGCCGTGGCTGGCCACCTTCGAGAAATTCTCGCACTTCGTGCAAACTCCAATCTCAATCTCGCCGATGCGGCCAAATGCGGGAACACTCGCCGGCCCGCCCCATGCGACACCAAGACTCACCAAAAGCTGGCGCCGTGAAAGCTTCATAGGAGTTCCCGGTCAAGCGGAAAAAAGCGCGATATGGCAATCTCCCAGAAGATGTGAAAGAATTTGCACATCTCACCACAAAGACACCAAGACCCGGAGAAAAGAGTTTTGTTTTCAAGCTCAGTGCCTTGGTGACTTTGTGGTTCAAACGATTTGTTCACAGCTTCTCAGTTTCGCTCTGGCCCGCTCCACGCTTCGTTGGCCGTCGCCTGAAGGAGAGCCTGAATATACCCTATTTCGTAGGCAAACGCCCGCATCCTGCCCTCATCGCCTTCGATTTGCGGAGCGTGATCCGGCATCACCATTCCGTCGTAACCAACCTCCTTGTAAGCGCGCATCGCTTTTACCATATCCACGCTGCCGTTGTCCGGAAAGGATTCGTGAAAGTCGAGATACCCGCCACGAATGTTCCGGAAATGAACGTTGAAGATTTTGTGCCGCGCGCCGAAATAGCGAATGACGCCGCAAATCTCTTCACCGGGATTCTCCAGCATTTCCGAGACGGTCCCCTGGCAGAAATTGAGCCCGTGATAAGGACTGGGAACCGTGTCGATAAAGCGTTTGAGCCCGTCCACGTTCGAGAGCACCGCATGGACGCCGCGGAAGCCGCTCTTAGGCAGTCCCGGGTCCTGCGGATGGCAGGCAATCCTTACTTTGCAGTCTTCAGCCACCGGTACGACACGCTTGAGAAAATAGGTGATTCGGTCCCACATCTCTTCAGCGCTCACATTGCCCGCTTCCGTAAGGGACGAATTGCCGCGAAGGGCCTTCGCATAATCGAACGTACTATAAATTACGCCTCCGCGGCCGCGTGTCGGCTCCGTTCTCACGACGCCGAGCAGCGTGAGATTGTATTTCACGGCGGGAATTCCGGCGCGTCCGGCGTTGCGAATCATCTGGCAGACGTCGTCGATTTCGCGGTCCCGCTCCGGGCTCTTGCCGAGCAGAATGTTGGGGTTTTCGGCGCGGTCAAGCGGGGAACTGCTCATTGGCAGCGGAACCATCTCAAGGCTCATTCCGAAAGATTCGATTCTCTCCCTGAGCTGTGTCAGGCCCTCTACGCTCCAGTTTTCATCGAGCTTCGCCGAGGGCCGCGCCGAGCAGATGTGATTTACTCCCACCGCCTTGAGGGTACGGAGCGTTTGGTCGGAAGGCTGCGTCTCACCGAACTGCATGCCCGCTTTCATCACGGTCCGGTTGGGCGAGCGCGTCTCACCCCGAAGAAGTTTGCTGCCAAAAGGGTACGCTGCGACGGCCATACCACTTTGAAGGAAACCTCTTCGCTTCATCCTTCACGGCTCCATCTGCGGCTTGTTGTCGCGTGAGCAAAAACCGCGGACCTCAAAAACGGAGGTCCGCGCTACCCCTGTCAGCTCGCGCCAGCGAGCGCCCTTTTTCAATAATAGATTTTAGTTCTGTCAATTCGTCTCCGGTCAGGTCAAGCAATGGCGGACGGACCGCGCCCACGGATGGGCCGGCAAGGTTCACGCCGGCCTTAATCAGCGAAATCGCGTAGCCCTTCCTGCGGTCACGCAGTTCGGCGAGAGGACGGTAGAAATTCTCGAGCAATCCGTGAAGCAGCCGCGAATCCTGATTGAGCAGAGCATTATAAAACGCCAGCGAGATTTCGGGCACAAAGTTGAAGACTGCGGAAGAATAGCTGGCCACTCCGAGACCCTGGAACGCCTGCGCCGAGAGTTCCGCTGTTGGCATTCCATTCATATAGGCCAGCCGGCCGCCCACGGTATGAACGATGCGGCCCAGCCGCTCCATATCCCCGTGCCCGTCCTTAAAGCCGATGAGATTGGGAATTTCCGCCAGCCTCGCGGCAGTGCTGGGAGCAAAAATAGCGTTGTCGCGTTGATAGACAATCACGCCGAGCCGAGTCGCAGCGGCCACACGTCGGTAATGCTCGTACAAGCCAGCCTGCTCCGCCTGGACGAGATAAGGAGGCATGAGCAGAATGCCATCCGCACCGGCTTCTTCGGCAGCTTGCGCAAATTCGGCGGCCAGGGAGACACCGTAGCCCCCTCCGGCGATGACGGGGAGCGCGCCCGCCGCTTCTTCCACGGCGGCCTCGACCAAGGCGCGATATTCTGCTAATCGTAGCGAAAAAAATTCGCCGGTGCCCCCGCAGACAAACAGAGCCGCCGGACGGTGAGCGATCATGAACGCGAGGTGATCCCGGTAGCGTCGCAAATCCGCCTCGCCGCTATCCGTGAACGGAGTCACAGGAAAAGCAAACAATCCGCGCAAACGATCGCGAAGCTCAACGGGATTCATCACCACGAACTTTAAAGCTCAACTTTTATTTGTATCGGTCATGCGAGAGAATCAACAGGATAACACAGGACTATCCGAATGCCGGAGCCCGCGGGTACGCAATGTAGAGGCTCCGATGAAACCTGTCTCGGGTAGCGAGGTAACGCAGAGTCTCTGCTTTTGAGACTCTAACCGGGAACGGCGTGCTTAATTCGGAGGCACGTCGATCGACTCCGAACATCAGCGGACGTGGCAGTGGGCCAATCCCCGTTTTTCGAGGTATTGCTGGTGGTAGTCCTCCGCCTGCCAGAACGTAGAAGCGGGAAGAATTTCGGTAACAATGGGCCGTTTATAAGCGCCCGATCCAGCCAGTTGTACTTTCGAGGCGCGCGCCACCGCTTCTTGCGCCGCGTTATGATAGAAAATGGCAGACCGGTACTGCGTGCCTATGTCTGGTCCTTGGCGGTTGAGTGTGGTAGGGTCATGGTTGTCCCAGAAGACCTGCAGCAGCTCGGCATAGGAGACGCGCTCGGGATCGTACGTGACTTCGACTGCCTCCGCGTGGCCCGTCCGGTCGGTACAGACGTCCTTGTACGTTGGATGGTCCAGCATTCCACCTGTGTAACCAACTCGTGTCGAGATTACTGCTGGAATCGCGCGGAAAGCCGCTTCTACTCCCCAGAAACATCCTGCAGCAAAAGTCGCTTTGTCCATGGCATTCTCCTCCCGCTAAAACGATTATCTGAATCGGCTTACCGCCATGTCAACTGCCGTTCCGGTCCCGGGCGTGCGACACGGAATTTAGGGCGGGTGGCGCAGACACTTGCGGTGTAGTCTCTGCGACCTCGCGAAGCGAGAGGGCAGTGTACCACACCGCAGCATCTCGTCCCGGCTTTGTAGCGCAGGATCTTTACTTTGACCCTGCGGTTTTTCTGACAAGAAGCCGAAATTCAAGTCGCGATACTACCCCACGTTTAGCCGGATTGACTTTTCGATGGGGGCGGGCTAATTTGGGATTACATCGATGTTGAACGGATCATCGCGCCCGGCCAACAAGCCTTTCCTTCCAATCATCTCCACACACTGCGTTTTGGCCGCTTCCTCGAGGAGGCCAAGCGGAACGTCCGCATAATATGAAAAGCAGCGTCAAGGTAGGAAATGGAATCGAGGAGTTGTTTGGCACATTTGACGAAAACCTGAAGCTGCTCGAAACGTACTTTCAGGTTTCAACTCACCTTGATGACGGCATGCTGGAGATCGAAGGCAACGAGGGAAACGTCAGCCGTGTGCAGCGGCTCATCAGCGACTACGCGGAACTTGTTGGAGCAGGCTCCCATTTTGATCATTCCGACGTGCAGTCGTTTCTGCGGATTCTTTCCGAAGATCCTGCCGCCAGCCTGAAGGCGCTCGCTGAGGCGGGCCGGCCTCGGACCCTGGGCAAAAAATCGATTACTCCCAAAAGCATGAATCAGCGCCGCTACGTGGACGCCATCGAGCGGTTCGATATGGTGTTCGGCATCGGACCTTCTGGAACCGGAAAGACGTACCTGGCAGTTGCGATGGCGGTGGATGCCTTGCTTTCAAAGGAAGTTAGCCGCATTATCCTGGCGCGGCCAGCAGTCGAAGCGGGCGAGCGGCTGGGATTCCTTCCCGGGACGCTGCAGGAGAAGGTGAATCCGTATCTCCGGCCGCTCTACGATGCCCTCTACGACGTCCTGGATCCCGATCGTGTGGAACGGTACATCGAAAAAGGCATCATCGAAATTGCGCCCATCGCCTTCATGCGAGGCCGCACCCTCAACGACGCGTTCGTGATTCTCGATGAAGCTCAGAACACCACCAGCGAGCAGATGAAGATGTTCCTGACCCGCCTGGGATTTAATTCCAAAGCTGTCATCACCGGAGATATTACTCAAATCGATTTGCCGAATGGAAGGCGGTCCGGCTTGATCGAGGCTGTGGATGTGGTGGCACGCGTTCCCGGAATCAATTTTGTCTATTTCAATGAGCGCGATGTCGTGCGGCACAATCTCGTGCAACGCATCATTCGCGCCTATGAGGAGTTCGACCAGGCGCGAGGGTTGAACGGCTCGTCCTTGAAAGGCGGGCGGGAGCCGGATAGCCCCGGTAGCGGGTCGAGCCGGTGAAGTTGCGCACAAGCCGCGCCGGCCGCAAGCCGCGCCGCCAGGCGCGATCTTCCGGCTGCTACCTCAGGAATTTCCAGAAGCGCGTGCCGCTCGGCCTTCAGCCTTTGCGCGTCTTTATTCACCAACTCTACACCCGGCTGCGCCTTCGTCGCCGCTGGTTCGAGGTTGCCTTGGTTGATGACGCCGAGATCAAGAAAATCAACCGGGAATTTCGCAGCGTCTCAAAGGCAACCGACGTTCTTTCGTTTGGCTGGCAACAGGGGCCGGAAGATAAATCGAGCTTCCCGGCGGTGCCCGCACGCTTCGCCGGCTTTCTTGGTGTCATCGTGATCTCAGCCGAGACCGCGCGGCGCAACGCTTCCCGCGAAGAACACTCCCTCCAGGTTGAGGTTCAACAGCTCATTCTTCACGGCGCGCTCCATCTCTTGGGCCACGATCACGAAACCGATGACGGCGAAATGGAAGCGCTGGAGCTTTCACTGCGCGCCGAGCTCGGCATTAGCGGGTAGTGTCCTTAGTCATAATTCAAAACCGAACCTTCATGGCCGAACCGTTCCATTGCGGGTTTGTGGCGATTGTGGGCAGGCCCAACGCGGGGAAGAGCACTCTGATCAACGCCCTGGTGGGCGAAAAGGTTTCGATTGTCACGCCCTCTCCGCAAACCACCCGCAACCGGATCTTGGGAGTTGCGAACCGGCCTCAAGCCCAGGCGGTCTTCATGGACACGCCCGGAATCCATAAGCCCCTCTCGCGTTTGAATCAGCAGATGATGGCTTTCGTCCGCCAGGCGCTCGATCGCCGGGATTTGACGCTCCTCGTGGTTGACGCTTCGGTAAGTTTTGGAAAGGGAGATCTCTTTGCGCTTGAACTTTTGCGAGAGTACCGGGCACGCTCCATTCTGGCGCTCAATAAAGTCGATGCTATGCGTAAGACGCGCCTGCTGCCGCTCATCGACCAATACTCAAAGCTATATGAATTTGAAGAAATCTTTCCGATATCCGCGCTGCAAACCGAGGGAGTTGAGGACCTGCTCGACGCGATCACTCAGAGACTTCCCGAAGGACAGCCCCTTTTTCCGCCGGACTTTTATACCGACCAGCCGGAGCGATTCCTCGCCGGAGAGATTGTTCGCGAAAAACTGATTCTGAATACGCGGCAGGAGCTTCCTGCGGCGGCTGCGGTGCGCGTGGAGTCCTTTGAGGAGTCCGACCGGCTGACTCGCATTCACGCCACGCTTATCGTGGAAAAAGAATCTCAGAAACCGATCGTGATTGGAGCGGAGGGCAAGCGGATCAAGCAAATTGGGTCCCAGGCGCGAATCGAGCTGGAGCGGCTGTTCCCTCCCAAAGTGTTTCTGGAACTCTATGTGCGTGTCGAGCCGGATTGGCGGAACAGCAGGCAGGCTATTACGGCCCTGAACTACGGCAGCGAAACAGGCTAGCACGTAGCCATTCGCCGCAACGTGTATCCGGCTTCTTGCGTTGCTCAGTCTGGCGCAATCCCACGCTCACAAACAGATCGCCGCTGGCAGCACCGGTTTAGCCCACCACCACTACTTTTCCGCGTAGCCGGGTAGCTTTGTGCCGTGTTGTAGGGAATGCTATCTTTACGCTATGGGGCTAAGGTAAAGATGCCCTTTTCGAGTACCCTCAGTAGCAAGGGGCAGGTAACTATCCCGCGGGAGATTCGGACGCGATTGGGACTGAAGGAAGGGGATCGAGTGGAGTTTATCGCCGAGCAAGGCCGGACGATCATTCGTCCCGCACGGCGCGTGGGCAACCCCTTTGAACCTTATGTGGGGGCGCTCCGGACGTTCTCAGGTGGGGCGAAGGAAATCAACGCCTGGGTGGCCGAACTGAGGAATGAAAAGTCAGAGCAATGAGGACGGCGATTGATACTCCGAGAAGAGTCCACGCTGCGAAGCAACTGAGGGGCACCATCACCCTTCCGGGAGATAAGTCCATCTCTCACCGCTACGCGCTTCTTGGCGCGATCGCTGAAGGAACCACGCGTATTCGAGGCTTTGCATCGAGCCGGGACTGCCAAAGCACCCTGGAGTGCCTGCGTGATTTAGGAGTGGGCATCGAGCGCGATCACGACGAGATCACGATTCGTGGCTGCGGCCTGAACGGGCTCCGCGAGCCCGGTGCCTCTCTCGACGCCGGCAATTCCGGTTCGACCATGAGGATGCTGGCTGGTATCCTGGCGGGGCAGCCCTTCAAATCCAGACTGACGGGCGATATTTCTCTCTCCCGCCGTCCGATGAAGCGCATTATCGAGCCATTATCCCAGATGGGCGCTCGCATTCGCTCGGCTGAGGGATGGCTGCCTCCTCTTGAAATTGAAGGAGGTTCTTTACGCCCCATCCACTTCCAGCCGCCCATCGCCAGCGCGCAAGTGAAAACGGCCATCCTGTTCGCTGGATTGATGGCCCGCGGGGAGACAACCGTGAGTGAGCCGGTCGCGACCCGTAATCATTCAGAGATCGCGTTAGGACAGATGGGAGCGAAAATCCGCTGCGCCAACGGCGTTATCTCCATAGGCGGCCCGGCCCGGCTGCATGCCGTAAGCGTCAGCATTCCGGGAGATATTTCATCTGCGGCCTTTTTTCTCGCCGCAGCTTTGATGTTGCCGGACTCGGAAATTATAATTCGCGGCGCCGGCCTGAACTCCACGCGGACGGCAATGCTGGATTTGCTAAGAAGAATGGGGGCGCCGCTTGAAATCACGAATCTTGAGACCGCGCACGGCGAACCAGTGGGTGACATTCGGGCAGCGTTCGGTCCGTTACAAGGTGCAGAGATTCCGCCCGAAATTGTTCCTAATCTGATCGACGAATTGCCCGTTCTCGCGGTTTTGGGAACCCGCACCGAGAAAGGGTTGTCTTTCCGCGGTGCTGCGGAGCTTCGGGTCAAGGAAAGTGACCGCCTTCATGCGGTCGCCGAAAATCTGCGGCGCATGGGAGCAAAAGTAGAGGAATTCCCGGACGGGCTATTCGTGCCCGGGCGGCAAACCTTGCATGGAGCCGAGATCGAGAGTTATGGTGACCACCGCATTGCTATGGCCTTCGCCGTGGCAGGGCTCGCGACAGAAGAGGGCGTGGATATTCGTGGAGGTGAATGCGTGGGCATTTCGTTTCCGGAGTTTTTTGAGACTCTGGAGAGGGTTGCTGTACGCGCGTGACGTCGCTACGCCTGCTCCGAGTTGAAGGGGGCCTTTCCGCTCTCGCCGTTCCACCACTTTGCGTGCTCGCCTCTTCACCTCGTAGAACCGCGGCATAATGGAAGATTGTATTCCCTAATTACTTACCCATTAGTTTTATCCACCTAGTGCGTCAAACCCCTATGCCTAATTGGAATCTTCGGCGTGCGTACTAGGCGCGTATATTGACCCGGTGTGGCACTTGCAACTATGCTCCCTCCTTGTTCAGATAAACCCCATAGCAACTTTTTATAACTCGGCGGCGTGAAGCCGCCGCTACAAACTGCTTGTGAATCATGGTTGCCGGGAGACCTGTGTACCCCCAGGCCGGCGAGGCGTCATGCGCGGGGGCATATGCGTTCTGCGTAACGATTGCTTTCTCCGTGCTGGGCTTGTTCTAGCCGGAAAGTGGAAGGGTATGAAAAAATCGCTCAGGGCTGTCATGCTGAGCGAAGCGAAGCATCCCTGTATTTGAGACCGCAAGAAAATACGGAGATTTTTTTCGCCTATCGCTCCTCAGAATGACAGATGGGGCACGCCGCGTGACGAATTCGAGTCTTTCGCACCTTGTGAGGTAAAGAGATCCTATGAGAGATCGTTTCCTTGTGTTTCTTAAGGTCATGTGCCTTTTCCTGTTACTCCTGCTCGTGCCAGCAGGTATGCTTTGGGCGCAGGAGGTAACCAGCAGCATTCGCGGAACCGTGACAGACCCAAGCGGAGCCGTCGTGCCTTACGCCCTGGTAACCGCCACTCAGCTCGAAACCGGCTTCACGAGGCAGACGAGGAGCGATGCGCAAGGAAATTACTTGCTCATTTTGCTGCCCGTCGGGCATTACCGGTTGGAAGCGGCGAAGTCTGGCTTCAGAAAATACGTCCAGAACGGGATCATTCTGAGCGTCAATCAAGTGGCTACCCTACCTCTTCGGCTGGTTCTAGGCTCATCGCAACAAACCGTAGAGGTGCGGGCGGATGCCGCTCTGGTTCAAAGCACGAACGATCTAGGTGAGACGGTGCGCGGCCAGGAGATCGTAGACTTGCCCCTCGATGGCCGAAACTTCACGCAGCTTGGATTACTTCTTCCGGGCGACGCTCCGCTCACTCCAGGGCTTCTCGAAGCCGGCGGCACGCTTCGGGAGGGCCAGTCTTATGCGGTGAACGGCCAACGGCCCGAATCCAATGAGTTTCTCATTGACGGCGTGGAGAATTACAATACCGTGAACGCCGGATTCGTCCTGGAACCGCCGCCCGACGCCATTGCTGAGTTCAGAATTCTCACCAATACCGCTCCGGCCGAGTTTGGGCACAATTCCGGCTCCACAACGAATATTGTGACCCGTTCAGGGTCCAACCAGTTTCATGGAGACGCCTGGGATTTCCTGAGGAATGACGGTCTCGACACGCGCAACTTCTTTTCCCAGGATGTTCAACCGTACAAGCAGAACCAATTCGGCGGGACATTCGGCGGGCCCATACAGAAAGAGAAAACGTTTTTCTTCGCTTACTACGAAGGATTGCGAAACCGGCAGGGTGAGACGGAAGTTGCCACCGTACCCTCTTCGCTCGAACGCCAGGGGAATTTCTCGCAGTTGACCGATCCCTCCACCGGCCAGTTGACTCCACTCATCAATGAGCTGACGGGCGAGCCGTTTCCAGGCAACCAATTACCTGCCATTAACCCCGTTTCCGAGAAAGTGCTGCAGTTTTATCCGCTGCCGAACGACGGGCCCAACCAGTTCGTGACCACGCAAACGCTGCAGGAAGACTCGGATGAGTTTGGCATCCGGATCGATCGCTATCTCTCGCCGCGCGATAGCGTGCTGGTCCGCTACATGTACTCTAACGGCTATGACATAGACCCACTCTCAATTGCGGGAGCCAACGTACCCGGCTTCCCGGTCGGAGAGAACTTCCGCTCCCAGGACGTAGCGGTCCAGGAGACTCACTCATTTTCGGCGACGGTGGTCAACGTGGCCGAATTCTCGTTCCTGCGAAACAAGCTCCTTTCTGATCAGGCCATTAACCATAGCTCGCTTTCAGCGCTGGGATTTCAGTACTCGCCGCAATTGGCGTCCCAGGCCGGCCCCCCTTTCGTTGAAGTCGAGGGCTATGCCTCCGTGGGCGATCCAATCACCGGACCGGACAATGCCTATCAGAACACCTCCTCTCTCTCGGATTCCGTTAATTGGGTTCATGGCAAGCATGATGTGAAAGTGGGCGGCGGATATCAACGAGACGGGATCAACATACTCCAGGGCATCGCTTCCAACGGATTCTTCGTTTTTGCGTGTTTCCCCGCGAGTGATGCGTTTGCCAGTTTCCTCCTGGGACAACCTGTCGTTTTTTTGCAGGGTGGCGGCGATTTTTTCCGGGCCCTGCGGACGGACAATTATTATCTGTACGGGCAGGATAGTTACAAGGTAAGCTCCCGGCTGACCATAAACATGGGGCTACGGTATGAGTTGCCAACTCCCTACTCCACACTCGGCAACAAAACGGCCCTGTTCGAACCGCACCGCCAGTCGATCGTGATGCCCAGCGCGTATCCTGGGCTGCTGTACCCAGGCGATCCTGGGGTGCCGTCAGGCTTGATCCAGACGGACTATCGTGGATTCGCGCCGCGCTTCGGAATCGCGTGGGATCCAACAGGAAGCGGCCACTGGGCGATTCGTTCTGCCTACGGCATCTTCTACGACCCGTATTACAACGGCGAGGGCGGCCCTCTGCAGGCACCCATCAGCGCTCCCCCCTGGCTGAAGACCATCGAAGAGGAGCCGCCGGCCAGCTTTGCCAGCCCCCTCCCAACTAGCGGGAATCCTTTTGCGCCCACGTTTGGTCCTCCCCAGGCTTTAACCCTGTTGACGCTCGATCCCAGTATGCGGCTGCCTTACGCCCAGGACTGGAACTTTACCGTTGAACGGTCCTTCGGTCCGGGCTGGCTTCTGGACGTTGGGTACGTGGGCACTAAAGGAACAAAACTGCCACGCTTCATCGAGGATGACCCGGCAATTTATATCCCGGGTGAATCGACCGAAGACAATGTGAATCAGCGGAGGCTCTATTCAGGTTGTACGATTGCCGAGCCGAATAACTGCATCTACGGATCGATTGGATTGATCGCCGGCATTGCGAACTCAGATTACAACGCCTTGCAGTCAAGCTTGCAGAAGCGTTTCAACCACGGGCTCCAGTTCCTGGCTTCCTACACCTATTCCAAGACGCTCGATGACGTGTCGTCGTTCAACATTACCGGTTCATCGCCGCAGCTCGTCGCCGGTGAGAACGATTTGGCTCAAGATCCTTTTGATTTGGAAGCTGAGTATGGACGCTCGCTCTTCGACGCGCGTCAGCGTGTTGTTTTTAGCTACCTCTGGCAAATACCTCTCTGGAAGCAATCGCACAACTGGTACGAGTATGCCTTCGGCAATTGGCAGGCGAACGGCATCTTTACGGCTTCAACGGGAACACCTTTTACGGTTTACGATTCGAGTGATCCTTCGCTCGAGGGCCAATCGCCGGAAATCTCAGGTTTCTACGGCGACCGGCCCAACCTTGTGGGCAATCCGAATAACGGGCCCAAGACCGTTCAGGATTGGTTCAACCTTCAGGCGTTTCAGCGAGTGACACAGCCCGGACAGTTCGGCACCGCTGGCCGTAACATCGTGCAGGCGCCCGGCATCGCCGAGTGGGACTTTTCGCTCTTTAAAGATTTTCGTCTGACCGAGTCTAAGACGCTGCAGTTCCGAGCCGAAGTGTTCAACCTCCTGAACCGGCCCAACTTCGGCGTCCCAGCCGACGACATCAATTCGCCAACCTTCGGAGAAATCCAGAGCGCCGCCTCACCGCGGCTGGTCCAGTTGGCACTGAAGTTTCTATTTTGAGAGTCGAGTGCTGTAGTTCCCTTGTCGAGGTCTGCGCTGCAATACCGTAAAATCTTGTTTTTTCAACCAGATTTTCTAGGGACCCCCTCACCCGACTCGCGCCGGCTGGAGAAAGCGCCGGCCGCGAGCCACCCTCTCCCGAGGGAGAGGGCAAGGGTTTCGCGCTGGTTTGGTTGCGGCCGTGAGGCCGCGCTGCGCTGCAAGGTCGTAATTTCTTGTTTTTGGCAAGTTTTTCAGGGACCTCCTCACCCGCCTGCGGGCAGGAGCCCTTCGGTGGGCGGAGGCCCGGCGCTGCGCGTCACCCTCTCCCCCAAGGGGGCTAGGGCAGGGTTTTCCTCTGGTTTGGTTAGGGCCGCAAGGCCGCGCGGCGCCTATGAATGCTTGAGGAAAGACCGCAGACTTCGAAAAGCAAGTTGTCTGATCACAGATTAAGGAGAGCCCGAACATGCCTCACATTCAATTTCCTGAAGGATTGCCTGGAATCGTTGGACCTTTTGCGTTTCGCCCGGAGACTGCCAAGCCGATGCGCGCCCTTGCGGAAATCCTTCTCCGCGGTCCCAGCACCCTTTCTCCTGGCGAGCGAGAGCTCATTGCGACCTGTGTTTCAACTCAAAACGATTGTTACTTTTGCCAGACGAGCCATGGAGCGGCGGCTGCACACCATTTCGGTGGCAACGAGCAGCTCGTTTCCGATGTAAAGCAGAACTTTGAGACTGCCGCCATTTCGAACAAGCTCAAGGCGCTGCTGGCAATCGCAGTCAAGGTCCAGCAGAGTGGAAAGAAAGTGCTACCAGCCGATATCGAGCGGGCACGGCACGAAGGAGCAAGCGATATTGAAATCCACGACACGGTGCTGATCGCGGCTGCCTTCTGCATGTACAACCGCTATGTGGACGGCCTCGCTACCTGGGCGCCCCAGGACCCTGCCCTCTACCGGCAGATGGGCGCTCAAATGGCTGAGCAAGGTTACATTCGAGAGGAAGCGCGTCCCAGAGCCGCCGGAGCCGCGGCGCGTAACGAGTGAGCTGACCTGTACGAAAGGGAAAGCGAAATTATGCCGCATATCAAGCTTGCCGAAGATCTTCCCGGGATTCGCGGGGCCATGGCATTTCGCCCTGAGACTGCGCTGCCACTCAACGAACTCGTAGAGGTGCTGCTGCGCGGGCCAAGCACTCTCACTCCCGGCGAGCGCGAGTTGATCGCCACCTACGTCTCTTCGCAGAACGATTGTTTCTACTGCCAGACGATTCATGGCGCCATTGCCGCCCATCATCTCGGTGGCAACGAGCAGCTCGTGCTGGACACGAAACGCGACTACAAAACCGCCGCGGTCTCGAACAAGCTGAAGGCGTTGCTAGCGATTGCCGGCAAGGTTCAGAAGGGCGGAAAGAACGTACTTTCCGACGATATCGAGCGGGCGCGGCGCGAAGGAGCAACCGATATTGAAATCCACGATACGGTTCTGATCGCCGCCGCCTTTTGCATGTACAACCGCTATGTGGATGGCCTGGCGACGTGGGCCCCCACCGATCCTGAGTTCTACCGGGCCAGAGGCGCGAAGGTTGCCAAGGAGGGGTATTTGCAGGTCAGCCGCGAGCTGATGAGCGCAAAAGCCGGAAGCGCCCGATAACGTTTGTCTCCGCGGGAGGTCTGTGTCCATGCGCGCAGAGAGATCTTCATTCAATAGTATCCAAATTAGCAGAATCGAGAGCGGCTTCGCCGCCTCCAAAGATCTGAAAGCTAATTTGGACAAGCGCGGGTCTTCAGTCTTCTCAGTGCAAACTCAGGGCTGTTCAACGAGGAATCCTCATCGTGGTCTTCAGGTGTTTGCGAGGCTGCTCTGGAGCACCGCACTCGTTTTTGTCGCGGTAACCAGGGTTCTCGCTCAAGCAAATTTCGCCTCGTTGAGCGGAGAGGTCGTCGATGCCCAAGGGGCGGCGCTGCCGCGGGCCACGCTGACTCTGAAATCTCCCGCTACCGGTTTTCTTCGGAAGACGTTCTCCAATGCGGAGGGTCTCTACGATTTTACTGATCTCAACCCGGGCGACTATCAATTGCAGGTCGAAGCGTCCGGCTTCCAAACGCAAATCCGAAACGTGGTGCTGGCTGTCAATTAGGTGTTACGCCTTGACGTGAAGCTGCAAGTTGGGAAAAGGACGCAACGAGTGGTTGTGAAGGCAGCGCCTGCCCCGCTGCGCACCACGGACGCTACGCTGGGTGAAGTCATTGATCCTAGCATGACCGAACAACTCCCCTTAGATGGCCGGCATATCCTGGACTTGGCAATACTCGCTCCCACCGCTGTTCCCAACATGGACATGGGAGTGCAAGACGGGAACCAAAACCAGCTCTATTGGCGTCCCGGACAGGGCACGGAGTTCACCGGGGCCGGCGACCGCGCTAATGCAAACTACTATCTGTTAGACGGAACAACGGATTCCGATCCCACCTTCTGGACGTTATCATTGAGCCCTTCTCCGGACTCCATTCAGGAATTCAAGGTGCAAACGGGCAGCTACTCAGCGGGGTTCGGCGGCGCTAGAGGGGCGCGAGTGAATCTGATCACCCGCTCGGGGACCAACCAACTGCACGGCACGGCTTATGAATACCTGCGCAACACGGGGATGGACGCACGCGTCTGGAACGCGACCAATGTTCCGCATCTTGTCCAAAACCAGTTCGGTGCTTCTCTCGGCGGGCCAATCCAGAAGGACAAAACGTTTTTCTTCGCCAATTATGAAGGATTTCGGTTCAGCAACCAAGTGTATCAGGTGGATACCGTACCAACAATGGCGGAGCGCATGGGAGACTTTAGTGACAGCGGAACGGCGATCTACAATCCCTTTAGCGCTTCTCCTAACCCGAATTACAACCCGGCCGAGCCGGTAAGCCCCAGCAATCCTCAAATCATCCGCAGCCAATTCCCTGGCAATATCATCCCCACTACCTTAATGAGTCCAGTAGGAGTGAAGGTCCTTCAGAGCGCCCCGTTACCGAACCTTGCTCCAGGAGCCTCCGGCATGGGGGGAATGGGGGGAATGAGCATGGGCTCCATGGCGGGAACGCCTGATTCAAATAACTACTTGGATGTACGAACGGCTACTCAGCCCTGGAATGAGGGTACATTGCGTCTCGACCGGAACTTCGGCAGTGGAGACAGCCTTTTCGCCCGATATTCCATCGAGCACGAAAGCGGATTCGAGCCAGTGAACCTGCCAGGATTCGGATTATTTGATAATAATCTGGCCCAAAATCTGACGGTTTCCTACACGCACATTTTTTCGGCGACTTCAGTCAATAATGTCTCCTTTGGCATGTCGAGACTTTCCATGTACGAGTATTCTCAGAACAATGGTACGCATAACTATGTCGGTCAACTCGGCATTCAGGGGGCGTCGTGGGGAGGACCAGGCGCCTGGGGCATGCCTTATTTCGATATTCAGAATTACAGCGCGATTGGCGACTCATATATTGCAACGCCCGTGCACGACTGGGATACGTTCCTCGACCTGCAAGATACCTGGAGCCGGCAGTCTGGCCACCATTCGCTGGAGATTGGAGGCGGTTATTTACCTTTCTTCTGGCCCATGTGGGGTTTTTTTGAGACCCGTGGCTACTACCAGTTCACGAATGGTTTCACAACTCAAACTGCCACGAACGATGGCACGGGGTCAGGGTTGGCCAGTTTTCTGCTGGCCCTCCCAGTGGTGAAGCAGGTGCAAGCCGGCGTTCCTGCGATGAACCTCCGGCAGTGGTACGGAAATGCGTTCGTCGAGGACAACTGGCGGGTGACGCAGGCGACGACCCTCGACCTGGGGTTACGCTACGAGTATATGAGCGCGTTATCTGATCTGGACGAGCCAGGGGCAAATCTTCTGTTTCAGAACGGGAATCTCTACGCCTTCGTAGGAGGGCGGGCCGGAACGCCGCGAGGATTATGGTATCCCAATGGCCTGAATTTTGCGCCACGCTTCGGGTTCGCCCACATGTTAAACCACTTCGGAATTGTCTTGCGAGGGGGATTCGGCACATTTTACACCCCCGTTGACATGAATACCTGGTGCGATCAGCGCCATAATGTGCCTTATGTCTTCCCGGAAACGCAGCAGAGCAATAACTACGTTCCTAGCCTCTCTGGTTTCAACTTTCCCCCCGCGGTTATGGGACAGGCCGTAGTCAGCTTCTCCGCCCTCGATCCACATTCCCCTCCGCAATACGTGAATGAATGGAGCTTCACTTTGCAGAAGGCGCTGCCGGGCAAAGTTGTCTTAGAGGTGGGCTACATCGGATCAGCAGGCTTCCACTTGCAACAGGCCCATTTGATTAACAATGCGCCACCCGGCCCGGGAGCTATCAATCCGCGCCGTCCGTACCACACCATAACGTTCCTGCCCGGCACTTCTTTCGCGGGCGACAACCCTGAGGATTTTGCTATTGAGAGCGACACGTTCCCCGTTTCTGCTATCAACTACCTGCAAATACTGCCAATAGCTGGTACGACGCGGGCTGGATTGACACCCGGAGGGAATTTCACCACGGACTGACGTTCCTTGCCAACTACACGTGGTCGAAGAGCCTGACCACCGCACCCGACTTCCGCTCCGCGATGATGCAGGCGGCCATTCCACAAAACAACTCGGACTTGGACGCTGAAAAGGGGCTCAATGGGATGAACGTCCCCCAACGCTTCGTAGCCAGCCTGGTTTACAGCATACCCGGATGGAGAGAGCGGGGATTTCTCCATCGGGTGACGTCTGGCTGGAGCCTGGGTAGCATTTTTTCAGCGGAGAGCGGCATGCCGTTTACTGCTCAGGTTTTCGGAGATACAGCCAACGCAGGAACGTTGCTCGGGCAAAACCCGATTCGTGCCAACGTCACGGGCGCGCCCCTTTTCCCTGCGGGAACTCGTACCACGGCGGAGTGGGTCAACCCTGCGGCCTTTGCCGCCCCTCCAGCATATACGTTTGGCAATGCCGGCGTTAATACCATTCCTGGACCAGGCTTTGTTGATCTCGACCAGGCACTCCAACGCCAATTCTCGATAACTGAGCGAGTCAGTTTCACTTTTCGTGCAGAGGCCTTCAATGCCCTGAACCGCTCCGATTTTGCCACCCCGAATCAGTACGTCAATGAACCGCAGTTTGGTACGATCACGATGGCGCAGAATCCCGGCCGGGAAATCCAACTCAGCGGCCGCATCAGCTTTTGATCTTCTTGCTTGGCGGCTTAAACGGTTATCGGGGCGAAAACGAGAACTTTGTTGCCGTTTTGTAGGGATATGAAGGGCGAAGCCCTTGGCTAGTTGCTTTCAGCCGCGCAGATGCGTTGGGTGTGGGAAGGAAAGCGTGAGGCATGCCAATACCCACTGAACCGATTGGCAGCATTCCAAGGCCACCGCAGCTTATCAAGGTGATCAAGGAGTTTCAGGAAGGGCGCCTTCAGCGAGAGAAACTGGATGCAGCGTACGGGGATGCGCTTCGTGATACGATTCGGCGCTTTGAAGCTACAGGCTCGCCAGTCATCACCGATGGCGAGCAGAGCAAACCCAGTTTTGCCACCTACCCGATCGATGGTCTTGGCAACCTGGCACCTGACGGTGTATCTGTCCCGTTCGCGGACGGGCACGTGCGGCAACTTCCCCGCCTGACCTCGGGACCTTTCCGTTACAAGACTCATGCCGCATCACTTCTCGAAACAGCCAGGCGATATACAAAACTGCCCTTGAAGCAGGCTGTCATTTCCGCGTCGCTGCTGAGCCTTCTGTATCCGCAAAGCGGAATCGACGGATATCCCCAGGAAGAGTTTCGGCGCGATCTCACTCGGGAAGCCGTAGCGGATATCCGAGGCTGCCTCGATAGGGGGGCTCACCGCGTGCAGGTCGACTTCACTGAGGCTCGGCTTTCGTTAAAGCTCGATCCCTCGGGCCGCCTGCTCCAACAGTTCATCGATCTCAACAACCAAGTGCTCGGCCATTTTTCGCCTGCGGAGATCAAGAAAATCGGAATTCATACATGTCCCGGCGGCGATCAGGATGCGACGCACAGCGCCGACATCGACTACGCAGGCCTGTTGCCGGCTTTCTTCACGCTGAAAGCGGGTACTTTCTACATCCAGTTGGCAAGCGAAAAGGACCGTCCCCGCGTTCTCCGATTGATTCGACAGCACGCCCGTCCGGATCAGATGATCTTTGTGGGCGTCACCGATCCCATTAATCCTCGCGTCGAGAGTGACGAAGACGTTCGAGATCGGGTTCTTGAAGCTGCCGAATTCATACCCTTGGAGCGGCTTGGAACCACGGATGACTGCGGATTCGCTCCTTTCGGTGACGATACTTCTACCCCACGCGATGTGGCATTCGAAAAGATTCGTGCTCGAGTCACTGGAACCGGACTGGCTGCAAAGAAGCTCGGACTGTCATGAACGGGGATCCAGGGTCCACGTCTTTCTTACTTGCACGGCTGGAAGCTACTCATATGCCACATAAATAGGTAGACAATGAGGCCTTCTTTGTGTTAGCTTCGCTCATGTGGAAACCAGCGAAGCCGTTGAGAGTGACCGAAGAACAACGATCGATACTGAATCGGTGGATACGAGGACGAAGCACGGCACAGAAACTCGTGCTCCGGGCCCGGATCGTGTTGATGGCTGCCGAGGGCATGGCGAATCACGCCGTTGCGCAAGCACTGAATACCAATCGCAAGACCGTCCTGCTGTGGCGTGGGCGCTGGACCGAGGGCGGATTGAAAGCGCTGAAGGATCGTACTCGGCCCGGACGCAAGCCTCGCCTGACGGCAGAATTTATGAAACGCGTGGTTCATATCACGACCCAGGAAAAGCCTCCGGCGGCTACACACTGGAGTACGCGGGCTTTGGCCCGGCACCTGGGCGTCTCCAAGATGGCCATTCAGAGAATCTGGAAGGCCCATGGTCTACAACCCCACCGAGTGAAGCGTTTCAAGCTCAGCCGAGACCCCCATTTCGTTGAAAAACTCCGCGATGTGGTGGGGCTGTACCTGAATCCGCCCGAGCATGCTCTGGTCTTCAGTATGGATGAGAAGAGCCAAATTCAAGCCCTGGACCGAACCCAACCGGGCTTGCCGATGAAGAAGGGACGTTGTGGCACTCTCACCCACGACTACAAGCGCAACGGTACCACCACCCTATTCGCGGCCTTGAATGTGCTCGAAGGCACTGTTTTCAAACGCTGCCATGCGCGTCATCGCCATCAGGAGTTCCTGGCGTTCGTGAAGCAGATCGACCAGGAGACGCCCCCGGACATGGACCTGCATCTGATCCTCGACAATTACGGTACGCATAAGCACCCTAAGGTCGAAGCCTGGCGAAGGCGACATGCTCGCTTCCATTTCCACTTTATTCCGACCTCGTCGTCCTGGCTGAACTTGGTGGAACGTTGGTTTCGAGATTTAACTCAGAATCGGCTCCAGCGCGGAGCCTTCCGCTCCGTCGCGGAGCTGGAGGCGGCGATTGCCGACTACGTGAGCGTGCACAATGCTGATCCTAAGCCCTTCGTTTGGACCGCCACTGCCGACCGCATTCTGGCGAAAGTCAAAAGAGCTACCAAGGCGTACAACATTGTCCAGAACCGTTAGTGGCACATGACTACGGACAGCCGGATGCGCTGCTGTTTACCGTTTCGCTCCGGCAGGACCTTCTCACCTCGATGGCAGCCCCGACCGCGCAACGAGCCGAGTGCCTAACGATGCAAGTGGTCGCGCAGGTCTTTCCCGGTTACGCCCTTTTCTCACTCTTTTGACGGCGCCTCTTTCAGGTTGAGATTATTTTCGATGGGTAAGGGAACTTTTCCCTCGTGGTTACCAAGAAGCCATTCGAGGCGATGTTCAAGGGAAGGCCGGCGCATTTCGCCCATCACACGGCCTGTGATTTTACCGTCCGCATCAATAAACGCTGTCGCGGGAACCGCCGGGCCCATCTTCCAGCGGTCAAGATCATCCGCAGAACCGCCCAGCCATATGGGGAATCCAACTCCATACTTTGTGATAAACACGCGCACCTTGCTTTCGTCGCCCGGCTTATCCAACGAAACTCCGATCACAACCACGCCGCGGTCCCGGTAACGCGCCTCCTCCTGGACGAGCATGGGCATCTCTTCCTGGCATGGCTGGCACCACGTAGCCCAAAAGTTCAGCACAATGATCTTGCCACGATATTCGCGGAGGTTTTGCCAGTGTCCATTCAAGTCTCTGAGCTTCATCCGCGGCAGCGAGCCGGCAACCAGGATGGTGCCTGATGTTACCAAAAGCAATGCGGCGATTATGCAAAGCCGTTCCAATTTGTCTGAACGCATAGAGGTCTCTGGCAGCAATCTCGCAGCGATGGGCGTCTTCTTGCCCGAGCGAATACGCAAGAGCTTGGGCGCTCGCCTTTCAACGTCCGAGCGCCCAAGCTTTATCACTTCATTACGTTTAGGCGAGGCTTCTAGACTTCAGAAACGCGCTCATTGACGAGACCCGTCGCCAAGTAATTGGAGCATCCTTCCTGTATCGTTCGTCGGCAGCTTACAGTCGTATTTCAGGCAGACGTAAGCTGTTGGCTTGCCATTAATACCCGACTCATAGCGAGTATAATCCGCCAAGCCAACAACTCCTGGCGAGGGCTCTTCAGTCGGCCGTAATAGCACAACTTTATCCGGCAAGAAAGCAGCTTCCGCGGCCCGGAGCATCGCCTTCGTGCCCGGCGCTCCCGAATCTCCGGCAATGACGAGCTCGTAGGAAGGACCCAGGTCATAATCCGCCACAAGTAAGGCTTCAGGATACTCGGAGGGACCTTTTAAGATCTCTCCTGAAAAGGCGCGCTCGGCCTGGAGCGCCTTGGCCGTCAGCGCAGGATTACCGGTTATGTCCGCAAGGCGAAGCATGTTCAACGCTGCAACCGAATTCCCCGAAGGCAGCTCGATGTCGTCAACGCTCTTCTCACGCATCAGATGGTTAGCATCATCATCAGCGGTGAAGAAAAAACCACCATTCGCCGGGTCCGAGAAATGCCGGATGAGTTGCATGTCAAGGCTAACTGCCTCCTGAAGGTATGGCAGATGGAAGTCCGCCTCATAGAGTTCTACGAGTCCCAAGGTAAGAAAAGAATAGTCATTAAGATTTCCGGGAACATTTGCCGTACCACTTTCGTAGACGTGGAGAAGCCGGCCATCAGAGGTTTGCATATTCTTCAGCACAAAATCGGCGGCACGTTCGGCAGCATGTTCATATTGTGCATCTCCAAATGCCTGCGCTCCTTTGGCAAATGCGGCAATCATCAGACCATTCCAGTCGGTGAGGATCTTATCGTCTTTCCGGAGATCGATCTGCTTGTGGCGGGCGGCAAGCAACTTCTTGCACGCTGCATCAATGAGCGCCTGAACTTCGTCAGGATGCATCTTCATCTCTGACGCGATTTCCGGCAACGGCTCCCTAAGATAAAGAACGTTCTCCCCTCTTGCTCCTGCGGGAAAGTTGCCGCGCTTCCGGACGTCAAAAACCTTCAAAACCAAGTCAGCGTCCTGGGGATCAAGGATCTGCCGGATCTCTTCTTCAGTCCAGAGATAATACGCGCCTTCTGTACCTTCGGAGTCTGCGTCTTCGGCATCGTAGAACGCTCCTTGCGGTGAAGTCAGATCACGCAGAACATAGGCGAAGATTTGCCGTGCTGTCCTCATGTATCGCGGTTGCCGGCTGGCCTGATACACCTCCGTATACGCCATTGCCAACAAGGCTTGGCTATAGAGCATTTTTTCAAAGTGCGGCACGCGCCACGCGGCGTCGGTGGAGTAGCGGTGAAAGCCGAATCCAACTTGATCGAAAATTCCCCCTCCGCGCATCGCATCGAGCGTCGTTTCGACCATATTCAGTGCATTCGGATCTCCTGTTCTTTTCCAGTACCGAAGCAGAAAAAAGATGTCCAATGCCGGGGGAAACTTCGGTGCACGGCCAAAACCTCCATAACGCCGGTCAAAACTGGACGCGAGTCGGTTATACGCCACTTTTAAGGCAGGCTCGCCGATCACCTGACCCGGGGCATTGCGGTCCAGAGCCTGCTGAAGCAGCGGGACTACTTTGCCGCCGCCCTTCAAAAGCTCACTGGGGTTGTCCTCCCACCTTCGTTCGACCTCGGGGATGAGTTGGAGCATGCCGGGGTGGCCAGGATCACTCTCCCTGGGAATATAATTGGCGGCGAAGAATGGCTTCCGGTCCGGTGTCATAATGACGTTCAACGGCCAGCCTCCCGATCCCGTCAACATTTCGCATACGGCAAGGTATTCGTTATCAACAGCCGGCCGCTCCTCTCGATCCACCAGGATAGACACGAAATACTTATTCATCAGTTCAGCGACCTTAGGATTTTGGAAATCCTCCTGCTGCATCAGATGGCACCAGTGGCAAGACGAATAGCCGATGGAAAGGAAGATAAGCCTGTTTTCCTTTTGGGCACGCTCAAATGCCTCTGTTCCCCAAGGATACCAATGCACCAAATCGCTGAAGTGTTCCTGGAGGTAAGGGCTTCGCTGCGAACTCAGGTGGCCAATGCTGTTCGGGGCTACGCCCGGAAGCGGCGAAGCCGTCTTCGTTGTGGCCCCCGCTTCGCTTCTCTGTTGATCCGCAAGCGATGGAACCACACAGCAGGAGATGAGCACGAGCGACAGAAAAACCTTCGCGAGGTCTGGACGTTGTCTTTTGTACCTTGTTATCACCTTCGCAGCAAATCCAGCTTCTGAAGGCCCAGCCGAGCTTGCCATTCTATCGACCAAAGAGGCGATCTCGCGCCTCAAGCCCGGCGGCTTGCGGCGCGAGTCTCTGTGGAGAGAACTAGAAAAAATGGGAAAAGCTGGCGAGCCAAACATAGTCTGCGAAAGCCGCGTCTCCTCCGGGGATACCGGCGGCGATCTCTGGAACATTGCGCTCGCGCGTACGATACATTGCCCCAGCCACGCTAAAGGTGAACATATCTTTTCCGTGCGAATAGATAAGGCCTGGCTCTAGTGAAACGGCGTAACCCGGCCTGCGAAAGCCATCACTCTTCCCAAAGATATCACGCACCGGCACTCCCTCATCACGCGGTCCAAAGGTTAAGACGAGCCCCCGAATCCATCCCAGAGGATATGCGTAACCGGCCTCGGCCAAATACTCGTCGGTAATTGAGTTATATTCATCTTCCGGACCAATGCTTGATGGATAGGCGTGTTCCGAATCCACCCCGTTCGTATCTTGCGGATTGGCGATATAACTTCCATCTGCATAGAACACTCCTTTTTTTCCAGCGAGATGGAAAGCCTGGAATTGCCCCACGATGCCCCAGCCACCCTGACCCGGTTGGATTGAGAAATCAACCGGTACGGTTTCCCGAGTAGTTCCTGAGAGCACGGTACTTTGAACATCGTCTCTACCTGTTGGTAACTGCGTGCCAAAACCAATGGAAATGTTTCCTCGATGTGGCTTTGTAGGCGACCAGATCCAAGATTGCGCCGTCAGAATAGTATCTCCAATTCCTTGGGACGCATATTCTGTCGTGGAACTCTCACCACGCCGCGTGGCAAACAAGACGGGCACGTCACCGGAAAAACTCCAGCGCGCAGTTGCTTGATAAGTGACGTTAAAGTCCGGCAGATTGATTTTGTTCCTGACTTCGGACTGCTGTTGAGCCCGATATTCCTGTTCAGTTGAACCCACGAAATGTTTAAAGGAATATTGGTGCCGGAAGCCGATAGTCAGCTCCCATTGATGGGGAGCAAGATATCCTCCCTGATTTTCAGGCTTCACAATTCCCTCGCTGGTTGAGGAGAGAGGATTGATAACCTGCTGAGTCGAACGCGCGACAATGCAGCCCTGGGCCCATCCGCTTACGGCTTGGGAGCTAATTACTAGCACAATGATCAGAGGAAGTGAGAATTTCCATAGTTGCTTGACCCGATCGTATTCAGCGTCTCCACTGCTCCTTCGAGGCCAATTCATCGTTCTGTTGCTCCTTTTTTTTGAAGAGTATGGGCGTTTGCAATCCCTCCGAATCAGAAGTGGAGAGCATCTCACGCGTCCATAGCCGGACCCAACAGTAAAAGTGTTTGTCGGGTTCAGAACTTAAATGAAAGCAGTAACTTTATGTGTGGTAGAGTGACTGGTCAATAATCGCTCGTGAATATTTCCAGACTAAAAGAGAACTATTTAGACAAAAATTATTTCGAGCGGGATTACTAGACCTTAAGAAAGAAGTTGTCAGGATTCGCATCTCGCCTTGGCCGGTCACACGCGTCGAATTTTAAAGATCAGAGGATAATGCACGGTGTAACGAAAGCGTAGCCGCGGTGAAGCGAGCGGAGTAGAAGATCGTTGTTTGGAGACAGGGGCCATCAGGGAGGGAGGTTTATCACGTAACGTTTCCTTGAGATACGAGGCCTACATGATAAGGTGCCGCTATAACCACATTTAGCGGCCTGATTAGTAGATATGGATATTGACCTAGTTCTTGGCTTGTAACTATTCTCTGGGGCGTGCCCAATTCGCCGGTTAGTGCTGAGTGACAAACGACTCTCTTGCAATCATGATTGATCGAAGTTAAGCCATCAGGAGGAGCGATGAGGCTCAACAGACCGTTATCGATGAGTTTACTGATACTGCTTGCCGCGGCAGTTCCCGAAATTGCGCGGGCTGCCCCCAAACAGGTCACCGTCACCGGCTACGTGCTTGATTCCGCTTGTGCATTCACAAAGAACCTCAAGAAGCCGGTCAGCGCGGCTTGTGCTGTAGCATGCGCCAGGGCTGGCTCGCCGATGGTGATTCTGGCTGATGATGGCGAGATCTACTGGCCGATATCGAATTCGATGCCAGCAAAGGGCCAAAACACCCGTCTGATGCGATTTGCGGGCAAGCGGGTAACGGTGAGTGGTACGGTGTACCAGAAGGGTGGCTCGCGCGCCATCGTGATCGAAAAGATCGCGGCGGAATAGCGCTGGGTAGGCAAGCAGACTCGCCGTCTGCGGTAATGGCTCTCAGAAGCCGTGAAAAAATCGTCCAGCCTTGTCATCCTGAGCGGAGCGAAGGATCTCGGCATTTCCTGTTCAAGATAAATACGGGGGGATGCTTCGCTCTGCATGACAAATCTGAATAACTCACTCGTTCTCAGAACGTGCGAATTCGGATCAGGAGTATAAACCTCATGGCCCATATTAACCTTCCCGAAGGACTTCCCGGTATTCGCGGCTTGCTCGTGTTTCGCCCGGAAACTGCCGAACCTCTCTGCAAGCTGACAGAGATCCTCTTGCATACGCAAAGCACACTCTCTCCCGGCGAGCGTGAATTGATTGCGACCTATGTCTCTGCCCAAAATGATTGCTTTTATTGCCAGACCAGCCACGGCGCGATTGCAGCGTATCATCTGGGCGGAAACGAACATCTCGTCGCAGACGTGAAGCGGAACTACGAGAAGGCAGCCATCCCGGAAAAGATCAAGGCGCTGCTGGCGATTGCCGGCAAGGTTCAACAAAGCGGCAAGAAAGTGCAGCCGGAGGATATCGAGCGGGCGCGGCGCCACGGCGCAACGGACCTTGAAATCCATGACACGGTGCTCATTGCCGCGGCCTTCTGCATGTTTAACCGTTACGTCGACGGTCTTGCGACTTCAACTCCGCAGGACATGGCGTCTTACAAGGCGAGAGCGGCCCA
>JASHOS010000170.1 GCA_030040995.1 Terriglobia bacterium | reverse complement strand
ATGAAGCCGTCGCTCAAGTTCCCCCAATTCTTTGGAACCAAGCCGGAGTTCTGGATTCCTCTCAACCTGCAGCAACCCAAGTGGAGACAGTCACGCGGCAATCATTGGCTGTGGGTGATGGCGCGACTGAAGCCGGGCGTTTCCCTACGCAAAGCACGAGCGGAGATGGATACCGTGTCGTACCGGCTGGCCATGCAACATCCAGACACTGACACCGGCGTGTATGCCAAGGCGCAGAGCCTGCGCGATCAATTAACCCAGGACGTGAGGCCGGCACTTCTGGTTCTCTTCGCGGCCGTTGGTTTCCTGCTGCTGATCGCCTGCGCCAACATCGCCAGCCTAATGCTCGCCAAAGCGGTCGGACGACAACGCGAGATTGCTATTCGCCTGGCGGTCGGCTCCGGCCGGTGGCGCCTGATGCGCCAGTTGGTGACCGAAAGTGTCCTCCTGTTTCTGCTGGGGGGCTTGGCGGGACTCGCGCTGGGCTGGGCTGCCTTGCGCGTGTTGCTGTATGCAGCGCCCACGGGCTATATTCCGGGCGTCATTGCGGTCCATCTTGGCGGCTCAGTCTTCGCCTTCACTTTCCTGGTGGCGCTCTTGACTGGCGTCTTTGCGGGCATGGTTCCTGCGATTCAAGCCTCAAAACCTGATTTGCACGAAGCGCTCAAGGAGGGTGGGCGAACCACCGCGGCGCCGCACCACCGTTCCCGTAGTGTGCTGACCGCGAGTGAAATCGCCTTGGCTCTCGTCATGCTGATCGGAGCAGGCTTGGCCATCAAGAGCCTGGTGCGTTTAATGGGCGTCGAGGCTGGCTTCGATCCCCATCACGTGTTGAAAGCGCGCCTTTCCCTTCCGGACACGAGGTATACCCAGGACGAGCAGATCAGGGGATTTTACCAGCAACTCATGGACCGCCTCCGCGCGCTTCCCGGCGTTCAATCGGCATCTGCGGCAAGCGAGTTACCGCTCGAAGGAGGCAGCAATGGGGTGGTTTATATCGAAGGCCAGCCGCTTCCGAAGAATATGTGGTCGAGCCCGCTCGTGGAGTGGTGTACGGTGATGCCGGACTATTTCCGCACCATGCGGATTCCTCTGCTCGCGGGACGTGACTTCACACCTCACGATGGACCTAAGTCTCCGCTGGTCGCGGTCATCAATGAGACCATGGCGCACCTTTTCTGGCCCAATCAGAATGCTGTTGGCAAGCGTTTCTCCCAGGGTTACCAAAAACCTAAATGGGTTACAGTCATCGGAGTTGTAGGTGATGTACGGGAGTTCGGGCTCGATGAGCGTCCGATCCCGGAAGCCTATACTCCCGAATATACCGACAACGATTCTTACCTGATTGTGGTGATGAGGAGCACGATTCCGCCGCTCAGCCAAGTCACTGCCCTAAGGCAAGCAGTCCACAGCCTTGACCGGGAACTGCCCGTTTTCGACGCGGGGACGATGAGCCAAATTGTGTCCGAGTCCTCACAGCAGCAACAGTTCGTGGCCCTGCTCTTGGCATTGTTCGCTGCGGCTGCGCTCGTGCTCGCCTCGGTAGGCATTTACGGCGTCATATCTTACTCTGTTGCGCAACGGACGCACGAAATCGGCATCCGCATGGCGCTCGGGGCGCGGCGCCAGGATGTGCTGAAGCTCGTGGCCGGGCAGGGGATGAAGCTGGCATCGGCAGGGCTGGCCGCGGGGGTCATTGCGGCGCTTGGCCTCACCCGCCTGATGGCCAGCCTGCTTTACAACGTGCGGCCGACGGACCCGTTCACCTTCATCGCCGTTTCACTCATACTGGTTGGAGTGAGCTTTGCTGCGTGTTATATTCCGGCGCGCCGGGCAACGAAGGTTGATCCTATGGAAGCCTTGCGGTATGAATGAACAAATCAGCTATCAGCCTTCAGCCATGCCGCCTTGCGACGGCCGCAAAACATGAACGGAACTCCAGCTTTCACCCCCTGCCTGCTGACGGCTGATCGCTGATAGCTTTTTTATGACGAAAGTCAAATTAGACCTGGCGCGGGAAGCCATCAGCCGGGCGGATTTCCCGGTTGCCATTGAACTCCTTGGCGAGTTGGTTGCCGAAGACCCGGAGAACGGAGAAGCCTGGCAAGAATTGGGCGTCTGCTACCTCGAAACCCGCCGACCGGACCGGGCTGTCGAGGCTCTGACGCGAGCGGTGGGCTCAGGTTTCGCTGGCGCCACAACTCATTTGCTGATGGGCCACGCCTGCGGTTCCACGGGCGAGCTGGAGGCGGCCGCCGCCTGTTATCGCCGCGCTCTTGAACTGGACCCGCAACATGCCAAGGCGGAAGAGTTCCTCATCAAAGCGGAATCGTTGCTGGAAAGCCGCGAGCATTACCGGAGCGCTCTGAAGCTGTTGTATTCATCTGAACCGGGCGTGCAGGACCTGAATCGTGCCCTCCGGGATTTGGTGCACTCGATTGCAATTTTTGACGAATCGCCGGCGCGCGACAACCTTCGCGAATGTGCTGAGAGAATTCTGGTCGTGCGGCGCGATCGGCCGATTCTCGTCGAGCCAAGCTCCGGCCTCGAACCCTGGATCCGCACCTGTGAGCGTGGCTACCATTGCATCCGCGCCAGCAATTGGGCGGGCGCTCGCGCGGCCTATGACGAAGCCCTTGCTTATCGCGTTCAGGACGGATTTGTCCATCACGCGCTTGGATTTTGCTTTGTCGAACTCGATGAAATTGAGGACGCAGTGCGGGCATGGTTGCGGGTTCTCGAAATAGACCCTGAGTATGATTTTGCGCAGTTTGGGCGGGTGAAGCATGCCACGAGATAGGTGTTCTACTGAATGAACGACGAAACTCGCCGGTGGCAGATCGGCGCTACAGCGATCGAGCGTCGCGGGCTTATGTCGCTCAGTATATTTGCTAGTGCGGGGGAATCTTCACCATTGCAGTGATGAAGCTCAAGAATAGGAAGAACAGCGAGACCAGAACGAACCAAAAAAGGACGCGAAAAAGAATACTGTGCGGAGACTCTATAACCAAGCACGGATCGCGTGGTTTCCTTCGGCGCCCCAGATACCACGGAAAGAAGATAATCCAGAAAAACAGCGTCATAATGCTCCAGCGCCAGGGCCGGGGCAAACCCTTGGCGTGAGCGTCCATGAAAACCCATCCCGCGCACGCGAACGTAATGCCGATGAACATCAGTTGACTGGTCTCGACACCTACAAAACGAACTCCAATTGAGATGATGGCGAAGGCGGCGGCAAACACGACGAAGAAAATTGGCCACGAAAAATGCCGAGTTTGGGTGGTAGGGACCGTTGCGCCGGGCTGCGGCAAAGCGGAAGCGCCCGGTTCAGGACGGCGGATTTGTGTGATATCGATGGGCTGATGGCAAGCCACGCAAGAGCGGCATGAAGGCGCTAGCATTTGGCCGCAGTGTGGGCATGGGAAAGGCTCCGTGAGCAATAGAGGCGCCACGGTCCGACTGTCCGCCGCCAGTTCGGCAGCGCCTGAGTTTTCGTTGTCCATCGTGATGAGTTCGCTTCTAAACCGTAGCCCGCTTGCTTCACCGTTCTTCCGTAACGTGAAGCGAGACTGGCCATTCCTGCTAGTTTCCTTTTAGCATTCCTCAGCGGTTTTGGGCAATTCCAAACTGGAGCTTCCAGGATTCCAAGAGGTGGGCCTTCGGCCCTCGTGTTTTGCGTAGAGCGTAGCAGTCCCCGAGGGTCTTCAGCAAGAGATGTGGGGCACACTCAGGCGCTTGCGGAAGAGGGCGCGCCCGTCAGCCGAAGGGCCGGGAATTAATCGCTTGCACCACAAAGACACCAAGGCACAGAACCTGAAAACAAAATTCCTTTCTCCGTGGTCTTGGTGTCTTTGTGGTGAGATGTGCACTTCACTCACACGCTCTGACGGGTGGGTGAGGGCCGGCGCTTTCTTGCGCCTTGCCTGTGGCGTGGAGCGCGGGCCGGGCCTGCACCCACCGAAGGTCGCTTACGCTCCAGAGCTTCAGCGACGGAGCGGCTCCTGCCCGCAGGCGAGTGAGCGGGTTTGTCCGTAGGCTGATCACGAAGATGGGACAACGGCCTCGGCCTGGTTCGAGTAGGCGCTTTGCGTGCCTTGGGAGGTGACTGCAGTCGTCACATAGTAATACGTCTCGCCCGCCTCCACGGTAGTGTCGGTGTAGGTAGTGGCGTCAACCGGTGACGAATTGAGCTGTGTATAGGGTCCTCCTGAGGCAGTTCCACGATAGACGTAGTAGCCTACCACGCCGGTTGAAGTGCTGGCCGTCCAGGATAAGCTCACAGACGCCGGCGTACTTACCCCGGTTCCGGAGAGCGAAGTGACGGTAGGAGAATTGCTAGCATTGCTCGTCACTGAAAGTTCGCCCGTGTCGCTCCCGGCGGCCGTGGGCTCAAACGTGACGCTAAAACTGGCATCCTGGCCGGACGCCACGGTTAGAGGCAGGGTCGGAGCGCTGACGCTGAATCCTGTGCCGCTGGCGGACGCTGTCGAGATCGTTACGCTGCCGGTACCGGTGTTGGTGATCACCACAGGGAGCGTGCTGCTGGTTCCAACGCTCACGTCGCCAAAGCTCAGGCTGGACGGGCTACCCGATAAGAGCTGCGTTGTTGCGTCTGCTGCGGCGGAGGTTGATAGCGCGAAAAGCACGTCAACCCAATAATTGCTCTCTTCATAGCTTCCCGTAGGGAATCCGCTGCTGCTTCCGCTAAAATACACGCCGTTTGGCCCGTCGGTTCCACTGGCCAGAGCCTCCAACGGTGGGTTGCTATAGGCCGAGGTGAAATAAGGCCGGGACAGCGCGTAGTGTCCCTCCGGGTCCCAGTAGGACGCCACGTAAACGGTATTAGCCGTGATGGCGACAGGAGAAGAGAAGCTAACCGTTTGCCAGCCCGAGGAAGATTCATTGGTGAAAGTAGCGGAGGCCAGCAACGTACCGCTCGCAGTCCAAAGATGGCCGATATGAGTGCCCGTGTTGCCAGCGCCTTTGTAGAAGCGCACGCCGGTGATATAGCCACTTACGCTGGACTCGAACTTCACTCCAAGTTCATAAGAGTACGAATCGTCAAACGACGTTGTCGCGGGAACGGTTGACGGGCTCCAGAGGGTTGATGCTTGGGCGAAAGGTGCGAGGGAAGCTACAACCATCGCAACCACGAGTCCGATTAGCGCGGGCGCTGGTTGGGCTATAAATCCAAAGTATGCGGCGTCTCCAGAGCGGTGGGTTGGCATGGTTCCTCCTCATCACCCCTCGGTGCGGCACACGTATACGGCAACTTGCAAAAGGGAACTTAACTCTAGGTTTTACTTTCCAGCGGCGGTGATTGCCGCCCGTTGCACCGGGCCGGTGAAGAAACGCGAAGAACAACTCTGCCCGGTGACCTGCTCAAGCGGAGCGCAACAGACAGGGTCACCCAGGGACAGGTCCCAAGAAGCCTCTTGGGCCTGCCGCCGCCGGCCGGTTCGAGGCACGAAACAGCCGCTACAATTCCAGCTAGGGCGATATGTTAGACCTAGCAACGATTTCGAATTGTTGTTAGCGGCAGGCTGACTTTTTTCGCACGTCGCGTGCCACTTGGGTAAAAACCTTAGCCGATATCAGGTGAACACTTTAGGACCAAGGTGCCAGATACTTTTGAGGCAATATTTGCTTAGTGTCGGTAAAACTTGCCTATTCGGACTGGAAATCTACTGAGGTGCCGTGGATATGTGAGAGCCGTCGCTAAACGGAAGAGCAGGCCGGGGTATTCTCACAAGGAAGGAGAGGATCAGATCGGCCAAAAAGGTGATCCGTCCGTGCTCGATGCCGGCCTGATTGCCGGAGCACAGGGAGTGGAGCACTACGAAATAGAGGTCTACGGCTCTCTCCGGACGTGGGCGGCCAGAATTGGAAATTCATTCGCTGTTTCGCTTCTGGATGAGACGTTGCAGGAGGAGAAAGATGCCGATCATAAACTGACGCAAATTGCCGAGCAGTCCGTCAACCGGGAAGCAGCAGGAGCATCCGCGTGACGAGAAGGTTTAACCAGGATTTCTCACGAATTTCGGTGGCCCGGTAGTTTCTACATTTGGGAGGCAGTGGAACCCGCAGACTTGGAGGCCCGAAGGGCCGCTCCATCATAGCCCTGGGCAACGCCCAGGGAATCGAGTCTGCCCTCGCGAAGACGAGCCCTGAAGGGGCGGCCCGAAGCACCCTCAATCCCACACGTGGCCCATGCGAGCATTCGCGATGGCACGCCCTTTCAGGGCTCCAGTGGTACGACAAGTAGTATGTCCTTAACCCAGGCCGGCTGGCCTGGGCTGTGATAGAGCGCCGCTTCGCGGCTCAGAATGGAGAAACTCCAGGGCGAGTTTGAAACCTTGCCTTTCGCTCGACGTGGTGAGAAGGCCGGTTTAACCAGGGCACAGAGCAAGAAGCGTAAGCGCGCGGGAAGCTCCATCAGGTAGAAGGCTAAAGTTAAGCAAAAAGTGGCCAGCCTGGCTGATGATCGCAAGCGCGAGGCGGAGGGGAGACGCGAGAGCTCGGAACGGAGTTAGCCGACCTGGCCGGGTGGAACGGCAGGGATAACGAGGGAGAACGCCGTTTGTTTCGGCAATTCGAGCCTTAGATCAGGGTATGCTATCAGTTGCCGAACGCTCGATCTCGATCCGAGCCTGCCAGAGGCTTGGGTCGCCCGATTGGCCAAGCTATTAAGAACATACGTTTCTTCGCCGGCATGGCCCAACTGCCCCAAGGCCAACGCCGTGTAAAACTCCTCCGAGCTTCTCCGGGTTCCTCCTTCCACCAGGGACGGTTTTCCTTCGGCGGCGGCCTTTTCCCATGCCGCTTGCGCAGCTTCCGTTTTTCCCTCTGCCTTCAGAGTATTGCCCAGCCAATAGAGGGCCTCTTCGTTCTGTGGATTGTCGGGCGGGCCAATGCCCAGGTTATCCGGATAGGTCATCGCCTCCCGAAAGGCTTTTTCGGCGACGCTGAAATGCCGCGCCACATAAGCCTGCCGGCCCTTTTCGACATTTGCAAGGACAAATAAATCACGGATAATCTGGCCGCCTTCCCAAGGCTTGAAATCGTGACCGTGGAGCGCTTCAAGCGCCTTGTCATACTGCTTCATCTCGACATCGAGCAGTACCTTTCGCGCCCGGACCGTGTCTTTGTCTTGAACGCTTAATGGCGCCGCGGCAAGCAGCCTGGCCCGTGCGGCTGTTTCCCCGAGCTGGGTATAGATCTCATCAAGATTGACATAAAGCCGATAATCTTGTGGGTCCTGTGCGATGGCTTTTGCGTAATACTGGGCGGCGCTCGGCAAGCGATTTTCAACCTTCCAGGCATCAATGCCGAGGTTTCGAAATAAAACCGGATATCGATATCCTTCCGAAACGGCGTGTCCCCACTGCTGCGCGGCCTCCTGATAATGGTCGTGGGCAAAAAGGAAGTTGCCAAGGTAATACTGGGCGCGGGAATCCAAAGGGTTGTGAGCGAGCGCTTCGCGGAGAACCGCCGCTTCCGACACGCGGTCCGGGAAAACCGCCTCAGGGTTGGCTTCGATCACACGCGCGGCGTAAGCCGTACCGCCTGCCATTCCCGAGTCCCAGGTGTTGGCTGCCAGGTAGTAGTAGATGAGAGGAGATAGATTTTTCGATGCCAAGTGCCTTAGAGCGTCCCGCAGAACAAAATCCGAAGATGCCAAATCGCCCAGCCGGCGATACCAAGCACCTGCTTCGAGATATGATTGCGAACGGAAACCCACCGCGCGCCGCCACTGATCCGCCGCCTGCTCGGTTTGGGCGGAACGAGGATCGAGGCGTTCTTCATCGCGCCATCGCTCGGCGAGCGCATAAGGGAGCGTAGGCATCATTTGGACTGCCTCAGCCGATACGTGGGCAGCCGCATGGACGTTTCCTGCCCGCCGCAGTGCGACCGCAAGGTCGCTCTGCGCCACGCCGTCGCCGGGGTTGTAGGTTATTGCTTTCTGTAACAGCGTCATCGCGCTCGAGTAATCTTTTTGCTGAATCGAGATCTCGCCCAGTTGGAGAAACGCGGGGGCTTTCTCGCCTCCAAACCGCAGCGCCGACCAGAAAGCATCCTTGGCGGTGTGCAGTTCACCGGCACCCCTGTAAATCACGCCGGCCAAATATTGGACTCGTGGATCTTTCGGATCGCGAGCCAGCGCTCGCACGATCAACGCTTCTGCGCTCGGAAAATCCGCCGCCAGATATTGACGTGCCGCCAGCTTCATCAGGGCCGGCACATATCCCGAATCACGCGCGAGCACTTCGTTGTAAATCCTCGCCGCTTCAAGCGGCGTGCCTTCGCCTTCCGCGTCCACCCCGCGCAGGAAAAGCTCCTCGATCGTCAGCTCACGGTCCGGTTCTTGGTTGATGGCGTGAACGCCGGGCTTTAACGGCAGATTCTGATTCCCGTCAATCGGCGCTCCGGCGAACCAATGGAGGAGAATGCTTCCGCCTGCGTCTTGGATCGTTACATCAAGTTGTTTCCTGGCTGCCGCAATATCTGCAACGGGAATCGTAAATCTCTTTGTCTCCAGCGGCTCGAAGGATACTGGGGCAAACTCCTTCAGCGTCTGGTTTCCCAGTTTCACCTCTATCTTTGCGCCGTCAAGCGCCACCGCCGGACTCACGGCAAGGTCCACGGCGGATTTTTCTGACGCACTTATGGAAGGCCAGACAGCGTTAATGGCGAATTGCGGCGTGCCTTCGACGAATCCGCTACCCAGGCCTTGCACCGGATACCAATATTCAGTCCACGTTTCGACTCGGTGAGGAGGCATCACTTCCTGGCTTAGCTGGGTCTGAAAACGGCCGGCCTGAATCTCGTTGTAGGGGCCGTCATTGTCCGTCAACAACCGTGTCCAGATCAGCCCATCGCCTGCCACTCCCCACGTCCAGGTCTTCTTGCCGTAAACCTGGTGGTAATCCGCAACGTGGATAACGCCATCGTCCGCCTTGTGGTAGTAAGCGCCAAAAAAGTCACGGTGGACGTCAACGCCGAAAAGCGAGGTGGCATGGCGCACGTTTTTATACCAACTGTAATCGACGCCTTTCCAGTCTGGAAACGTCCAAATCTCGGTGTGCGAGTGCGGATTGGCCTCTCGCATAGGGTAAATAAACTGCATATCCGGCGTGGCCGGCACGGAAGCATTAGCCCACCACCAGTAAAGTTCAGGCAGAGACGTTGAGTTGAGCAGGGTGACGCGCTGCTCCAGCCGCGCGACTCCCGGCCGCAACGTCAGTGCAACTTGCCAATACATGTTGCTCACCTGGTCCACGTCACCCACGGTGACTGTGGCGCTACCGTCAGGATTTTGCCGGATGCACCGGTCCACGGGCGAGACGGTATCCGTGGTATGTCCGTTCGGGAAGTTGAACTCAATCCCGCCGGAAATCCAGGCGCCCCGCAAGCCCACCAAGCCGTACTTGATGACGTTGTTGCGATAGAAAACCTCGCGCTTCGCAACCTTGTCATAGAGCGAATAGACGCGCCCGTCCAGGCCCGGCAAGATTGTGGCTTTCAGGTACTCATTTTCCAGGTAAATTGCCTGGTAGGTCAGTGTTTTCTTGGCTGCGGTCAGGTCGTCGAGAGCGGTGTAGGGATAGATGTTGTGCGAGTTTACGAGCGGAAACGGCGGATTAGGATCCGGCGGTCCCAATAGGTATGTGGGAATGCCGATCGTTCCTTGCCGGACGCGAACCTGGGCGGCGTATGAGGGTTGGACAAGAACGATGCCCAGCGCAACACTCAGGCTGATGAGGATTCTTCGAAACATCATGCGGCTCTTCCATAACTGAGAGCGGAGTTTCTGCCTGACTTGCCTACGGCAAAAGATGCGCATGACCGTCGTCGCAGGGCACGACTTCAGTCGTGCCGCAAAAGCCCACCTTCTCGATCGGGCTTTACAGGTTGCGGAAAAACGGCTTTTCGGAGTCAAAATCGGCCGAAAATGGCGGTCGCTCGAACGGAGAATCAATAACTTACAAATCTTGACGAGCGCCATTTGGGGCTCTCAGGGGAGTTTTTCCGCAGCCTGTTTAGCCCCTGAGGACCCCAGTGGCTAAAGCCGCCTATTCCTCTTGCCTCAAGTCGGCACGACTGAAGTCGTGCCCTGCGACAGCGCGCATCCTGGCCATAGGTAGACGTTACGTAATTATGCGCATTATTTTTGCGGCCAACCCTAGCCCGTTATCTTCCTGGCGTTTGCATCCCAGATTGCGGCGGTCTTATGAAAGTAGGAGTAGTTGGCCATATGGCAGCCGATGGAGGTGTTATTGCCGAAGACCGCATCTTCCACGGATGGCTGCCGCGTTCTTACCGATTGGAAAAAATTCCAGAGGTGCTCTTCGGATTCCGAGTAATTGGGCGGGTACTCGTAGGTCTCCTCCGCTTCTACGGGCCGGGCCTCGCCAGGCTTCGGGTCGTGTTTCAGGTGCCACTCCTTCTCATAGGCGGCCTGCATCTTTGCTGGATAGCTGGACGTGTAGTAACAGGGATCGTGATCGTGGTCATCCTGCGGCGCAAGTGTCATATGGTCGCCATCGCCGAAGACGCTGATGATCCCTCGCGTCCCGAGGAACTGGGTCACTTCGTCTTCGTGTGCGTTCTGGGTCATCAGAACGGCAACGCGGAGGCTGGGATAGTCATAGAGCGTGGCCATCAAATCGGGGAATTCGCGGCCGTCTTTCCAATGGAAAAGTCCACCGCTGGTCTGCGCCCGCTCTGGCGGAGCGTTTAAATCCATAACGTAGTGAATACCAGTGAGGGTATGGACGAAGAGGTCGCCAGGCAAACCTTCACCGTAATCTCTGAAGGCGCGCCAGCGCGCGAAGCGGATGGGGTCGAAGGGCCGCTTGGGCGCATCGCCAAGCCATGTTTCCCAGTCGAGGTTTTCAGGCGAAAGATCAGGCGGGGGCGGATAGACCCATGCGCCACACGGGCTATTGCGGCCAAGGATCGCTTGGACATAATGAACCTCGCCGATTGCGCCCTGGCTGATAAGCTGCTTGGCTCTGGCGAAATTGATGGAGCTCCGCCGCTGGCTGCCGATCTGTACGATGCGGTTATTCCTTTGGGCCGCGTCGATAATCTCGAATCCCTCTTCCACCTTGTGGGTCATCGGCTTTTCGCAGTAAACGTCCTTGCCCGCGTTGCAGCTATCCACAATGATCTGTTTGTGCCAGTGGTCCGGAACGGCGGCCACAATGCAGTCGATCTCCTTGTTGTCGAGAAGATCCTGGTAACGGCGCGTTGTGGGCACAGTCTTGCCTGTTGCGCCGCTGATTATTTCGTTGGCAAGCGTGTGTCGCCCATCATAGAGATCGCACGCCGCAACGCATTCGGCGTTCGGTAAGCGGACTGATGTGTCCAACACGCCAGAGCCTTCCATGCCGATACCCACCATGCCGAAGCGGACGGGGCCGCCGCTCGGAGCCATAGCTTGGCCGCCTTCTCCCCTGGGCTGAGCTTCCAACAAAAACGGTTTGGCAGCTAGTGTCATTCCCGCGCCCGCCGACGTGCGCATGAAATCGCGCCTGGAAACGCCGTTCCTTTTCATGAATGAAACCTCCTCAGAAAGTTTGGATTTGAAAGCTTTTCAGCAGCATCAGAGTATCTGCGCGCGATCGAGAAGGATTTGTTGCAAGGCCTGAGCGCTCCGGGCGACGCCGACGCGACTCGACGTAAAGGGCGATTCGTGCTCGATGCTGATCACATGATTGTAGCCGACGGCCTGAAGCATTTCGACGATCGCTTTCCACTCCCCCAGGTCGTGCCCGAAGCCAATGTCGGCATAGGACCACGACCGATGAACAATATCTTCGTAAGGTGTCAGATCCACCAGGCCGTTGACGGCGGTGTTCCGCAGGTTCAGCAGAATGTCCTTGCCGTGCATATGATAGAGGGCGCCGTTCTCCCCAAGTTCTTGAACGACCGCCACGGCGTCGACACCGAGTTGGAACAGGCCGCTCAGATCGAGATTGGCGCCGATATTCTCTCCAGTGGCCTGGCGCAGCTTGAGGAGCGACCCTACGTTGTAAACCGAATACCCCGAGTCCATTTCAAGGGCGAGTTTCACGTTGCGCTGGCGAGCGTAAGCAGCAAGATCCCTCCAGTAAGGAATCAGCACCTGGTTCCATTGCCAATCAAGAATATGGACAAACTCGTCGGTCTCGAGAGATTGAATCCAGTTGGGGTATTTCCCGGTTCCGTCGCCCGGACAGCCGGAGAAACAAACGATGTGGTCCACGCCAGCTCTTGAAGCGAGGTCAATGGACTGCCGGTAGACACGATCCTCGCGCTGAGCGCGAGCCCGGTCCGGATGAACGGGATTGCCGTGACAACTGAAAGCGCTGATGGCCAGTCCGTTTTTCTCAAAAAGGTCCAAATAGGCGCGGAACTTGCCGCGGTCCGCCAACAAAGCTTCGCGGTCGCAGTGAGCCTGCCCTGGATCGTTACCGGAGCCAATCTCCACTGCTTCAATCTTCATCTCTTTCACGACATCGATCATCTGCTCCGTCGCAAGATTCGCAAACGCCGTATCAAAGACGCTGATTCGAATTTTGGTCCCGGGATCACGGATTTCCCGGACCGGGCCGGAGTTGGCGGGATTTGCCGTGTCGGCAGGAAACGAGAACTCTGCGGCGCCGTCGCTCGCGCCACCCGAAGCTTCCGGAATCAGCGCGGCCGCCGGCGCGACAGTCATTGCGCGCAGAAGGTCACGCCGGTTCATACCTGCTGCATGCCTTTCTTCTTCGCTGTTCATCCTCGATCCCTTCCGGTCAGGCATTCCGCATTGTATCAGGGTAAGGTTTCAGCCAGGTACCAGGCGTCAGGTTCCAGGTGGCAGCACAGCGCCTCAGAGCCGCAACCAAATCAGAGGAAACCCTGCCCTCGCCCCCTTGGGGGGAGAGGGTGGACCGCGGCCGGCGCTTTCTCCAGCCGGCGCGGGCCGGGCCTGCGCCCACCGAAGGTCGCTTACGCTCCAGAGCTCAGCGACGGAGCGGCTCCTGCCCGAAGGCGGGTGAGGGGGTACCCGGAAAATCTGGCAAGAAAAAAGCGTTTTACGGCCCTGAAGCGCTGAGTCCCGTGCTTTTCGAGACTCTGCGCTACCCACTCACGCTGTCCGCATCTGCTCGATGAGATACTCGCAAGTCCGGAGGGAGAACGCGAGTATGGAAAGCGTTGTTGTCTTATCGGTGCAGTTCAAAAAGACGCTGGCATCGCAAATGTAGAGATTGGGTACGTCGTGCGTCTGCCCAAAGCGATTGGTCACGAACTTCCGCGGATCGTTACCCATCCGGCATGTACCGGTCTCATGCAGGCTGTAGCCGGGCGTGTTCGGATGCTCTCCCGTCCCCCAAACCTCTCCGCCTGCGGCCTTGATCACCTGTGCGCAAACGTCCTTCGCCTGTTCCCACATCAGAAGTTCGTTCGGACCCCAATCAAAGTGGATTCGGGCGACCGGATTACCGTAAATGTCTTTCACATGAGGGTCGATATCCACATAGTTGGTATCGCTCCGCAAAGAGGGACATTGGCAGTAAAAAGAGACAGGCGTGGGATAGAATGCCTTGATCTTCTGCTTGAAATCGGCACCGTATCCTTCGATTTGATCGTAGTACCACGGAAACTCGTCGCAGCCTCCCGTAGGATAAATCGAGTAGCCGTGAATGTACTTTTCCTCATGAGGGTTCTTCAGATTTTGCCAGCGCGGCATCCACGCGATCTGGGCGTTTGAAATGTTGTCCGGGAAGCTCGGCTGGCCCAATAATTGGGGTAAATAGCCGTAGGCCGTGGTCCCGTAAAGATGATCGCAGAGATTGCGGCCTACCTGCCCGCTGGAATTAGCGATTCCATCGGGCCAATGGCGGGATTTGGAATTCAGCATGAGTTGCGGGGTGGCCACACAGGAAGCTGCCAGCACAACTACCTTTCCGTAAACTTCGATGTCCTTGCGGGTTTCACGGTCAATGTAGCCGATGCCGTTTGCCTTGCCGTCCTGGTTCACCAGAACGCGCGTAGCGTATGTGTTCGTGCGCAAATCAAGGTTCCCTGTCTTCTCGGCGAGCGGCAGGAAGAACCACGGGGTTGAGAAAAACGACCCGGTATCACATCCCTCCGTGCAGTTCCCGCAGTAATGGCACGGCGGATGGCCGGCGTACGGGACCGTTAACTGCGCTTCGCGGTCGGGCAGATACGGAACCCTGACCTTGTTGCATCCGCTCTGAAGAATGTAATCCAGACAGCGAAAGTTCATGGGAGGCAGGTAAACGCCGTCCGGATTGCTGGGCCGGTGCTGGACGGTGCTGGCCACGCCAATCATCCGCTCAGCCCGCGTGTAATAGGGCGCTATTTCTTCGTAGGCGACGGGCCAGTCTACGTCGTAGCCGTCGAGACTCGCGGCTTTAAAGTCAATGTCACCCATGCGAGCGGCGGAGCGGCCCCAAAAATTCGTCTTCCCGCCAACAGCAAAACAGCGCGGCCACTCCCATCTCGATCCAGGCGCCACGGTGTACGTGATTTCGTGTTCCCACAATCCCTGAGTGTATTCGTCTTCTATGTGGTAATACTTGTCGCGCTTTCGAGGATCGCCGAAGCCACGATACTTCATGTCATAAGACTGCTTGTGGTTGCGGAAGTCTTTCGCGGGGTCGAAGCGCCTTCCCGCATTCAGGCAGCAAACTTTAAGACCAGCCTCGCAGAGCGTCTTAATAGCCATGCCTCCACCGGCGCCGCTGCCGACCACAATCGCGTCATATACTTTCTGAGCCACGAAAGATTACCTCAAAAGGAAGCTGTCAGCATTCAGCGGTCAGCTTTCAGCAAACGCAAGAGCAAGCTGTTAGCTTTCAGCTATCGATTTCCAGCAGTCCCTAAGACGGACACCCTGGATACTATATCAGGGAGCATCCAAAGTTTGGAAAAGAATGATCCTGATAAGACAGAACTTAGGGGGAAATGGCCGGTGCTGGCAAGTTCCGATGTTCTGGATTGCCGGGATGAGGACAACGGGGAGTCGAAGAGTAGAAGACCCGAAGCCCGGGATAATCGAGCTCCTGCAAGCCAGTTTTCGACGTGTAGAAGCCCATCACCGTGTACTCGCGCACTAGGCGGAAGAAATCGCGACCCTCCTCTTCGCCGGCACGGAACCTCGCTTTATAGGCGAGGTGATCCATGAGGTCCTGTTGTTCCGCTGCGCGGAGATCTAAGAAACGGCGTCCGTGAAGCTGATCAGCATGCATATCTAACCACCTCAAACCATAGCGGAACCGGTATTGAACGTTAGGATCACTTGCCACCATGAAATCGATGAACTCGCTGACCCCTGCTTCTGCAGCTCCCGGAGAGCTATTGGCCGGCAAAATCATGTCGCTCAGTTTTTCAACCGTGGCGTACTCGTGGGTGGTGAAAAATTGCGGGGTGTAGCGATCAGGCTTCGGGCGCGCTTTCTCCGCCTCACCGTGCCCGCAAGCCAGCGCCCAGCGGGAAAACCCCGGAAACTTGCTGGCAGCCGCGGCGAGCGCCAGAACGCGCAACACTTCTCGCCGTTCTAAGCTCTGTCCGGCCATAGGTTATTCTTCTCTCGAATGCTGTTTCAAGCGTGCTCCCGTCGCCATCGGCTCTCGATCCCCTTTTCGCTTAATCCAGCGCCAACTGCTGTTTGGCAAATACGGCTCTTAATCGGAGTAAAAGAAGGGAGACAACTGAGACAACGGAATGTAACGTGCGGCATGGCGAAGGATTGCGCGGCAGGTCCCTGTGTCGAGTTCTCGGTGCTCGGGAACTGTCAGCGTATCATGGACTCCGCCTTGCCTCGTGCGCTCAGCTTCATGTGGCTGCCTCGTTGAGAGACCACTTCGAATCCGAACCGGCGCAGTATGGCTGCGACTTCCCTTCCTGACAGCCGCTTAAGCCGGGGCAGGAAGGGCCTCCAACTCGAACGTCACGAGGATGGAAGGGTAAGCCGCAAGACCTATGTCCGCCAAGTCTTCGCCTTCCAAGTGCAGGGCGACAGCCTCCCGCAGATTAGCAGACACTTCATCCAGTGTCCTCCCTTGTGTTACGACCGGAATTCCCAGACACTCGGCAACGTATCCTGATTGCTCACCTGGCCGGATGACAGCCTTGATGGTATGTTGCAAAAACGTCGTCCAACTCCATAACCGAATCCCTCATGCTAGCAAATAGTACCCGCGACCTCAATCCGGGATCGTGGCGGGATCGTGGCGCCAGCACTACGAGTGCGGCGCGGCGGCCCGGCCGGTTTGACGCCGCGCGCCATACACAATCAGAAGATGAATCTGAGTGCGAACTGAATGATGCGCTGGTTAGTTGCCGTCCCGGTTGTGTAGCCAAAACCTGTTGACCCGAGCCCCGAGTTGGGCCCCGAAAAGGTGGCCTCATTTAGAACGTTGAAGAATTCGGCACGGAACTGGAGCGTCTTTGATTCGGTGATCTGCGTGTCCTTGATAATCGAAAAATCCAGATTGGACCACTCGGGAGCAGTGAATGTGTTTACTCCCAGGGTTCCTGGGGTGGGCATCACCTGATCACCGTTCACGGAGCTGATTACCGTCGGCAGACCAAAATATCCGCTGCCCTCTCCGTTATTACCGCCGATCACGCCGTTCGAAAAGAACTGTGGCCCCGTACCCTCAATCGGGCTGAGGGTAGCCCGTTGCAGAAAGTCAGGCCGGTTTTGGCCGCCCTCTCCGAATTGTAGTGTTCCGTAAGGAGAAAACACTGTAAAGGGGTTTCCAGTCTGTGCCTGAAAAATGCCCAGGAACTCCCATCCGTGAGTGAGCCGTTGGGGAACGCGCGAGAGCGCTTGCCAGTGGCTGATGGGCAGGTCGTACTCAAAATTGGCGACGAAACGCTGGGCGATGCTGTACGATGCGGGCGCATAATCGCATAGGAGACACTCCGGGTTCTCCGGCGAATTGTACGAGGTGTTCCACACGGATTCGGAATCCGTCATATCCTTACCCCAGGTGTAATTCGCCATGAATTGCAGGCCGTGTGATGGTGAAGTCTTGCGGGCCTGCAGTTGCAGGCCACTGTAATAGGAGTAGCCGGCGTTATAGATGTCCTGCAACTCACCTATACCGGGGCTAATGTCGCTGAAAGGGGTGTACTGGGGTTCCGCCCCGGAGTACGCATTGGGAGCTCCATAATTGGGGAGGGAGACCGCGTTATTTTGGACGTAGCCGACTGAAGCCTCAACTCCGCCCGCGAATTCGTGTTCCACAGTCACATTGCCGTTGATGGTGTAACCATTTCTCATGCGGTCCGAGGGATAGTCTCCGTAGAGGCTGCCTAGGATAGCCGCGTACGGGGCGTAGTTTACTGGCGTGTTGGGTGCAATTGTCTTGGTGTTTCCATTCATGATAATCGGCTGGCCGGTGAGAGCATTCGTCAACGTCGGTAGCGCTACGGGGAACGGCGTGAGGCTATAGGGCGCATTGAGTTCATAGTTTTCGCTGGCCAAGGGGAAATTCACCAGCGCCTGATCGGGATATACAGTGGGAATCTGGTTAGTGAACATACCGAAGCCGCCACGCAGAACGGTGTTGTGCCCCAAGTCGAGGGCCATGCCAAAGCGCGGACCAAAATCTCCGGACAAGTAGTCCGGCGGCCACAAGGGTTGAGGGTTCAGGACAAGGCGCCCGTAAAGATCGCTGCCGGCGACGTCGTCGGGGACCGCCAGTCGATCATCAACCTCCCACGGCACTGAGGTGTATTCATAACGCAAACCGACGTTCAGGGTGAGTCTTCGGGTAGCCTTAATGTCGTCTTGCACATAACCAGCCAGAGTCCACCGGCGCAGACCCCACCACACGCCGCCTCCCCCAGCTCCGGCTGGCCCATAGCCGGGCGCCGTGGTCGCGCGCTCGTATTGGTAATCACTGCCTTCCATAAAACTTATCAAGCCGCTAGGGCTCGGCGAGCCCGCAGCCAGGCCTGGCCCGCCGCTGGTTGAGGGAATAGCGAAGGGCAGCGCTGTGCCCGGCTGAAAGCTGTAGGAGCCACTGGGACCCGTTCCGGTTACACCTGTGCCGTTATCCCACTCCCGGTGAAAGTCCGCACCGAAGTTTAAGGAATGGCGGCCTTTCTGCCAATGGACGCTACCTTGCGGTTCAAAGACGGTGGTCACGTATTCAGTTTCGAACGTGTCAGGGCCCCAATTAGCCAAACTGCCGTCGGAGAAGGAGGTTTCCGTGGTGGTGTACTCCGCAGGCGTTTCCGGCACGCCTTCAATTCCCCGGTTCAGGGTAAACATAAAATCGCCCAGCAGAGTGGGCGAGAAAAGGTGCGTCTCGCTCAACGTATAGTTCCGGGCGTTGCCGACGTTACTGCTCGAGAACTTGGAGCCACCCTCGATGGCAGCCGTTGGATCGGTGTCATAAATTTCGTTGTTCATCCAAGAGGCACGGGCGAAAAATGTGTCTTTATCGGAGAAGTGCTGGTCCAGCCGCACTGAAAATTGATTGTCAACGGTGGGCTCGGAGACCAGTTCGTTGAGGGTTTCGGCACCGTCGATTCCATCCGGCTGATTAGGGAGCGGATATTTGCTGAGCACCTCTTTCGCTACAGAGTTCAAGGGCACCTGGAGAGTCTCCGGCTGGCCGTCGGCGCCCGTAATTGTCACCGCGCCGTTCCTTTCCGCAGCCGTTGGGACAGGGATGATGTCCGGGCTGCCGATCTCTTGCCGCAGCCCGGCATACTCAACAAAGAAAAACGTCTTATCCTTCTTGATCGGCCCCCCGAATGTGCCGCCAAATTCGTTTCGATTGTAGGGAGGGACGGAGGTCGCGAAGAAGTTGCGCGCCTCATCAAAGCTATTCCGCTGAAATTCATAGAGGCTGCCGTGAAATTGATTCGTGCCGCTCTTGGTCACGATTTGCATGACCGAGCCGGCGCCCTGTCCGTATTGGGCCGAGTAATCGTTCGTCTGGATCTTGAACTCAGAAATGGCATCGAAGTTCATATTAGTGAACTGAAGAGTGCCCATCTCGGCGTCAGCAATGTCGGAGCCATCTAAAGTTCCCACTTCGGTCTCGCCGCGATTGCCATTGCTGACCAGCTCATTGCTCATCCAGCCCATACTGCCGGTGCTCGGCACGACGCCGGGCACCTGGGTCATAAGGTTCTCAATGTTTCTGCCATCAACCGGAAGGTTTTCAACCTGCTCTTCGGACACGGTTGTGCCCAAGGTTCCGTTGGTCGTATTGAGCAAGGGCGGCGCCGCATTCACCTCTACCTTTGCTGAGGCAGCCGCCAGGACGAGCCTGAAATTCACCTGCCTCTGCTGGCTCACATCCAACGTAATTTCTCGGGCGACCCCGGTCTTGAAGCCGCGCGATTCAGCCGTGACGGTATACATTCCAACCGGCAGGCGGGGAATTGTGTACGTTCCAGCGCTGCTCGAAACCGTGGATTGCGAGACGTCCGTAGCGGTATTGGTGGCGGTGATCCGGGCATTTGGCACCACCGCGCCACTCGGGTCCGTTACGGTACCGGTGATTTCCCCCACCGCCTGCGCCTTCAGGGTCGATGAGCCGACGAGCAAGCAGAAGAGTGCGGACAATACGCACAAAATCAGTCGTCCTTTGCCGGTCATGGCAACCTCCTTAGCGTCGCAGATTGCGACCACGCTTAACATTTATGTAACCGATTTCTGAAACCGATTTCACACCTTTTTACTCCCTGCTATTCTCCTTGTCAAGCTCTTTTTCGAGGGTCTCCTGCTGGGATTGGTTGGGATTGGGTTGGGATCAGGGCTACGTCAAATTTGGGGCTTATTACGGTTTGGAGCGTGTTCTTGTAGCGCAACGCTCGCTTTTTAGCCCTGTCATGATGGGCCGTTGGCTCGCGAAAGCGAATGAAAATGCTCCTTGTCGGCGGATGAACCAAGGGAAGCGCGCTCTTGCTGCTGGGAAAGGCAAAAGAAGCCGAGCCATTGCTGGCCACGGCGCTGGCGGCGGCTCCGCGCAACGCGGACTATCTTTCACGGTACGTGGAGCTCGAGATCTTCAAGCGAGATTATGCTGGCGCGATAGCCAGGTTAGAGAAGGCGCGCGCTTTGCAGCCGGCCTCCCCAGCTTTGCCGTATCGAGTGGCCGTGATTTACATCTTCATGCGTCGGTATGATGCGGTCGTGGCACCCTGCCAGCAGGCCCTTCGGCTCGCGCCGGACTCGGCTCAAGCCTATTTCGTGTTAGGAGCCATTGAGTTTGGCATCAACGAGTCGAAGGCTACAGAAGCCGCCTTTCGCCAGGCCATGGCCATAGACCCCGGCTCAGACTTGAATCATTCCGCTCTCGGGGCGGCGATTTTTAAAGCCAGATTGCCTGCCGAGGGCTCCAAAGAATTAGACGACGCGCTGAAGCTGAACCCGCGCACAGTTTCGGCCTATTACTGGCGGGCCAACGTGTACATTCAAGAGAATCAGTATACGAAAGCAATAGCTGACTTGGAAACGTTCGTGGCTCTTGACGGCAACCACCCTGAAGTTTACAAACAACTCGCCCAACTCTATGCGGTGGAGGGAGACGCCGCTAAAGCTTCGGCTCTCCAGGCCCATTACGTTGCCCTGAAGCAAAAGGCGGGGCAATCCTCCGTCCCATTTTTCTGGCTTTCCCAACTTGGTTTGACCCGCCTTCGCCAAGTTCGGAGCGGGAATTAAACCGCGTCGTCAAATCAGCATCGCGCGGAGATGCCCAAAACTGACTCTGGCGGCGGCCATCGAGTTTCCCCAGTCAGCGGCCGAGTCCTGCTCGATCGCGAAGTGTTTCATTCCCGCAAGGCTCGCATACTTGAAGATATTCTTGTAGTTGATGTCCCCTTCTCCTACGGGAACCAGGTGGGCTTCGCGCAACCGGGCGAATTCATCGGTAACCGGCGGCAGGCATTTCATGCAGGCGACATCTTTGACGTGCCAGAGAGCAAATCTGCCCGGATGTTTGTGGAACAACTCGATGGGATTCTGCCCTGCCACTTCGGCCCATCCGATGTCCATCTGCATCACGACCAGTTCCGGATCGGTTTCCGACAGGAGAATATCGTAAGGGGTCAGTTCAGATCCCTGGCAGCGCTGAAATTCCATGGTATGGTTATGACGCAAAATCTTGATGCCGAACCGTTGGGCGATTTTTCCATACCGGTTATAGAGCGCCGCTTCGCGCTTGACATCGTCAACGGTTCGCGAGCGCGACAGACGTGTCATCATCCGGGCGCGTTCGGCGGGCGTGAAGGGCCGGCGCACACGCCCGGCAGGTGGCCGGGCAGCATCGAGGCTGGTGTATTGAATACCCATGATCCGGAAGCCATCGAGCCGCTTCTCGACCGCCGCGTCCGCTCCCTCGGTGATCCCCGAGTGGGTGCTGGGCATGCGCAGGCCAAGACGGTCGAGCATCGCGCGAAAAGCCTCCGGCGGCATGTGGTTATAACCTCCGGCCGGCTCGATTTCTTTGTAGCCGATTTGCGCAACTTTCTCCAAAGTTCCTGGATAATCCTTGGCAATCAGGTCGCGGACCGTGTACAGCTCCAACCCCATCTGCCCAGCCCAATTCGGAGACGTTCCCGCCGGCTGTGCCGGCGCGGCGGCCGCATTGCCCACGCGACTTGCCAGAGCTAAGCCGCCGATTCCGAAGGCGACATTTTTCAAGAAATCTCTGCGGCTCGCATTTCTTTCTTGCTTTATGCCGCCACCCATATTTACCTCCTGCCTTGTAGCGCCGCCGTCCCGGCGGCACGTTCGGAGGGCTATCCCGCACGGCGGGACCGGCGCTACGCCAATCTCATCATTGCAGATAGAACGCGTAAACGGACCCGCTCGCTGCCACCAGGATGTATTGGCGCCCGTCCAGCATGTAGGTCTCAGGGGCATTCTGAACATCGCCAATGTGCGCGTGCCAAAGCGGCTTTAGATCACTTACATCGAAGGCGACCAGATTGTCGCCCACACCGTCGAAAAGCAAATGGCCTGCCGTCGTCATCAACCCCGTCAAGCCGTCTCCAAATCCGATATTCGATCCGGGCGTTCGCCACTTCTGAACGACATCGCCGGTCTGATAATCGATGGCCGCAATAGAAGAGCCAAGCGAGCCCACGCTATCCTGTTCACTACCTCCCAACCCCATCAACATCCGGGGATTTTTCAGCGTAAGGTAATACATCGAATAGCCGTCGTACAAGGTGACATAAAACAGGCCAGTCTCGGGATCGAAACTGGGCGGCGGCCAGTTCGTGGAGCCTCCGTTGGTCGGCGACACAAGCGAACCAGGGACCGTATTGTCCTTTTCCGGGTTGCGAAGGACGTGGCCGGTGGAGTCAATGCCCTTCGCCCAATTGGAGGCATCGGAAAATTTGGAGGTGAGTAGATGCTCGCCGTTCGTCCGATCCAGCACGTAGAAGTAGCCGTTGCGAGCCGCCTGCATCACCATCTTGCGCATCTTGCCGTGAAATACACCGTCCACAAGCACAGGAGCCTGCGTGGAATCCCAATCGTGTGTGTCATCCGGGGAAGTCTGGAAATACCAAGCCAATTTGCCCGTGTCCACATTGATCGCGACGATCGAGCAGGTGAAGAGATCGGTGTAAGTTCTTGGGCCGCGAATCTTCGCGGTGTAGGCCGGCGTGGGATTCCCGGTGCCGAAGATATAGAGGTGAGTCTCCGGATCGTAAGATCCCGGCATCCAAACCTGGGCGCCGCCGTGCTGTGCCGCGTCCAGGCTAGGCCAGGAACTCAAGCCCGGATCGCCCTGCTTCATCGGCACGGTATAAAATTTCCATTGGAGCTCACCGGTTTGCGGATCGAAGGACTGGAGAAAGCCGGGAGAATCCAAGTCGTCGCCCGTCCCCACCAAAACATGATCACCGATGACCACGGGAGCCGGCGTCGAAAAATACTGCTGGTTGAAATCGGCAATTTCTTTGTGCCAGCGCTCCTTGCCGGTCTTTGCATCAAGTGAAACCAGGTAATCGTCGGGCGTCTCGAAATACAGCCAGTCGCCGTACATCGCCATGCCGCGATTGCCGATATGCGTACCACCCCTCGATTTCCACCAGTAATGCCACAGTATTCTTCCGTCGAGCGCGTCCAGCGCCCAGGCGTTATCCGGCGATGAAATGTAAAGGATGCCGTTGACTTGCAGGATCGATCCGGCGAGGCGCGGGGAACCGCTGCTCGATCCTGGGATGGTGACGGGCTCCTGGGTCACGCCGCCTATACTCGTTGGAACGGCAGGTCCGCCGAAAAAACCAAAACCCTGGCCGCTGGCGCTCGGTCCGGCCGTCAGTGGGCTGACCCATGCCAACGTCAGCGTGTGAACGTTCGTTCGGTTGACTTGCGTCAACAGGCTGTAGCGCTGCTCGCTGTAGTCGCCGGCATACGTGGGCCAGGAGTTTATTGCTGGCTTCAGTAGCGAGGCCGGATCTAAGCCTTGGCTCGGGCCCTGGCCCAGGAACATCCGAGGCAGAAAAAGCAACGAAATCACGAGAGACAGCCTGATCGCTTTCGTCATTTCAGCGTGACCAGATAGGAGGTCAAATTGTGGATGTCGGTGTCGTCCCATTTAGATAGCATGTCGATGTGCCACTGCAATGGATCATGGACCACCACTTTGGGAACCGCGCCGTTCCGCAAAAAGCTGCGATAAGTGCCATCCGCCACCGTCAGCCCGACAACAAAGGCCGAAAGGTGGTCGAGCTTTCCGGTGACGGTCTCGCCCGAAGGCAAAATCACGGTGACTGTGGTCGGCGGGATGGAGCCCTGGTGATGAAAACCAAAGCCGCGCGCTCGGCCCGAGACGATCAAATTCTGCAGCGTCTTGGGATCATACTTCGCGCCGATGCCGGCGAGGTCGCCGGTGACGGAATGGCACCTTGTGCAATGCTGGTTGAAGTAGGCCTGGCCCACATTGGCGTTCCCCACGAGAATGTCAAGCTTGGTCGCAGCGCCGCGGTCGGCGAGCGGTAAGCTGTGCAGAAAAGATGCGATGGCAGCGATGTCGCTGGCGCTTAAATCAAACTTGGGCATTCCTTTGCCGGAAATGCCGTTCTGGACGATGGGAGTAATAAGCTCGCCATGTTGATCGTCCAGGACAACTTGTGCGCGAACTAGATTCGGTCCCGTTTCTCCGCCTCGGGCGTCTGAACCATGGCAAAAGCTGCAGTTAGCTTCAAACAGTTGTGTGCCCTGTGCAACTTCCGCCGGAGAGGAAGGTGGACGCGGCGGATAGTCCGGAGGATGATGGAAGACCCTGCCACCTTGAGCTCCCGCCGGGGACTGCGGAGCAGCTTTCGCGGCCGGCTGCTGGGCCAATGCGACTGCTCCAATTCCAAAGCTAATAGCAAGAAGTCCGGTGCATACGAAACGTCTGGGCAAATACCTGGCCTCACCTTATCGGTCTATTAACGCGCTTGCGTCGCGAGTGGGTCATCCTATCAGAACTGGTGATGATGTGTAAATACATTAAAAGGAGATTAGTATGGTGAGAAATCCGGCCTACCCCTGCCAGGAGGGACTGGGAGTTCGCATGCTCCTCCGCGAGCGTGATATCCTAGGCGCGAAGAATTCCGAGCCTGAAATGGAGAGGCAATGGCCTACACAATGAGGGAGGTGGCGAAGCGGGCCGGCGTCTCACCGGCAACTGTGTCGCGCGTACTTAACAAGGCTCATCATATTTCCCCCGAAACCTCGCAGCGCGTCCTTGAAGTTGTGAATCTTCTCCAATATCACAAGAACGTACACGCACGACGATTGTCGACGGGTCAAAGCAATCTGCTCGGGCTCGTGATCTCCGAGATTACTAATCCATACTTTCCTGAAGTGATCAAGGGATTCCAGGCTGCGGCGTGGGGCCGGGGATACGATGCCCTCCTTTGCAACACCGAGTACGATCAGGAGCGAACCCGGTCGGTCGTCAATAAGCTCATCGAGAGCGACGTGCGCGGGGTTGCCGTGACGACAGCTTCTGTCGGCCGGAAGATGACCGCCGAACTGACGGCGGCAGGCATCCCGGTCGTCTTCTCCGATCTCGGACCTGCCGGGGCGCTGGTCAGCAACGTTTCAATTAATTACCAGCGTGGAATCTCGCAGGCCATCGAACACGTGGCTGGGCTCGGCCATCGGCGCGCGGCCCTCATTGCCGGACCGGAGGACAATCGTACGGCCGTCATGATCCGTCGAGCCTTGGAGGCCGGCCTGAAGGAGCGGAACATTGATCTTTTGCGGGTAACTCATTGCGATTCGCACCTCGATGCAGGCGCGTCGGCGGTGCGCACCATGCTTGCATCGTCCCACACGGCCACGGTGGTCTTTTGCGGAAGCGACCGCATCGCGATGGGGGCAATGAGCGCTCTTGAAGAGGAAGGCGCGAAAGTTCCCGAAGATGTTTCCGTCATCGGCATAGACGACATCTCGTTTGCCTTTTTAACCCGTCCCCCTCTGACCACCATCCGCGTTCCCCGGGAGCAGTTAGGAAAGACGGCATTTGAAGCGCTCGAGAAGATGCTCAGGCTGAAGCGGCGCAAAGGAGCCGAATACCATCTCGAGACAGACTTGGTCGTGCGCAAGTCTACCGCTCCTGCCCGATAGAAGCGCTGGGAGTCCCTTACCCACCGGGCCCTCTCTTACAGGCGCGTTCCAGCAAGAGGCGTGGGACACACTCGGCCCGAGGAGGGGAGAGGGCTGAGATTGCGAATTCGTCGGTCGCCCTCTTGTGCCCCATTTTGACCAATTTTCCATACCGAAACCATACTGAAACCACAGCGAAACCAAGGTTCCCTGCAAGCTGCTGTTTTTAAAAGCCGTTATTCGAAGTAGGTTCCGCCGGCGCGAGGGACGCTAAAATGCCAGCGGCCGGACCGGCTGGCCGCCCGGCGATGAACGCGAGGACGACGACGTTACGGGCTAATGCACGAGTGAAAGAGTAACGGTTTCGAGTGAGACGGTGGGGCTATTTTTTTCCGGTGGGTGGCGCATGCGTCGCGCACGGCGCGATGTGTGCGACCCGTGAGAATCGCAGACATGACCGATTCGAATAATTTACAGCTTCTGAGGCATCGCGGCGGGGGTCAGAAAACACTTGACAATGTGCGCTGAGGCGCTATAAAGGGTTATGCAATCGGTTTCTGAAATCGGTTTCTCAAAAGCCCAAGAAGCCTGACCCTCGCCCACACCGAGCACCCGGGCTCTTATAGCCGGTAAGGATGACGGGGTTATGGGAGTTCCTGGGGTTGCGGATTTCCCGGGGAAAAAATGACGTACTTCTTGCGCGACATTCTTCGCCAGCCCGACGAACTGGAGCGGGTGGTCGATTATCTTTGCACAGCCGCCCGGCCCACAGTTGACCGGGCGGCAGGCATTATTCGGAATGCCCGGCATGTCTACCTGGCGGGAATGGGCAGTAGCTGGCACGCCGCGCTCAACGCGGGCTGTCTCTTCCATAGTGGAGGTTTTCCCGTCCATACGCGCGACGCTGCGGACCTATTGCACTTTGGCAGACTCCCTGAGAATTCCGTGATCGTCGTTATCTCCCGTACGGGCCGAAGCGCCGAAATCGTTCATCTCCTTTCTGAAGCCCGGCGGAGCAAAACGACGATTATTGGCATAACGAATTCCGGGGGGAGCCCGCTCGCTCAACAGGCACAAGTTCCTATTGTGCTTTCCGTCGCCTTTGACCATGCGGTTTCAGTCAACACTTATTCCACCCTGTCCGCTGCCGCCGGCATATTGGCAAGTGCTGCTGTTGGGTCTTTTGACGCCTCGCTGGCAGCCTTGCTGTTGCGGGCCTGCCGCGATAGCGCCGCGGCATTGGTGAGCTGGCAGGAGCAGCTTGCTTGCACGCGCTGGCTCGCGCCTGGCGCCACTTACTATTTTCTGGCTCGCAGCTCCAGCCTGGGCAGTTGCAATGAGGCTCGACTGCTTTGGGAGGAAGCCGTCAAGTCGCCGGCGACTGCGCTGGGAACGGCCAGTTTCCGGCACGGGCCGCAAGAGATTGTTGCAAAGAACGTGCGCTTTGGGTTGTGGATCGACGGCGAGCGTATGCGGGAGGAGGATTTGGCCGTTGCACGCGACCTGAGACAGCTTGGCGCCTCCGTGATGCTTATTGGCCAGCAATTGCCCGAAGACGCCGGCGACTTGATGTTCCAGCTTCCACATATCCCGCGCGAGTGGCAGTTCCTCATTGATGTCCTTCCCGCGCAACTTGCTGCGGAGCGTTTGGCACGGCTTTCCGGAGTGGACTGTGATTCTTTTCGTATCTGTTCGTATATCGTCGAAGACGAATACGGCCTGTTGCACGAAGGTGAGAGTGTTCTCAAAGGCCCTGGGTAAATCCGCTTTGACCATTCACAGACGGCAATTCTTTCCGGCGGTTTGTCGATTTTATCTTGATCCCCGTATGGCGCCCGCGCTGCCCGTTCGGTAGCCAACGGGGGTATCCAGCGCTTAGTTCAGCCATTCGTTGGAGTTACTCGCTGGAGCCCCCGGACGGGTGCTTTTGTAACCTCCGCGACCTTCCTTTTGGCATGGTTCCTGCTCACATACTATGAGGATAAGTGTGTCAGGCCACGGGTAAACGGCCGGAATGCGGTTTGCAGTTGGGACGCCTGAAAGAACAAAAACCAAGACGTCCCTGAAGGGCGGAAGGCATACGGAAACTAGAGCGGGCTCGCAGGAGCAACCGGAAATCTTAGCCGGCCAAACGCTGAAGGACAAGGACCTTTCAGCCCCGCGGTTTACTCTGATCAAGGTTTCGGCTGAGGAGCGCCGAAGATGGAGATTCAGCTTCGCGGCCGGTCTGTCTCTGCAGATCCTGGTGGTTTTCCTACTCGTCTGGGTCTTCAGTTTGCCAGCGGTGCTGCATGAGCCGGAGGGAACCAATCGTCTTGAGGTTCTTAGGATTACGCTACCTCGGGCGATTCCCCGTCGAAGCCGGATACCCACGCCGCGGCTAGCTTCGCGGGTGACGACTCGAACCGTCGCCTTGCCCGCGATCCGGCCGAAGCCTGTATCGCCGCCCCTCGCGGCTAAGCCCCCGGCACTCCGCGCAGCTTCACCGCGTGTAGCGGCAGTGGCCCATCCGCAGATCAGGCTGCTTAGAAAACCAGCCGTTAGTGCGCCCCAGGTACACATTGGGGCTTTCAGCAGCCCCACCGCGACTGCAAATGCGAGACACGAGAAGCGCACGCCAGTCCACACCGCGGGTTTCAACGAGAAGACCGCGGTTCTTAACCTGCCGCCATCGAAAATTCAAACCGGCGGGTTCGGAAATTCGAACGGGATTCCAACCCAGGCAGCGGACCGGACGCGCACAAACGTGGCGCAATTGGGGTCGTTTGACCGGCCCGAAGGCCCAGGTTCGGGCAACGGAACAGACGGCGAACATGGCGCCAGCGGTGTTGTGGCGAGCGCCGGATTCGGCAATGGCACGGCCGGAGCCCGGTCTGCGGAAGGGAACAACACAGCCGGAAATGGCGAAGTCCGTTCGGCGGGATTTGTGGGCGCCGAGTCCGCGGCGCATGCCGCGCCGCAACGGGAATCACAGCCGCAGGCTGCTGCTTACGATCCGGTTGAGATCACATCAAAACCCGATCCCGTCTATACCGCTGAAGCGCGGCGCTTTCAGATTCAGGGCGACGTGCTCTTGCGGGTGGTTTTTTCAGCGTCCGGGCGCGTCCGGGTGTTAGCCGTAGCACACGGACTGGGGCACGGACTGGACCAGGCAGCGATTCGCGCTGCCGAGCAAATCCAGTTCAAGCCGGCGCGGCGGGATGGCCGCCCAGTGGACACCGCGGCTACGTTGCGTATTCTGTTTCAACTTGCTGACTGAAGCCGGAAAAAAGGGAAACGGAAGAATAATGCCTCAGAAGCTGCCTTGAAAATTTCAGACAGGACTCCCAACCCGGCGCTGCGCGCCGCCCTCTCCCCCAAGGGGGCGAGGGCAGCGTTTTTTTCATGCTTCGAGGTCCGCAAAACAAAATGGCGGCATAAAGCCGCCTCTACATGCTCGAAACTGAGGCGTTAAAAGGAAGGAGTTTTCGATGTTGGCAGCTAAACTTGTGACGGCCGCAAAAGCCAATGAGCGGCGAGAGAGGCGCAGAAGCAAGCTTACGATCGCCGCCGCGCTAGCGGTGGTGGTTCTTAGCGTGCGCGCTTCGTGGGCGTTTCCCGGGCAGCAGAGTGGCGCGGCTAGCCAAATCCAGGAGAACGATCTGCTGGGGCCGCCGCCCGGCTCGCACGAATCTCCAGAAGTCACGCGGGTGGTAAACGGATTCATCGCGCGTGAAAACAACCTGGTGAGGACGCTCCAAAATTACACTCCGCGGATGGAGATTTATATCCAGGATATGCGGAGTGATCCTGAACTCGGCGCCGTGCCGGTTAACGACTATTACTTTCTCGGCCGTGTGCAGATTCGCTCCAACAAAACGATTGACGTCCAGTCATTTTTACCGCAGCCGGGCTTCAGCAGCCGGATAGTCAGCGACTTCAGGGGACCGCTCTCGCAATTCGTGTCGCCGCGCTACCATCCTTCCGACTTCTATTTCAGTCTCGTCATGGATACCACTCGATTCAACCGCTTGCACTACAACTTCCATTTCGTCCGCCGCGAGTTTCTGGGAGATGTGCGTTGTCTCGTTTTTGACGTAACGCCGAAGCCCCGGGTTTTTCATCGTTTTATGATGCTGAATTATGGGGACGTAGGGATGTTCGAGGGGCGCATTTGGGTGGAAGACCATCATTACAATATCGTTCGCTTCAACGGCAGTTTCACGCCTGCTCCTCAAGGGTCCGTCTACTATCATTTTGATAGCTGGCGCGAGGAAGTGCAGCCCGGCCTTTGGCTTCCTGTGTACGCGTATAGCGAGGAGAGTGGCCTCAAATATGGCCTGAATCGCAGCGAGAGTTTCAGAGCGCAAATACGCTTTTGGGGGTATGGCCTCGAAAATCCGAATCATCAATCTGAAATGACACAAATTGAGGTGGACTCTCCAGACGTGAAGGACGACGCGGGAGCCTCGAGCGATCTTTCGCCAGTCGAAGGCGAGCGCGAATGGCAAGATCAGGCGCAAGACAACGTTCTCGACCGCTTGCAGAAGGCCGGGCTTCTGGCGCCGCCGGGTGGCGCGGATAAAGTGCTCGACACGGTCGTCAGCAATCTGATCGTAACCAATCGCCTTGATGACTTGCCGCCTGTCCACTGCCGCGCGCTCCTGACGTCGCGGCTGGAATCGCTGACTATTGGAAACACCATCGTCCTGAGCCGCGGGCTGATCGACGTTTTGCCGGACGAAGCGAGCCTGGCGGCAATGCTGGCGCACGAACTGGCGCACATTGTCCTTCAGCAGACCGGCACTATGAACGAGACGCAGTGGGCCTTTGACGACCGGCTGATGATTCCGGATCAGGAGCTTTTGAAAGTCCTCAACTTCAAGCCCAGCGAACGCGATGAGGAAGCTGCCGATGCCAAGGCCATCCAACTGCTTAAGAACTCACCTTACAAGAATCAACTTGGCCAGGCGGGACTTTTTCTGCGAGCCATGGCGAGCATTGCTCCGCACACTCCCCATCTGTTTGGCGCGAACCTGGGCAGCCGCATGGTCAGGAAAGGCCATGTGGAGCGGGTGGAAGCTCTCATGACGGGCGCACCCAAGCTCGAGTTGAGGAGCGTGGATCAAATTGCCGCTCTTCCGCTGGGAGCGCGCGTAATGGTGAACCCTTGGAGCGACGCGGTGTCCCTGATGAAGACCAAGCCTGCGGCCCTGGTCTCCGCTCGAGAAAAGATGCCGTTTGAAGTTACTCCGCTATTCCCATACCTAACGCGGTATACAACCCAGATGGCCCTTGGGCAATAGCTGGCCCGGTCCGTGACAACCGAAGGCGATGTAGGGAGACGGCTGCCGTCCTCTTGCGAGCCGCGCCAAAAATCAATTAGGGTAGGGCTTGCCCTACCCCTACACTGCCTATGTGGATTTGACTTTTGATGGGTTGGGGTGTAATTCTAGGCGGCAAAGGAGAAAAAGACTATGAATCACCTCCTCTGCAACCGGCGAGACGCCATTCGAGCCTTTGGCGGCGCTGCCGCTGGTTTTTGGCTGGCTCCATCGGGCTTCGGCCTTACCCGACAGGCGCCGGCGTCCCCTGTGGCAGTCGGCCGGTGCCAGACTTATGGTCCTGAAGTGGTTTCTACACTGGCAACCATGTTTGATCAGATTGGCGGCCTCGCACCTCTCGTCAAGGGCAAGACGGTGGCCATTAAACTGAACCTCACGGGCGATGCCACGACCCGGGTCGGCAACCTGCCGCCGGAAGTAACCCACTGGGTGCATCTGCAGGTGATCGCAGCCACGGTTTATCTCATGGGCAGGGCGGGTGCGCGCCGTGTGCGGCTTCTTGAGAGCCCTTGGTCGACTGCTGAGCCCGTTCAACAATTCATGCGGCAGGCGGGTTGGAATCCGGGTAAGTTTGTAAATCTCGCGCCTCGGGTGGAATTTGAGAACACGAACTATTTGGGCAACGCCAAGCATTACACGCGCCTCAGAGTGCCCGGCGGCGGTTTGATGTTCGCAGCCTACGACCTGAACCATTCATACGCGGACTGCGACGTGTTTGTTTCGCTGGCCAAGCTCAAGGAACACGCCACAGCAGGCGTGACTTTATCGATGAAAAATTGTTTCGGCATCACTCCGTGCACGATTTATGGTGAAGGTGCCGGCGTTGAGGAACCGAGCCTCGTGCCGAAAGGTGGGCGCGGCATGATTCATGATGGCAATCGCACGCCCTCCGAAAGCGCTCTCCAACCCCTCCATCCTCACGCCTATGTTTCCAAAGACCCCGGTTACCGCGTGCCACGCGTGGCGGCGGATCTCGTCGCGGCCCGTCCCATCCACTTGGCGGTCATTGACGGCATTTACACAGAGACCGGCGGCGAAGGGCCCTGGGTTAGCGGGGTGAAACCTGTCCACCCAGGCCTGTTGGTTGCAGGTAAAAACTGTGTGGCAACGGATGCCGTCGCACTCGCACTCATGGGCTTCGATCCGATGGCGGATCGCGGTACCCCGCCCTTCGAGCATAGCGATAGCACGCTCCGGCTGGCTGAACAACTCGGCGTCGGAACGCGAGACTTCTCGCGCATTGAGGTTTTGGGAACGCCTATCCGTAAAGCGGAATTCAAGTTTCGCGCCGCGTAACTCATCGAAGATTCATTCAGCGGCGTAATCAATTTCCATGCGGCGAACGCGCAGACTGGCAGCGGCGAGCAGCACACCGATGAGGATCAAAACGCTCAGGATGGCGGTAGGAGCCAGCGCCGGCTCGGGGTTAAACGTGAAGAGAGAAAGAGGACTGTTGCCCCCAAACGACGTCATTGCCACTTCGACCGGGCAAAGAGATTTCAAGTAATAAATCACGCTCAGTTTCTGCAGGAGTGGGGGCAGATAGCCGCTCACAATTTCCCAAACCAGAACCGCGATTGAGGGCACCAGGGCATTGCGGAAAAGTACGCCGAGGAAAAGGAACACACTGCCATAACCCGCGCACGCGAGCGCCGTCACCCCCAGGTAGCCTGCCAATTGCTCCCAGCCGTGGGCCTGGAAAAGAAATTGTCCGAGACCTCCCGAGCTGCTGCCGTAGAGAGCAGCAAATTGAAGCACAACGCTGAGGCAGAAAATCGCCGACGCGGCGGCGAGGCCGGTCAAATATTTTCCGGCCAGCAGGATTTCTCTGCGCAGTGGCGCCAGAAAATAAAAGTGCAGGCTTTTGTCCAGCACCTCACCATGAAACAGGTTCAGAAAGACGCCAGCGCATCCGAAGAAGACCACAAAGCGAAGGTAGAAAACTTGAAACACGACAGCGAAGACGTGCGTATCCATTCCGACGCTGCGAAATTGGGGTGGATTCTTCAGCGCTCCAATTTCGAAAATCACCGCCGGCGCGAGCGCCAGAAGATAGATCCACAGCGCTCGCCGGAGAGCAAAATTGCGCTTAAGATCAAGCCGCATTACGCCCAACACTTGCTCGCGCCAAAGCTGCCAACGGGCTTTGCTCACTTCGCTATCTCCTCGCCGCCGATCAAATATTCGTAAACCGAGAGAACGTCGTCATCGGCCGGCTCGACCGACTCAATCCCAATGCCGTTCTGAGCGATGTGATTCAGACCGAGATAAAACCGGCTGGCGTCGCGGGTCTTTACCAGAACACCGCCGCCGTCCGGATGAAGGCGTATCTCCGCCACTTGGCCTTGCTCGATCAGCAGCGAAGCCAGCGAGCGCGGCTTCTCGCAGCGAATCACAATTTGCATGGGCTGCTCGTGAATCTCGCTGCGAACCGCGCGAATGTTGCCTTCGGCGATGACGTAGCCGTTGCTGAGCATAACGACCTGGTCGGAGATCACATCGACTTCGTGCAGCACGTGGCTCGAGACGATGAGGTGAAGCCCCCGGCCCGCAAGCTCGCGGAAAAGCGCGATGGTATCCGAGCGCATCAGGGGATCGAGCCCATTGAGCGGCTCATCGAGGATCAGCACGGAAGGGTGATGCGCGATGGCCTGCGCGAGCTTGATGCGCTGCCTCATGCCTTTGCTATAACCCGCGATTCGGCGATGAGCTGCCTCCGTCAGCCCGGCTCTCTCAATCGCCTCCCCCGCCAGGCGTCCAGCCTCCGCAGCCGGAGATCCGAATAAGCGGAGGTAGGAATAGACGAACTGGTAGCCGGTAAGCCCGCGGGGAAACGAATCAAACTGCGTGCAGTAACCGGTAAAGCGGAAGAGCCGTTCCGGCTCGCGCGGCGAGACGCCCAGCACGCTGAGTTGGCCGCGGCTGGGCTGGACGAGGCCCGTCATCAGGTTCATCAGGGTCGTCTTTCCCGAGCCGTTCGGCCCGACAAGGCTAGTGATGCCGGGAGAGATCGAAAGATCGATGCGGTTCACGCCCAGCACTTCGCCGTAAAATTTGGAAACGTCTTCGAAGACGATGCGGTCAGTTTGCATTGCGAGCCCGTCAATTAACCCCAACAAAGTTCAGCCGCAGATGAACGCAGATAAGCGCAGATTTAGCACCGGTCCCGCTTGGCTCTCGACCGGCACGTGCCGCCCTGAAGGGCGGCGCTACAAGAGAGGAACGCGGCGCCGTTTTATTGGCGCACGATCTCGCGCGCCCGGATTCTGCACTCGATGAGGTAGACGCAAAAAGCGCAGATCGCAAGAAGGGCGAAACCCGCCGCCGGGCTGGAAATCGTGCCCGCACCGCCCCGGCCCGGCGAGAAGTGCATTTTGAAAAGGCCGGAGACCACCGTGTCCAGCAGCCCTCCAACGTCGATCAACGCTCCCCAGTGCGTGCCGAGCGCGGCGTCAAACGCCTGCCCGAGACCAGCCCCGACAAAGAACACTCCCAGCAAGGCAGCGCCGGCCACAGTCTTCCTCTTGAACCAAGCCGAAAGCGCCAACGCCAGCGCCGAAAAAACCAGAAGAATGAGAAGAGATCCAAGAAAAATGCCGCGCGCAATCCAGAAGTGTGAGATGGCCCAACGCCAGCCCGCAAGATCGGATTGAAGCGCGAAGAGGGTTAGTCCCGGAAGCCAGGTGATGACGGAAATGAGCGCGGCAAGAACCGAAAACTTGCCGAGCACGTATTCGATGCGGGATAGGGGACGGCAGAAATAGAGCGGGAGCGCCTGGTTTGCCAAATCAGGGGAAATCAGTCCGGGGCCGGCAAACGCCGTCAGGACAAACGACAGACCGAGCTCGATTTGAATAAAGCGATAAAAAAACTCGCCCCCTACAAGCTGGTTTGCTTCTTTTGGACTCATTCGGAACAGTTCGAGCAAGAGGTCGCTATGGCTGACGTAAATGATTGCTCCGAAAACGACGGGAACCAGCAGGCAGACGATCAGGTACGCGGTTGCGAGCCTCGATCGCATAAGGCTCCTCAACGAGGCGCGGAACAGAACGAGAAAGCGCGTCCGCTCGCCGGTCAACGGGCCGGAATATCCACGGTACGTGCGTTTATGGACGGCCATTCGTGCCCTCCATCGCTCTCAGGAAAATATCTTCCAACGAATCGCGCCGGAAGCTGATGCGCCGGAGCTCGACGCTGCGGTCGGCGGCCACGCGGAAGAGGCTCGAGATCTCGAAGCCTTCGGGTACTACCATTTTCATGCGATGGTTCTGAGAAACCGCGCATTCGCAGCCGAGTTTCGCTACAGCCTCGGCAAACGAGCCGTCATCTCCGTAAGTTTCCATTTCAAGAAACCGCCGGTTCGCCCGCCGCTCTTCCTCCAGGTTCGAATAATGCACGATGCGGCCTGCCTTGAGGATAATGGCTTCATCGCAGCACTCTTCGACGTCCCGCAGAAGATGGGAGCAAAGCACCAGGTGCAGCTTGCCACTGTCGCGAATCTCACGCACCAGGCCGATCATGCGCTGGCGGGCGGGAGGGTCAAGGCCGTTGGTAGGCTCATCGAGAATCACCAGCCGCGGCCCGTGAGCAATCGCCTGGGCGAGTTTCGCAAGCTGCCTCATGCCCTGGGAATAACTGGCGAGCTTGCGATAGCGCGCCTCGCCTAAGCCGACATAGAAAAGCGCTTCGTGAGCGCGCTCGAGCGCTGCTTCCGGCGGCAAGCCTGAAAGCTCCGCCATCAGGCGGATGAACGTCACTGCGTTCATCTGGCCGATGAACGAGTCGTGCTCGGGCATATAGCCCACGAGCGCCCGAATCTGGCGAAGCTTGGACTGAACCGGAAAGCCGAGGACCCACGCCGAGCCCTGGAACGGCTTATAGAACCCCAGCAGAGTGTTGATCAGCGTTGATTTGCCTGCGCCGTTTGGCCCCAGCAGACCGATACAGCGCCCTGAGAATGAGCCGTTCAAACCATCCAAGACGGTCTTCGGCCCGAGCCTGACCGAGAGGTTCTCGAGTTGGATAACCGCACTCATAACCTGCCAAACAACGAAGTTCCGCCTCGCCGGTGAGCTGTGACCCCCTCACCCGGCTCGTCCGTCAGCTGACGGACTGGAAAAAGCGCCGACCGCGAGCCACCCTCTCCCGAGGGAGAGGGGAAAGTACGATTCCTACCTTCTCGCTTTCCCGGGTGGCGCAGACATGGCGGCTCTTGGCCATGTCTGCGATCTTGACGGCTTGCACACAGCGCAAAATGCACGATGTATGCGCCACCCATTGACACGAATTATCCGCCCTGGATGTACGCTAGCGGCTGGCGGGCGTTCCTTGTAACAGGGGCCGACGAAGCATAGCGCCCGCAGCCATCAAGATCGAGTTCACACCGAGCCCCAGCGGGCTTTGATTGCTCACCAGCACGATCCGGTCGGATTCGCCGTAGGCGCCGACGATGATGGGCGATGTACTTTTCGCGAGTTCGGCCCAGCTCCCGCCGCCCGGCGCGGACGTGCTGCCGCTCGGCAAATTCTGCAACAGAAGGTTCAGTTTCTTGCCGAGATTCTCGTAGCAAAGGGCGGAAAAATAGGTGTCTCCGTCTTCGGGCAAGCGGTCCTGAAACTCCGGCGAGCGCGTCAGCGAGTAACCGGTTTCGTGGTTTTGGATGGCGCGCTCGAGCTGGCTTTGACTCGCCGCCAAGAGCAAATAGCCGTCGGCAAAGGTGTAATGAATCTCATGCAGTTTGAGCACGCTGCCCGGCCTCTCGTTCTTGCCCGCCGACGCGAAGTGAAGATCGTAATACACTTGACCTGCTGTTTCTTCTTGTGTCAGACGCAATGCGCCGGCCGTGCCCGCCAGATGCGTATTGAAGGCGCTAACCAGCTTCTGAAGCGAGATCTCAAGCCGGGTCGGGTTCAAGACTTCGAGGGCCACCAGCCACTGCGGGGTGGGTAGCAGGGGGCCATCCTGGGCTACTGTGACCTCGCCGCCGAGGGAGGCGGCCAGATCGTTTTCAACGCTCACTCCGGTTTCAGATTCGAATGCGTCAAGAGCCTGCCGCGTCCCGGGATTGCTGTGCCCGGCGGGACTGAGCATTTCGCTTACCAGCGTCTTCGGATCTCTCAGCACAAAGGAGAGTGCGAAGCTCGCCTGCGGCGAGATAAAATCGAGCGTGCCCATCGGGCTCGGTGCTGCGAGCCAGGAAACCAGCCCTTGCCGGTTCCCCGCGAATGTGATGGTCACCCGGTTCTCGGACTTTGGGCCAACGTCCTTACTTTCCGCAAAGAGATACTTCGCGCTCGCCTGGCCGGAGAGGATGCCGGTCCCCTGGTTCTTATGTACGGATGGCGGCGAAATTTGTTCCAGGTTTATCGCCAGAAGCCAGCCCGCCCCGGAGCGATACGACTGCTGAATGGCGGAATAGAAGTCCGTTTTGGAGAATCCGCTGGAGCCGCCGTTTTCAATCAGAGCCGCAATCTGGCGCAGCGCCTGCGGGTCCGACGCTGCGGCCATCAAGTTGTTCTCGAGCAGGATGAAAGTTTGCTGGGCGTCAGTGGTCCGCGGCGGCAGGCTGGCCGCGTCTTCGACCACTCGAAAGCCGGGCTGGCCATTTCCCCGATTGATCACCGCCAACTGCTGTTCGAGAAAATGCCGGAACCCCGCCTTTTCAACCTGCGCGAGAACTACGGGTCTAAGCTGGCCGGACGTTCCCCGCTCAGCCGCGAAGACGATCTCGTTGCCGAGAAAGCTGCTGCACAATTTCGCTCGGTTCAGAATTTCTTCCACGCTCAGGGCTAATCCGGAGGCCAGCTTCTTCTGCGACCACTCCTTAAGCAACAGGCTGTTAGCCAGACGGTCTTGGAGAAGAAGCTGCACCTGGTTCAGCGCCGGCTCGAGGTTAGGAATGGCTGCGTAAACGGCAGTGGTTTCAGGAACGTACTTGATTAACTGGGAGCTGAACCGGGGCGGCGGACCGGGCGTAACCTGGAGAGCCCGCCCTATTCGCGCAAGCGCGCCGAGAAGCGCCACGTAACGGCTGGCATCAGGGCTCCAGGAGATTTGCTCGCGGATAGGAGTGGTGGCGAGACTGGAGCCAATCGCCAACTGACCGCCGGCACGAATTGTCTGAGACTGGCTGCCTGCTTGTACCCGCACCTGCCCTTGCAGCACCGAGACGCGCGAACCCTTTACCCCCTCGGAGACGGCGAAAATGGTGCCTTGATCGGAAACCAGGCAGTCGCGCGTGGCGACCGAAAGGTGGTGCGAATCGTGCCGGGACGCCTGAACGATGATGCTTCCCTGAGCGAGATGGATGGTGGTTCTGAACCAGCCGCGCGTAACGGTGACGTCCGCACGCATGCCCATCTCGACCTCGGACCCGCCCGCCAGGCGGATTTTGGCCGTAGAATGAGACACCGTACGAATCTCTTCGCCAGCACCAATCGTCATGCTGCGTGCCAAGGGGCGCAGCATCTGGCCTGAAATGGCGTAGAGGGAGCCGTTGATGGACTCAACCGTGGAGCGGCCTCCGTTTGCCGCCCAGAAGTCTGGCAATGCGCCCTCGACGCCCGCCAGGGCGATCAGGGCCACAATCGCCGCCACTATTGCGCCAGCGAGTGCCTGCCTCCATCTCCACCGCAGTTTCGCAACGTTCATTTGCGGCGCCGCAGCACTTCCGCCGCCGTAGCGGGCGCGATGAAGGGCGCGACGGCAAGCGCTGCACTCTCTTGTGTGGTCCTCCAAAAGTAGAGAGCGGGCTTCAGAAAGGCTGCGAGCCACGTAGGCGGGGATGAGCGCCTGAAAATCCGCGCACCCGTGCAGTGGGCCGTCCGCGCCTGCCGGTACCGGTCCGCTCTCGCGAGGTGCGGCGCCGGCTTCGCTCGCCCGGCGGAGGCGCTCCCAAACGCGCTGCGCGGATTGGGAGATCGACTCCGGGTCAATCTGCTGGTTGCGAATTTCTTCGAAAGTTCGATCGAGTAGCGGGCGCATTTTGTCTCTCATCGCCTTACTCCCTGATATCGTCTGATCTCTCTCTGTAATTTTCCGCGTCCGCGGTGTACCACAACAGCGACCCTGACTGCGGAAATTCCAAGCATTCGGGCGATCTCGCTGTTGCTATACCCCTCGAAAAAACGCAGAGCCAGAATCTCGGCCGCCGGCGGCGAGAGATCGGCGACCACGCGGCGGAGATTCTGGTGAAGTTCCTGCCCGCCAGTGCTGGCAGGTTCGCTGGCTTCGCGGGCCGGGATGGTCTCGAGCGGCGCGTGGTCTCTTCTTGCCCGCACAATGTCTAGTGCGGTGTTGACCGCGGCGCGCTGAAGATACGCCTCGATGTTGTCGAGTGGCGGCAGGGACGCATCTCTGCGCAGCAGGCGCAGAAACACCGTCTGCAGAACGTCCTCCGCGTCGGTGGCGTTGCCCGCGACGCGCCAAGCCGTCCGCAGCACCAGCGCGTGGTGCGCCTGAAACAGTTTTCCGACTTCTTCCTGGAGACTGCTAACGGGCTCCTCCGCTGTCGCCACCTGCATGTTCGCCTCCCGAAGGCTGCTCTATAGGTTACGACGGAAGGGGTAGGTCAATTATTACAGCATTTCTTCACCCTTGCTGAACGGGCCGCAGATAAACGCTGATGAACGCTGATTAAAGAAAAAGTGAATTGGGCGGAGGCAAGGATATGTGGCTGTCACTTTTGATTCTGAAATTTCGAAAGTTTTTGGCTAGGTCCTTGTGTGTGTGTCTTTAGTTTTGCTGAGTCGTATCTGCGTTACTCTGCGGCTGAACTTTAGTGATAAAATCGGCAACCTCCATGCCTGATAATACGAACTTCAAACACCGAGAGCTGACGGAGAAGATTATTGGAGTGTTCTACGGCGTTTACAACGAGTTGGGGCACGGATTTCTGGAGTCGGTCTATGAAAATGCCATGACCATTGCGCTCAGGGCATCGGGGTTGCGTAGCGTTCAACAGGCGCCGGTTACCGTTCGTTTCCGGGGGCAGATCGTTGGTGATTTTCGGGCCGATCTTTTAATCGAGGATGCCATAATCGTGGAGCTGAAGGCCGCTTCAGGAATCGATCCCGAGCATGAGGCGCAATTGCTCAACTATCTAAGGGCCACCGAAATCGAGGTTGGGCTGCTGCTCAACTTTGGGCCAAAACCGCAGTTCAAAAGACTCGCGTTCGCGAATGAAAGGAAAAACAGGCCGCAGATAAACGCAGATGGACGCTGATTAAAAGGAAAATAAACTGAGGCGGAGGCAACGATAGTTGGGTGCTTTTTCACTGGCTTTAGTATTTTTGTGTGTCTTTTTCATTTTGAGGAGGCGTATCTGCGTGCATCTGCGTTAATCTGCGGCTGAACCCCGTGATCTAGGGCTGCGCATCCGGCACGGGATTGGCGGCAGTGAATTCGGAGCAGCATGGCTTCTCAACCGGAGAGAATTCCATCAGCTCCACGCGCGTTCCGTCAGGGTCGTACAGGTTAAACTGCCACTTGCCGTCCCGTCCCATTTGCGGACGGGCGGGCTCATTGCCCAGTCTTCCTTCGGAGCTGAGCAGGGTAACGGCTTTCTCCATGTTCACCACGCCCAGCGAGAAGTGGTCCATCACGCCGAGTTCCCGTTGAGAGATGTTTACCGGAACGCCAGAGCCGGGCGGGCCGTTGGTGAGCATATACTCGAGCCAGTCGTGGCCGTTAGGAACCTGCTGCGCTACCCAGTCCAGCTTGCCCGGCCTCATGCCGCCGTACCAATAAGGCCGGAAACCCAGCAGCCCGCGGTAAAAAGAGTCCTCTTCATTGCGGCTGCGGACGAGCATTCCCACGTGAATGATCCGCCGGCCGATCGGGTGGGCCCCATCCAGCGTATAGAACTCGGCGTTATCTTTCACGGCGAGCACTCTGGCGGGCGGTTGAGTGAACTGCACGTTGTTACCCTCAGGGTCCTTGACCTGGAACCAAGCGCTCCCATTCGGGCCACGCTCGACGATTGCGGGCACGGCCACGCCGTGCGCGCCAAGCCAGCGCCGCATCTCGCTGGCGTTGGTGGTGAGATAAGCGATGTGATCCAGCCGGTTTGCGCCTGCATGGGGCGGTAGCGGCAGAACCTCAATGAACTGTTCCCGATTCACATAGTAGCGAACGCCATCCGAACGTTCCGGATCGGCGCCTCTCTTTAGTCCCAGATCATGGACGTAGAAGTGTTCCGCCCGCGCGCCATCGCTTGTATATACGGCGATATGGGAAACGCCCATGATAGGCGGACGGGTCTCGGCGGCGCAGGCCATCGCGAATGAGAGCAAGACCAGGCCGCAGATAAACGCAGATGAACGCTGATTGGGAACAAAATTAACTAAGGCGGAGGGAATTGTATTCGGCTGGTTTTTCATGGGCTTTAGACCTTCGTGAGTTTTTTCTGAGTCGTATCTGCGTTAATCTACGGCTGAACTCTTCAAATTTCCTTCAGGCTTTGGATCATCTTCGTAATCACCCTCTGCGCGTCGCCAAAAACCATTTGAGTATTTGGATCGAAGAATAATTCGTTTTCCACGCCGGAAAAGCCGCTGCCCTTTCCACGTTTGATCACGAGCACCTGTTTCGCCTGATCGACATTCAGAATGGGCATGCCGTAAATGGGACTGCTCTTGTCGGTGCGAGCGGCGGGGTTCACCACGTCATTGGCTCCGATCACCAAGGCAACGTCGGCATTCGCAAAGTCGCCGTTAATCTCCTCGAGGTCGTAGATCAGGTCATAGGGCACGCCCGCCTCGGCCAGGAGGACGCTCATATGTCCTGGCATGCGCCCCGCGACGGGATGAATGGCGAACCTCACCTTCACACCTCGTTTCTGGAGCATCTGCACCATTTCCCAGAGCTTATGCTGCGCCTGAGCAACTGCCAGTCCGTAGCCCGGCGCAATAATAATATCATCGGAATAGGCCATGATCGCGGCCGCATCCTGCGGCTCCAAAGACTTCATCGTCTGCGCCAGGCCCACCGCAGCCGCCGCTTTCTGGTCGCCGAAGTCGCTGAACCAGACGTGGCGGACCGTACGGTTCATAGCCCGGGCCATCAGGAAAGTCAGGAGGCTGCCCGCCGCGCCGACGACGGTGCCGGCAATGATCATCGCCGGATTCTGGATCACAAATCCTTCCAGGGCCACGGCGAGACCGATGCAGGCATTGTAGGTGGAGATCACAACCGGCATGTCTGCCCCGCCAATGGGAAGTGTGGCGAGGAAGCCGACAATAAATGATCCGAGAACAAAAAAACTAATCGACCAGGAGACCGGCATTCCGATCACTCCCGGCGAGCTGCGGAAGATGCTGGCCACGCCAAGCGCCAGGACGGCCGCAAGCATCAATCCATTCATCGCGTGGCGCCCGGCGATTCGGACCGTGCCCATCCAGCCCTGTAATTTGAGGAAGCCTACCAGGCTTCCGCCGAACGCCACCGTGCCCACGAGAACGCCCAGGACGGCGATCACGGGGAAGGCCAGCGGCCCGGAGTAAGCGTGTCCACTATATAATTCCACAGCCCCAATAGTCGCTGCCGCGCCTCCGCCCAAGCCGTTGTAAATGGCTACCATCTGCGGCATGTCGGTAATTGCCACCTTGCGGCCCGTCCACCAAGCCGGCACGCCGCCTACCGCCACGGCAACGGCGATAAGGCCGAGCCGCGGCCACGAAACTCCCACTCCGGCGAGGGGAGAATACATGCCGTATCCTCGTGTTGAGAACGCGAAGGCGGCAATGACCGCTAACACCATTCCCGCGCCCGCCCATAAAATCCCGCTCCGCGCGCTGCGCGGAGAACTCATGCGCTTGAGCCCGAGAATCAGCAACACCGTTGCGGCAAAATATAAGGCCTCGGTGGCCAGACTCATCAGTTAATTCCTACTCGTTTTTCTTGCTTTTGAACATTTCCAACATGCGCTCGGTGACGGCAAAACCGCCGACCACGTTCGAGGCCGCCATCGCCACGCCCACAAAACCGATGGAGACTTCCAGCGGTCCGCGCGCCTCCGCCAGCGCGATCATTGTCCCCACGAGGACGATTCCATGCACGAAGTTTGAGCCAGACATCAATGGCGTGTGCAGGATCACCGGGACGCGAGTAATGATCTCGTAGCCGGCAAAGGCTGCCGTCATAAAAATGTAAAGCGCGATAAATCCATTCATTCTTTGCTGTCTCCTTCCAGAAGGCGCCGGGTGGAATCGTCTTTGATTTGCCCGTCATGCGTCAGAACCGTTTTGCTGATCACCTCGTCGCTCCAGTCCGGACCGAGCTCAGAGTCACGAACGATCAGGCTCAAGAGGTTGTAAACATTTTGGGCGTATAAGCGGCTTGCATCTTCAGCGAGCGTCGCCGCGAGATTCAAGGGCCCAAGGATCACGGCACCGCCGTGCTTCACCTCGCCCCCAGGCTGGGTGAGTTCGCAATTCCCGCCGCTCTCCGCCGCCAGGTCCACAATCACCGAGCCTGGCTTCATCACCTCGACCATCGGTTTCAACACGATCTTGGGCGCGGGACGGCCAGGAACGCTGGCCGTGCAAATCACTACATCCGCCTGCCGAATGTGCTGCGCCAGGGCTTCCTGCTGCGCCTGGCGCTCTTCGGGCGTCAACTCGCGCGCGTAGCCTCCTTGCCCCTCCGCTTGGATACTGGCCGAGACGAACTTGGCGCCCAAGGACTCCACTTCTTCGCGGCTGGCCGGACGGATGTCATAGCCTTCCACCTGAGCGCCCAGCCTCCGCGCTGTGGCAATGGCTTGCAGGCCGGCAACGCCAGCGCCGATCACCAAGACTTTGGCAGGCCGGATGGCGCCGGCTGCCGTGATCAGCATGGGGAAAAAACGATCGAGCTTCTCCGCCGCCACAAGCACCGCCCGGTAGCCCGCCACTACCGCTTGCGAGGATAAGGCGTCGAGATTTTGAGCGCGGGAGATTCGCGGAACAAGCTCCATCGCAAATGTGGTGATCCTTCTTTCCTTCAGAAGCAGGACGGTGGATGGGTTCCGGTTGGCGTAAACAAAGCTCACCAGGACGGCTCCCGGCCGCATCAGGCGGATGTAGCCGGGCTCGGGAAGCTGAACCCGTAGCACGATATCCGCTTCGCCGTATAGCCGCGCCGCATCCTCTATTATCGTGCCGCTCTTCGCATATTCCGCGTCTGCCATTCCGCTGCCCGACCCAGCGCCCTGCTCAACGCATAGACGGATTCCCATTTTTGACAGCCGCTCCGCGATGCCCGGCGTCATGGCAACGCGCCTCTCTCCAGGCTGCGTCTCCCTCGGAACTGCGGCTTGGATAGCCACCCGTCAAACTCCGTTCTATACGGAACGACACAGATCGTAGCGCCGCCCTTTAGGGCGGCATGTGCCGGTCCCGCCAAGTGGGACCGGCGCTACTTCCTTCCCGAACCCGGTTTCATCGGTCCCGGCATCAGAATAGGCAGAATACAATTTTACGGGAGACTCGCGCCAGTACAACGACGGGGAGAAAATAAGGGTCTCAGTTTTGGGTGCGTAGAGGCGGCTTTATGCCGCCATTCCGTGTGGCGGGGTAAACCCGCCGCTATAATCCCACCCGAAACTGAGGCGTAAAGGGAGAAAAAGCATGATCAAGAAGGTAAAAGAGGGATACAAAGTGATTTCGGAAAAGACGGGAAAGAATTTAGGCGGCTCGTACAAGAAGCATGTTATCTCCTTAGCTCCTGGTGCAGACCCTTAGTGGACCCCCAGGCAAGCGGACACGTTTTCTACCCACGTGCCTGGCGGGTGCGAGCGGCTTTACGCGCCGCCTGCCTCAACCGAGTGGCGCCCTTGGCGCGGACAGCCTTCGCGGCCGCTTGGCGCCGGCTGGCGCCCCCGCGCTTCCTTGCGCTGGCGCGCGCCTGGCGGCCAATTGCCGCATGCGATGCTGCCTGCCCTCCTTCCCGCTTCAAAGCTCTTGATACGGCGCGCGACCGGCGGGGCGAGGGTTTATGCTCCCCGCTGCTCTGACCTTTGCGATAGTCCCGCGCGGCCTGCACGCGAGCCCTCGCCGGCGCTTTTCCCTTCGACGGAGGAGGCAGCTTAACGCCAGCGCGCCGAGCTTTCGAAAGCCCGATCGCAATCGCTTGCTGCGGTGATCGGGCCCCGTGCTTGCCCTCCCGCACGTGTTCCATCTCTTCCCGAACGAACTCACCCGCTTGTGTCGAGGGTGCCTTCCCTTCGCTTGCGTCCTGATGGGCGCGCTCAATCGTCTTCTTTTCTGGCACGTTTCCTCCTTCCGGCGAATAAGCCGGAGGACGTCCGAAAATCACGTCCTTTGTTCACAATCTAGTCCTTTGATGAGGTCTCGTGCGAAAAAGGGAGCATCTTGATTGTTGCACCCCAATGCGTTGATAACCCGACGGTGATGTAGGGGGGACGGCTTGCCGTCCCCTTGATTGCCGCCCCGAAAATCAACGAGGGTAGGGCAAGCCCTACCCTTACGCTGCCTACCTCCAGGGTAGATGTCGCGGAGGGGCACGACCATATGGCTGGTTGGTCCCACACATTCGGCCGGTGTTGTCGTCGGATTAAGGTCGCACTTTTTTGCATTGCCACAACCGTACAACGTGATATATTCACCTGCCGGCGTGAATTGGCCAGGATATACGAGATTCAAAATCCCTTTATGAGAGGTCGCATGGAATTCCGAATCAGCTTCCGTTCCCTAATGGCTCTCTCGTTTGCGCTCAGTGCTCTACTCTCCGCCCCAACCGCTTATGGGCAAAACGCTCCCGGCGCTCCAATCCACTTGCGCTGCGAGTACCTGAAGAACCCGTTGGGCATCGACGTTCAGCAGCCGCGCTTCTCATGGGTTTTGCAGGATGACTCGCGGGACGAGCTTCAGAGCGCGTATCAGGTGCTGGTGGCTGCAAGCCGAGGCTCGCTGGCCCAAAATAAGGGCGATCAATGGGACAGCGGCAAAGTTGCCTCTGGGGATCCCAGTCAGGTCGCTTATTCGGGACGCGCCCTGGAAAGCGGCCGAACTTACTACTGGCAGGTGCGCTGGTGGAATAAAGAAGGGCGCGCAAGCTCCTATAGCGCGCCCGCAACTTTTGAAATGGGTCTGCTTTCGCGGGATGAGTGGAAAGGGCAATGGATCGGCGGCGGCAACGAGCTTCGCAAGGAATTTCGCCTGCCCGGTAGGCCGGTCCGGGCGCGCGTCTACGTAACAGCTCTCGGCTATTATGAGCTCCACATCAACGGGAAGAAGATTGGCTACAATGTACTCGACCCTGCTTACACCACTTACCCCAAGCGTGTCCTCTATTCCACTTACGACATCACTTCGAACCTCGGCGCCGGCCTCAATGCAATCGGCGTGATGCTGGGCGGAGGATGGGCCACGCTATCGAACGGCGATGCTTTCCATGGTTACTATTCCCATCCGGCCCTATTGCTGCAGATGAACGTTCAAATGCAAGACGGCAGCACATTCGGCCTTGCCTCGAACGGCTCGTGGAAAGCGGCGCCAGGTCCCATCCTCGAAGACAGCGTTTACAACGGCGAAGTCTATGATGCGCGGCGCGAGACGCCGGGCTGGGACCGGCCCGGTTATGACGACGGCTCATGGGCGAACGTGCAAGTGGTTTCCGGAAGCGAGGGTGCAGTCTCCGCCGAAATGATGCCGCCCATCCGCGTGACGGATGAAATGGTCCCGCGCTCCCTCACCAATCCCGAGCCGGGTGTCTATGTCTTCGACATGGGCCAGAACATGAGCGGCTGGGCAAAGCTGCGCGTCCGCGGCCCGCGCGGAACGCGCGTCGAGATGCGCTACGCTGAGTTGCTTTACCCCAACGGTATGATCAACCGGGCCAACATCCGGCAGGCGAAATCGCGTGACGTTTACATTCTCAAAGGCAGCGGCTGGGAAACCTACCATGCGCGCTTCACCTACCATGGATTCCGCTACGTGGAGGTCACCGGTTTTCCTGGCGCGCCCGGTCTCGACTCAATTCGGGGTGAAGTCGTGCATACCTCGGTTGCGCAAGCAGGCAGCTTTGTGGCTTCGAAAGAGATCTTGAACCAAATTCAGCACTTGATTCACTGGTCACAACTGACGAACCTGATGAGCATTCCCACCGACTGTGACCAGCGCGATGAGCGGCAGGGCTGGATGGGTGATGCCCAGGTGACGGCGGAGGAGGCCACGATGAACTTCGACATGGCCGCCTTCTACACGAACTTTATCCGGGATATCCATGATGCGCAGGGCACTGACGGAACCGTCACCGACACGGTCCCTCACCGTTACGGTTCGCGCCCCGCCGATCCCGCCTGGGGCACGGCCTATCCCCAACTCGTCTGGTATATGTGGCAACAATATGGCGACCGGCGCATTCTGGAAGAGAACTACCAGGGCGTAAAAAAGTACGTGGAGTTTTTGCGCAGCCGCGCGCCGGGCAACGTTCTCAGTTACAGCTACTATGGGGATTGGGTCGCGCTCGTGAACACCCCCGGAGCTTTTGTTTCCGCTTGTTACTACTATTACGACGTTCAAATCCTCTCCCGCATCGCCAACGTGCTCGGAAACACGGCTGATCGAGAGACTTATTCACAACTCGCCAGCAGCATCAGAACTGCGATCAACCAAAGGTTCTTCGATCCGACAACCGGAAACTACGCCGGCGGCACGCAAACGGCAAACGCCATGGCCCTGGCGCTGGGCCTTGCGCCCCGCGGGAATGGAGCCGTTGCAGGAAACCTTTACAATGACATCGTTTACTATCACAACACTCAGCTCACCGCCGGATTCATTGGCGTCAAATGGCTGATGCCGGCGCTCACCGAAAGCGGCAATTCCTATCTCGCCTATGATCTGGCGACACGTACGTCTTATCCAAGCTGGGGATATATGGTGCAGAAAGGCGCCACCACGCTTTGGGAACTCTGGCAGGATAAGACCGGCCCCTCGATGAACTCTCACGACCACGTCATGTTTGGGAGCGTGGGAGCGTGGTTCTACCGCGCGCTAGCGGGAATCAATCAGCAGCCCGGCACGGCAGGCTATCGCCATATTCTCATCAGACCGCAGATGGTTGAGGACCTCCATTGGGCCACCGGCACGATCCACACCGTTCGCGGCACGGTTTCATCGTCCTGGGTCCGCGAGACAGACAAAATCAGGCTCGACGTTGTGATCCCCTGTGGCTCCGATGCAACAGTCGTTGTGCCGGAAGAGGAACAATGGACGCGCGTCCGCGTCGAAGAGGGAAGACACGAGGTGTGGGAGGGCGGCCGCTTTATCGAGGGCGATCCCGGCGTGTCCGGCGCCGAGCATTCCGACGGCAGCATCAGTTTTCGGGTTGGGTCGGGGCATTATTCGTTTGTTGCCGAACCCGTTCCCGCCGGCAGCTAGCAGGGGTAGCGCAGACTTCGCGCCTTTCGAAGTCTGCGGCTTTTCTTTGGGAGGGGGTGGCGCAGACCCTCGCAGTGGAGTGTCTTCGATCTCGCGAAGCGAGAGGCAAGCCAGAGAGTTTCTACCGCAGGAGCGGGACAGGAAACTCTGCATTGCGAGGTCGTGATTTCTTGTCTTTTTGGCAAGCTTTTTAATTACCCCTCACCCGGCCCGCGCCGGCTGGAGAAAGCGCCGGCCGCGGGCCACCCTCTCCCTAGGGAGAGGGCAGGGTATCTATAACTTTGGTTGCGGCCTTTAGGCTGCGCTACGCAATATTCATCAGCAGGTGGACAAGCGTCCGCACCGGATGTCCGGTCGGTCCCTTCGCGAGATAAGGCTTCTCTTCGTAATTCCAGCGCGTTCCGGCAATGTCCAGGTGGACCCAGGGCGTATCTCCGGCAAACTCTCCCACAAACATCGCCGCGGTGATGGCCCCGCCATAGCGCCCGCCCGTATTCGCAATATCCGCAATGGAGCTTTTGTAAAGGTCGCGGTAATCATCGTCTACCGGCAATTCCCACATTCGCTCGCCCGTAGCAGTGGCGCTCGAAAGCACGCGGTTCACCCATTCCTTGTTATAGCCGAAGACGCCAGTAGTGATGTTGCCCAAGGCAATGGTCACCGCTCCGGTGAGTGTGGCCGCGTCGATGAGCACCGTGCCTCCCTGCTGCTTCGCGTAGTGCAAGGCATCCGCAAGCGCCAGCCGTCCCTCAGCATCCGTATTCAGAATTTCGATCGTCTTGCCAGACATTGACGTGATCACATCTCCGGGTTTGTAAGCCCGCCCTCCGGGCATGTTTTCCGCAGCGGGGACGACAGCCATCACACGGACCGCCGGCTTGAGCTGGGCAATCGCCCGCATCACTCCCAGCATGGCGGCTCCGCCGGCCATATCCGTTTTCATTTCCTCCATGTTCTGAGCGGGCTTGATGGAAATGCCGCCCGTATCAAACGTGATGCCCTTCCCAATAAGGCCAATCACCGGCGCGGTCGGAGCGCCAGGCGGATCGTATCGCAGCACGATCAGCCGCGGCGGCTCGCCGCTGCCTTGCGCGATAGCCCAAAAGGCATTCATGTTGAGCGCCTGAATTTCATCCGGGCCAAGCACCTTCGATTGCAGCCCAAATTTCCGGGCCGTGGAAACAGCTTGGTCAGCGAGCAGAGTGGGCGTCATACGATTGGAGGGCTCGTTCACCAGCTCGCGAGTGAAATTAGTGGCTTCAGCGATGATGCGGCCCCGTTCCAGCTCCACGTTTTCCGCTTTGCCGGGCCGCGAGTTGCCGGTTAAAAATTCGAGCTGGTCGATGCGCCGGCTCGTATTTCGGTCCGAGCGGTATTTATCCGGGTCATAGTCGGCAAGAATCGCTCCTTCAACGGCATGTTGAACCGGCTCCAGGCCACTCCCGGCAGACACCCACCCCATGTGATGGATGCTCTTTCCTCGTGCAAAGCGCACTGCTGTTCCCACGAGGCGCAAGGCGGCGCCGGCATTGAGCTTCTCTTTTTTCCCCGCCCCAACCACCAGCAGGCGCTCCGCGCGGAGGCCTGGAGGATGGTGAAGCAGCGTGCACTCGTTCATCTTGCCGGTAAGCTCGCCAGATTTCTGGAGCGTCTCCAGCATCGCGCGAGTCGTGGCCGGCAAGCCCTCCGTCGCCCCGCTCGAAGCCGGAGCGCCTTCGAAAGCGCTCGCTGCTAAAAGGGGGATTTCGATCTGCTCGATGGGTCCTTCGCGAAATTCGATTTTCAACGGTGTCTCCTCTGGTGTTCCCGAATGTCCTGCGCGGTTTCGCGGTCGATGGTGCGCCGCCGCAGTGTCTCGCGGCGATCAAAGACGGTTTTCCCCTTCGCCAAGGCAATCTCGCACTTAATTAGATTCTTCTTGAGATAGAAGCGGAGCGGGACAAGAGTAAGCCCACGCTCCTGCGTCCGTCCAATAAGTTTGTTGATCTCCTCTCGGTGTAGCAGCAGGCGCCGGTCACGAAGAGCATCCTTGTTCATATAGCTTCCCGCCAGATACGCGCCAATGTGGCAATCCATCAGCCACACCTCGTCTCCGCGCACGGCTGCATAACCGTCTTTTAGACTCGCTTTCCCCTCGCGGATCGCTTTGACTTCGGTCCCCGTCAACTCGATTCCGCATTCATACTTTTCCAGTAGGTTGTAGAAATGCCCAGCCTGGCGATTCACGGCGAGGTTCTTCTGTTCTTGGGTTCGAGCGGTCAT
>JASHOS010000018.1 GCA_030040995.1 Terriglobia bacterium | reverse complement strand
AGAGTACCGAAACCAGGAGATGGAGTGGCGGATTAATGACTTCTGCCGTAAGTGGAGCTGAGGCGGGTGTTTCTTATGTATGTCCGCCCGGATCGTAATGGACAGTATTTTATGAGCACGAGGGAGATCGACCTCAGGGGAAGCGTCAAACCTAATCACAGGTCTGTCTTATCAGCCAGCCTGCGTTGTGTTGAGCGAGGTTGCCTTGAACTTGTGTATCTGCTTCGCCCCTTTGATTCGGCTCTGCTTCGGCGCGGCTCGTTAGCGCCGGAAAAAGCGGTGGAACTGCAGCGTCTCGTCGCCGAGTTGCGGTCGAAGATTGTCTTCCTCGCTGGGAGTCTCGGGCTAGAGCGCGCCTTGCAGGATCCCACGCAGCAGGCAAAATCGCTAACCGAGGCGATGGCGTCCCACGTGGCTGAGATGTATCCCGATCGCCTCACAGAGTACGGTTCTGTCTCCGATGACCTTTGGCGATTTCTTGATGAGCACGTTCGAGATCTAAGGGTCACGCTGGATCGGATTGGTCGTGTAATAGATAGGCCGGTCCGCGACGTGAGAAACATAATCCATTAACCGTTTGTGGGGAAGGGGAGGGCTAATGCAGCTAGGCTGGGAAGCGCGAGTGGGAGACACTCAATCGAGGGCTCAGTAATTCCGTGGTTGCCCGCAGGCCAGTGTACCTCCCGTAAGATTGACGGAGAAGAATACGGAGATCATGGGTTCGGCCCAGTGATGGTCTGGAACGTTTACATCATTCCAGCTCTGATCGGTGCCTTCGCGGGCGCATTTCTAGCAACGACGTCGTGCAGGATCGCGGCGAGTGGACGTTACGAACATGGTCGGAGCCGTGCTGCGCATCCTGACGTCTTCAATATTACAGAAGACGCTGGCTTCCGAGCCGTGGGAGATAGCGAGACGAAGCTTGCCTGTGCGATCATCCGGAGGTCTTGCAATTTCAGTAAGGAGGTAAAAGAAAATGTGTGACTATTCGCTAATGGGAATCCCAAATCGCCTCGCGGAAAGCGGGGAAAAGTTGCTCGTTTACAAGTTTTCGACCGGTTCCCTGGGTTTCGCGTCAGCAGTAGACCTGAGCAAGGCGCGGAATGGGACAGCGAGTCGGCCAAGGCGGGGATTCTGGTCGAGCCTTTGGCAGAATTTCTTTGCATCGCCGAGAACGAGCAGTGTTCCCGCGGTTTGCATTCCGCCGGGCAGCCGCTTGTTTTTGCAGGACATCCCGGAAAGGCTGCAAGAAGAGCTGCAAGTCGGTCCAGCTGAACGAGTGGTCTTCACCGAGCTTACTGCCGTCGTGAACCACTACCGAGACGGGATCCAGTTCACGAACGGGCGCCATGTTCTGCTACAAAAGCTAGATGAAGGGCAGCGGGCCGAGGTTCTGGATCTGTCATCATCGAACGCCGATGAACAGTACGCGGAGTGCGTGGGGTCGCGAGTGACTCGCCGGATGTGACCGCTCTACCTGAACGCAGCGCCGTGCCGAAATCGCGTATCTCGGTATATGCGAGGGGGATTGTGTGACCCAAGACACGGGTTATGGAGGCGCGCCGCACGTGGAATGCGCGCCCCGCCCACTTCACTCCGCCGTGGTGGCAGGTGATAGGAAAAGCGGGGTGCGGTTACTCGCTGTGTCACTGAGCCTGGCTTCCAGCCTTTGCGTTCAGGACCTCAACTCAGGGTTAGTTTCGCGCGCGAATGGATCTGCCGGTCTGCCCGCGATACCGGCCATTTGCGCAAAGGGCGTGGCCGTTGAGTCATGGCTGCGGGTCAGCGGAGGTCAACGACTGGTGAACTGGGGCAGATCATTGATCAAGTCGGTATGCTGGACAGCGGTCCAGGTCCTTCCCGACTGCGAGAGCCTGCAACGACAGTCTGGGCTGAAGAGGCGGTGACGCCGTGAAACTCATCATTATTTCCGATATTCACGCGAACTTCGACGCTCTTAGCGCGCTCACTGAAACATATGATGAGCTTTGGGTGCTTGGAGACTTGGTCAATTACGGTCCTGAGCCATCCGCCGTCGTCGATTTCGTAAAGTCTAAGGCAGCTGTCGTCGTCCGTGGCAACCACGATCATAGCATCGGCTATGGCGAAGATCCGCGGTGCTCATCGCTTTATCGGGAAATGGCGGAGGCGACTGGGCGTATTACGGATTCTGTACTGACCTTCGACCAGAAACTCTTTCTCCGCGGTCTGCCTCTGACACTGGAGATCCAACGCGAAAATACGCGGTTTTACCTCTGCCACGCAACCCCTTCTGACCCGCTGTTCGGTTATTGCGAGGCAGAGTCCCATCGGTGGATTCACGAACTTGATAATTTGCCGGCTAATGTTGTGCTAACAGGCCACACACATGTCCCGGTGATTCGTACGATCGGGAACCGTAAGCTGGTGAATCCTGGCAGCATCGGACAGCCAAAAATGGGGAGGCCCGATGCGTGCTATGCGGTGTGGGAGGACGGCGACATCGAATTGAGGTCATACCCGTACGATGTGTGGAAGACGGTCTCCAAAATTCGGAAGCTACTCATTCCTGTTCACGTCCAGGATAAACTTGCTGCCAATCTCTACACCGGAGAGATTCCGAGTCCGATTGGTTAGCTTACCTGGGAGAGGAGCATTTCGCATGTCCACATCACGTCAGCGTTACCTTTTCACTTCCGAGTCGGTTACAGAGGGCCATCCCGACAAATTGTGCGATCAAATCTCAGATGCCGTTCTGGATGCCGTGCTGGCGAGCGATCCGGGTGGACGAGTGGCGTGTGAAGCTATGGTGAAAGACCAGGCGGTGTATGTGGCCGGCGAGATCACTACGTCTGCCACGATAGAGGTCGAGCAGGTCGTCCGGGACACGATTGCAGACATCGGTTACACCGACCCTGACGACGTTTTCAACGCCGACTCTTGCAGCGTGCTAGTGAACCTGAGCCAACAGAGTCCCGATATTCACATCGGCGTGGAAACAGGCGGAGCGGGTGATCAGGGCCTAATGTTCGGATATGCATGCGATGAGACTGAAGAACTAATGCCATTCGCTGTGATGGCGGCTCACAAGCTCTGTCAACGCTTATCAGAAGTGCGGCGAGGAAGGATCGTTGATTTTCTTCGTCCAGATGGGAAGGTTCAGGTCACAGTTGAATACGATGGGCCGGCTCCGGTCCGGATTGACACGGTTGTAATTTCAAGCCAGCACCATCCGGCGATCAACATCAACGTTCTGAGGGAAGTCATCCGAGAATGTGTCATCAAGCCAGTCCTCCCCGCCAAGATGCTCGATGGGAACACGAAATACCACATCAACCCGACTGGACGGTTCGTCATCGGCGGTCCGGTCGGGGATTCCGGCCTGACGGGACGAAAGATTATTGTCGATACATATGGAGGGGCAGCACACCACGGCGGCGGATCCTTCTCCGGAAAAGATCCAACTAAGGTCGACCGGTCAGCCAGTTATATGGCGCGCTACATCGCGAAGAACATCGTGGCTGCCGGAATAGCCAGGCGGGTTGAAGTGCAGTTGGCGTATGCAATCGGTGTTGCCGAACCTGTTTCGGTGATGGCTGATACTTTTGGGACCAGCCGCCTTGGCAACTCAGCAATTGCGAAATTGATTCGCGAAGAGTTTCTCCTGACTCCCAGAGGAGTCATTCAGTCTCTCAACCTGCTTCGACCGATCTATAAGAAGACCGCAGCTTACGGTCACTTCGGGCGCAACGATCCTGACTTTAGCTGGGAAAGAGCCGATAAGGCCGAGGGGTTGCAGCGAAAAGTCGCACTTAAAGCAAGCTCTCATCGGACGATACGTGGTGCACGCAGTCAGAAGGAACAGGATGCTCTCCAAGTCAATGAAAACTAATGACCTCTGCCCCAACTGAGCTCCGTTTTACTTGCTGTGCTCGAATCGAGAGCGGTGGCAGAGCGTTCCCGCGGAGCGCGGCCTGGTAAGTTAGTGGGGGCGACACTCCAAGCCGTCTGCCAAGGGCAGGATCGGCGCATTAAGGTGATCTGAAAGAGAGGGCATTTACGGACCGCTGGACCATATGCGACAAGGACCATATCCACTGGGGCGCACTCGGCGGCGCGGGGCTTCTGCTCCGCTACACACCGAAAAGAGGGAAGCCGGTTTATCTGCTTCAGCTACGATCCGGATCGGTGGATCAGCCGGGAACGTGGGGCATCCCCGGAGGCGCGAGGAGAGAAGGTGAGTCTCCCCAGGCAGCAGCTCGAAGAGAAGCCGAGGAGGAGATCTATCCGCTCCCACCTTACCGTATCACCGGAATTGATGCCCAGGACTGCGGCGGAGGGTGGATTTTCTATATTGTTAGCGCCGATGTAGATTCGGCTTTCCTGACGTTCTGCGTGCGCGAGACCTCGGCCATAGGATGGTTCACGCGAGGCGAGATCGACACCCTCGGTTTACACCCGCAGTTCAGAAATTGGGTAAATCAGCGCATGCTCTAGCTAGCACACTCAGCCTACAAGAGTACTTTTCTCTACTGGCAGTCATTGGGCTCTCAGCGCGTTTCTTTGATGCTCGTACCCGGTACTGTCTTGGCTCGAGCCCCCGGAACCCTTCTCCTAGGGCGTATTAACCCCGTAGAGTAATATGCTTCTGAAAACTCTGGCCGGGGAACAAGCCATTGGGTAAAGTTGATCAGATGACTGCGCTGGAGCGCTGTGCGCAGCTTCGCGTTCTTGAGGCCACGCCGCAGGATCGTGCAGACTACCTCTTCGGCATCGTCCATCTCAAAACATGCATTGAAGGCGCCTTCATTGGCGATGCGATCGCGAAGAATGGTCGCAATCGCGTATCGCACGCGGTAGGCGCGTGCCGACGGGTCGTAGACCTTTGGCAAATACATGAGAACCCCAAAGAGCCTGACGTTGGGCGACTCTTGGCAGCTAGAGGAGATACTCGACCCGGAATGGGAAATTGAGCCGTTTGTCACCCACCAGATAGGCCAAGCCTCGATGGTAAGCTATCCGTTCGTCTTCACTAGCAAAACCCCGGCGAAGCGCATCGTGCTTCAGTCCGTAACGCTCCATATTCTCGGCGAGACGCTCGAACAGCGCCGCTTCGAAGGCCAGAAGAGAGGCTCTACGGGATGGGTCCAAAGGTTTACGCAAGAAAGCACGCAGGTGGGGCAGGCAGAGCACCGGCATTTTCCGCTGGCTTTCGTCCTCTGCATCCGAGAGGGCTACAAGCAATCCGTTTAGCACCTGATCTTGCACTTTGGCCTGTTCCTGACACACACGGCACACGTCTGGCTGGACAATTAAAGACCTGGTTCGACTGGCCGGATCGGTGGAGTCTAAGGCGGCAAGTGCCTCCAATCGCCGGCTGATCGCAGTAAGAACCGGCGGATAAGCAGTGGAAACGCCTTGGGGTGAGGCGATCTCCGAATACTGCCATGTGTGTAGAGGACACAATCCGCCTCTTCGGGCATTGGCTTCCCGCTCGGGTTGATCCACTAGAACCCGATATTGGAAGCCTGCCAGAAATTTCATCATGGCATCCGCAACCTGAACGCAAACCGGACAGGGCTTCCGCACCGCCTCCATGAGCGCCTCGTGGCGAACTGGCGTTGCGCGTCCAGGAAGCGTGGCTGTATGTTCTCTCAACGGATGGGTCAATTGCTCGCGGATTCGAGCTAATTGAAATATTGAATCCTGGAATTTCTGTGCTTGTTCTTCCGCAATGTTGCCCTTCCCCTGAACTTCACTGAACAGCGCAATCGCCCGATCACAGATCCGCGCCAACGACTCAGCGATTTTCTCGCCGGTCAGAAACTCAACCAGGCTCTCTTCCAGACGGGGTAGTCCGCTCTCCGCGAGGTCGTGCTCGGAACGCTCCATCTTCGCTTGGAGACCTCGTCGTGCGGACACGGCAAAGAGTCGTGGTTCAAAGACACCGAGTTCTGTCTGAAGAACACCTCGAATAAATTTAAGCACCCGATCGCCCTCAGTCCGAGGAACGAGATCCGATTTATTCACAACCAGGAAAATCTTTCGAACATGCTCTCGTACCTTATCGAGAAACTGTAGCTCTTCCCGCGTGAGCGGCGATTCAAAGCTGGTCACAAAAATCACCGCATCAGCTTCGGGCAAGAAGCGTTCGGTCGTGATCGTATTCGCCGTAATCGCCGAGCCGATCCCCGGCGTATCGACGAAGAAAAAACCGTATCGCAATACATCCGCCGGAAGTTGCACTTCGGCCGCAGCGACCTTTTTGGCGTTGCCAGGATTGCCAGTCTCAGTCACGTAGTCGGGGAGCCGGGATAGGGAAATATCCGTCCCCAGCCTACTGCCTTCATATTCGATTCGGACGCGCTCGGGATTGCCGTAAGAAACTCTGGTAATTGCCGAAGTTAAAGGAACAATGCCAACTGGGAGCCGGTCCATCCCAAGCACTGCATTCATCAGCGAGCTCTTGCCCCGGTTGAATTGACCCACAACGGCAAGTACAAACCGGTCATCCGCCAGGCGTGCTAAAAGGCCCTGACATGCTCGCTTCTCGTCATGAGCCTTTTCGGTGTTAAGAAGATAAAATGCCCCCTGAACCGCCGAAGCAATCTCTGCCTTCAGCCGGTCGTATTGCTTCAGGCTTTCAGCAGGCTCGGAGGTGCGGAGCGGTTCATCGAGCTTGTATTCCATACGTGCCTTACGTCTATGCTGTGGCTTCAGAGGGGCTGCGCATAGCGCCTCAGGGTGACAGCCCGGTTGAGACGTCTACTTGCTGGGAGGAATGTCACCCTTTTGCAGAATCGTGCTCAATTCGTCTCGCACGGAATTAGAGATCGGCAGCGCCTGAATTTTCGAAACTGTCTTTTGGACTGGATAAGCGTAGGACCTCAATTGAACGTTTCCATCCTCCCACACGGCGTAACGCGCGTCTGGGCTTCCAGTCTTAGGCTGTCCGAGGCTTCCAGGATTCACCATGAGGCGTGAACCGATACTGCGAGTGGCATGAACATGCGTGTGTCCAACCAGGATCACATCTGCGGAGAGGTCTTGAGTTTCCGCGATCCATTGGGGCGAATCTGCCTCGCAATAACCGAACAAAGGGTCGGAAGGGATTGCATGGCAGAGGTAAAAGCGGGTGCTCCCGCGCTGAATCTCAAGCTGTAAGGGCAAGTTGCGCAGAAAGTGCTTCTCGCCAAAGCTCAGAACTGAATTGGTGAAACGGCCTGTGGCTTCAGCCATTTGTTGGAAACGAGGCGAGCATCTGGGGTCCTCTCCGAAGCCGATTGAGTGATCATGGTTTCCCCGGACAACAACGGACGCTCTGGATTTCACGAAATCAATTACTGCCGCGGGCTCTGGTCCATAGTTCACAAGATCACCAAGGACCCAAAGCTCGTCGTAAGTCTCGTTCAGAGCAGAAAGAGCATCGAAATTGCCATGGATATCGGAGATGACCACGATTTTCATTGCACGACTTCCTTACTGCGGCTTGGTTCGGGCTGCTCACCGGCGAGACTGGTCATGCTCCTCCTCCAGCTTCATCGTGTACGTATCTTCGCCCCTTGGCCAACTCTTATGCCCCTCAACCTTCCACCTTGTGCCGTTAATCTCATACGTATCCGAGTACGAGTCATAATGTCCGGTCAAATGGACGCGGGCCAACACCCGGCCGCTGGTTGGGTCGATGGCAACCTCGTCGTAGACGCCATGACTTCTTATGGCCAGCAGGACCTCCCTGGGCAACTCTAAGGAGAGGTCGATCTCTGCACCTCCCGGCTCGCGGGCGATTGTTGAGTTTAAATTTTCCGTTTCCATGTGGATCAGTTGGACGGCTTCCATCGCGCATAGGCAGTGCGTCCGGCATATTGAGCGCTGGGACCCAACTCCTTCTCGATTTCCAAGAGGCGGTTATATTTTGCAATGCGCTCTCCGCGGCAAGCCGATCCGGCTTTGATTTGGCGCGTTCCTGCGGCAACGGCCAGGTCAGCAATAGTTGTGTCGTCTGTCTCGCCGGAACGGTGTGAGACAACCACGGTGTATCCGTTTGGGCGTGCCATGTCGATGCAATCGAGTGTTTCTGTCACAGTGCCGATTTGGTTGAGCTTGATCAGAATTGAGTTGGCGATCCCTTCGCGAATCCCGCGTTGGAAGATGGATGGATCGGTCACAAAGATGTCGTCGCCTACAAGCTGAACCTTATGGCCCAGCTTCCGGGTTAAATCTCGCCATCCTCCCCAGTCGTCTTCCGCGAGTCCATCCTCCAAAGAAAGGATTGCCGGATAGCGTTTAAGCCAATCCGCCCAATAATCAATCATGGCTTCGCTCGTCCGGCACGACCGATCGGACTTGTAAAATGAGTAGACGCCATCCTTATAGAACTCGCTGGCTGCGGGATCAAGGTTAATCGCAATATCGGTTCCGGGCTTATATCCAGCGCTTTCGATCGCCGCCAGCAGGAGATCCATTGGCTCTTCGTTCGAGCGCAAACGAGGGGCAAAACCACCTTCGTCGCCTACACTCGTTTCGTAGCCTCTTCTTTTGAGGATTTCTTTGAGGGCCTGGAAGGTTTCGGAAGCCGCTCGCAGCGCATCGGCGAAGCTTGGTAGTCCAACCGGGGCAATCATGAACTCCTGGAAATCCACATTGTTGTCCGCATGGCGGCCGCCGTTCAGCACATTGAGCATTGGAACAGGAAGCACATAACGACCTTGGCGGGAGAGATAGCGGTAGAGCGGAATTCGCTCTTCTGCTGCCCACGCTTTCGCCGCCGCCATGGAAACGCCCAGAATGGCGTTGGCACCGAGGCGAGCTTTATGAGGGGTGCCATCAAGGTCAATCAGTCTCTTGTCCAGCGCAACCTGATCCCGACCAAACCCCACAATCGCCCGTTGAATCTCGCCCGTAACGTTCGAGATGGCTTTTTGAACTCCCTTGCCTTTATAGCGTGCCTTATCGCCATCACGGAGTTCTACGGCTTCATGTTTGCCAGTGGATGCCCCAGACGGAACCTTCGCCACACCAAGGTGACCCGAGTCTAATTGAAGGATGACCTCAAGGGTAGGATTTCCGCGCGAGTCGAGGATCTCCATCGCATCCAGCCTGCTGATTGTTGACATAGGGCTCCTTCACGATCGGCTTTAGGGCCCTCGGTTTTGGTTGTTTGGAAACCGCGGTGCAAGAGAGTCTCCCACCTTGCCCGAAGGCCATCGTAGGAGTCATCACCGCATAAAAGCGGAGAGATACTCAGGCGAACTCCACCACCTACTTACAAAAATACCATGCACGTGCTGGCTGTGCAAGTCACATTGCGCAGCCTTTCCGTGCGCCACGTTGCTCTGATCGCGCCCGATAATATTGCGCTTCTGCATGACGTTATTCCGACTCAAACACCTGCCGGTACAAATCTTCACCGTAACTGGTGTCCAAGGGCTCACCCTCAACCATTCTGAAGGTTCGCTTCCCATCGGGGTCTCTTTCCGCGCGCAAGAAAATGGCATCCGGGGCCTTCTCATCAAACTGTCCGTGTGCGAACTGATACAGGTGGGTCACGTAGAAGATCCTGTTACCCTTTTCGCGCAAGGCGCAGACGATCTGCCTTGCGATTTCTGATCCCTCCCGTTCGTTAGTCGCAGCAAACGATTCGTTTAAGAGCAGCATCGAGTTGGGCTGGAGGTGATCCACGATGTCGCTCATTCTGGCGAGCTCCTCATCGAGCTTTCCGCTGGTCATGCTTGGGTCCTCTGCACGCTTGTAATGAGTGAACAGAGCAGGACAGATTTCGGCGGTGAAGGATTCGGCGCCAGCAAACATGCCACCCTGCATCATGAGCTGCGCCAGCCCAACGCTGCGCAGGAAAGTTGATTTTCCGCCCTGGTTGGCGCCAGTAATCATGACCAGGCTCCTGCCGTCGGCGCTAGCCGTGTTGCCCACCACTCTTCGCTCCATATTGAGGGACAGGCAGACGTCATAAAGTCCGCTGAAACAGTGCCTGCGGCCGCCTGCGGCCGCGGGTGTGGGGAAACAGACCGGTTCTCCCTTCGCCGCAAGCCGCTCGTGCAGGTTCAGACAGCCGCAATAGAAGGCCAATTCTGCTCGTAGCATTTTGAAAAAGCTCGCCACGTGATCGGCGGACTGGGCCAGCACGACCGCAACCCGGCTAATTCCTCTCTTGCGGATGTCCGACAAGATCTGTGCTCCCGCCTCGTCGCGCTCGTCGAGATGGAACGTGTACTGGGACGACCCTGTGCCAAGAATTCGCTCGAACCAGTTCCGCCTCTTGTCCGGCGCGCTGCGTGGCACTAAGTTGGCGCTTTCGTTCCACTCGCCCAGTTCCGCGCTCAGCAGGACGCCCTTGCGGAACTTCAATTCCGCAAGATGGGTTTGGACGGTGGCCAAGTACTCGTCGCTCAGTTCCTTCCTCACCATTGCGAAAAGCGCGGTGAAAGCCTCCGACTTGAATCGGCCCGCCTGCTCTTCGGCAATGCTCCTCAGTGTCTTGAGCATGTCCACGGCTGTCTGCAGCAAGTCGAGGGCGCTATACAGCACTGAAGATGAATAGTGGCTGGACAACTCCCACCACTGTCTCTTCATTCCTTCGACCGCTTTGACCGTGAGGTTATAGAGTCGCTTGACGATGGCTGGGTTGTCCAAGCAATCCTTCAGGACCTCCTGCCGATACAGGATCGTTTCGATGTTGTTCCCGAGCGCGGAGAGAAGCGCCCTCTGCGCAACCTCGAACAGGAATTCATCATTGCAGGCCATTGCGCTCAACAGAGTGTCTAATTCCAGATCCTGGATCAGGGCCCGCTCATAAGCCGCCAACTGCTGCCGCGGATCGATTTTTCGATCACCGTACGTCACATAATGGCGCAGCGATTGATCGGGATCGAAATCCCGATCCTGGTACATCAAGAGTGCCCTCATGCTTTGATCCGCTCCTTTAAGCATTCGTAAGTCACGCTGTACTTCTGGGCAATGGCCAGTGCGTACGCCAGCCCGTCGGCCCGTCTCCTTTCTAATTTGTATGTCCGTTCTGCCGGATTCTGTGGATCGACCGTGCTGACAACGCTGACGGTCTTCTCGTTGAACCTCGACAATTCATCGAGGAAAGTGACCCATACGCCAGGCATGTCTAAATTGGAAATTCCTCCCATGATCTTCTTGCTCAAGTAAATAGCATCTTTGAGAGTCGTTGAAGAGAATGCCTCATTCGCCACGATGAGGCTGTTCGGCGTTGCGTTCGCGAGTATGCGGCGGAGACGAATCAGATCATCCTGTAGTTTGCCGTGGAGATTCGTAATGTCCTCTACCCGTTCGAAGTGGGTGAAGAGGCGGTCGAAAAGAAACAGCCGGGCTTGGGTGCCCGCCACGGGGCAGCCTAGGGCGCCTAGATAGTGCAATTGGCCGAACATCCGGGCGAACGTCGTCTTGCCGCCCTGGTTTGGACCGGAAACGACGAAGACACGTTCCGGGCCGGCGAGGACGAAATCGTTAGCAACAATGCTACGTCTTTCATCGATCAGCTTGCCCGCCAGCGCGAGGTCGAAGGCGTTGCAAGCCCTGACCTCTTTCGACGTCCGCGAGACCTGGGGCAGGCAGAAGTTCAACCCTGTGCGACGAAATTTCTCAATGTGAGTTAGGTAAGCAACGTAGAATTGAATCTCGCGGTCGAACCGCACGATCTTATCGTCAAGATACTCCTTGTGCATTTCGCAAAACTCGTCAAGGGCACGAAACGTGCCCGGATGGAGCGCCGCTACCCGGTCTAACACCTGCGCTTCGATATGGTTCATGCCCGCCCACGGCCTGCTCTCGACCCGATAGTCGCTTGCCCTACCCCGCCGGAATCTCTCGAACGTCTTTTCGATAGCAGCGCCATAGTCGCTCTCTGAATCGTAGGGGCGAACGGTCACGGCACTGTCTTTGAGCAGCAGGCAATATCTGATGGCGGACAGATCCGACTTGAGCTTCCCTAATTCCGCCAGAAGATTACGAAATGAACTCGATGCGGCGTATTCTTTAAGATAATTGCGGAACGCGACCAGCCCTCGCGAACCCAATGCAAGCGCGTTCAGACTCTGCGAAAGGCCCTCAACCGCCTCGCAATACATCTCGATGGCGCCCATGAGCCGCCGCTCCATAGAGTACTTGTAGTCCTTCAGCTTGCTCACCTCATCAAGACGCTCCCGCATCGCGCGCATGCGCCCGGAGAACGACATGACAACTTCCATCAGGGCCTTGTCCTCGAAGTCCCGCATCACCTCCTGGCGATACTCGATCTCGTCGACGTTATTCAGTTGCGTGTAATAAAAGGGGGCGAGGTCGTAATCCTTCCAGCCACTCGTGATCGCCTCCACGATCTGATCCAGGTTCAGGTCGTGGAAGAAATCTGGCTGTTCTGGCCTTTCAAGCTTGGCGAAGCCGGCAGGCTCTCGAAACAGAATGCTATGAAAACACATGTCAGTCCCTCTCATCGCGCGTGACGGGCTGTGACATTGAGCGATGCCGAAGTCTGAGCGAAACATCAGACCTCTAGCCCACCAGAGCGAATCAAAAACACGCTTCGATTGAGGGATTTCAATCCCGGCAGGAAAAGCGCTCGGGGGAACGGGCAAATATCTCCCACCGGGGGAAACCCCACGTAGGAGTTATTTGCCCAGAAAGGCGGTTAAGGGCGAACTCCAACACCCTATTCCAGGTTATCATCTGAAGAGTAGAGTTTCTACGTTTCAGCTCGTCCTACGGCCCCTCACCACACTCGTCCAAAAACCAGCAAGATAACCAGGGTGAGTAACACGTAACCGACGTAAGCATTCAACCTTCCGTGATGCATTCGGGCCAGAGTAGCAGCCAGCCAATTCGCACTCGCATGGATGGGCCGGTAAAACCAGCGGTCGAGCACGTGTACTTCTTCGACTTGCCTTCGGATGGCCATTCGGAAATGTTGCCCCACCATCTCACTGCTGTCTTCAACCTCCGTGGGATGAAAAACGGCGTTGAAGGTGACGCGAACAGGATTCGAAAAGCCGCTGGCCGTATACGTCAGTTCAGGGAACAATTCCCGTGAACCGCCTGCCCAAACGGATCTTCGAACTGACTCCCTTCGTCTTCCGAGTAGTTTGCGGGCCAGGAGAAATGCACACCCCACAAGTAGCGCCAATACCACGATCATGTAGCTGGTCGCCATCGCAAACACCACGGGGTTCTTCGTAGCACCCTGATGAAGCACCACCAGACCTGGTCCAGGTAAAAGGCGCCGGCCCACCTGCGCGCCGAGATTGTGAAAATCGCTGACGAAGGCTGGAGGCAGTTGCGGATGCGCTCGGCTGGTCGTGAAGAAAGGCGGAACCAGCGCCCAAGCCGAATTTGTTCCTGTCAATTGCCGGACCGGCCTATTGAGAGCGGAAATCACGTACGTCGGCAGAATTCCCAGCGCCACGCACAGAATCGCCAGCAAGGCCGCCGCAATCCGCATCGAACGTTGGACCGCCTCCTTCTTCGGCACATGTTCGGAACGCGACTTTCCCAGAAAGCTCATCGCAAAGGCCTTGACAAAGCACGTGACGGCGAGTCCGGCGGTGAGAGCGAGCGCCGCTCCGCTCAGCGCGAAAACCACCTTCACGCCGATCGATTTGAGAGTTGCGCTGAGCAGCAACGACTGCAGCGTGAGCCATTCACTGACGAACCCGCTCAAGGGCGGCAGGGCCGCAATTGAAAGCGCCCCAACAAGAAAGAACGCCGCAATCCAGGGGAGCGGCCGAATCAGGCCACCCAGGCGATCCATATCACAGGTCCCGGTATTCGCCTCGACAGCGCCGGCCCCGAAGAACAGCAACGGTTTGTAAACAGCATGGTTCATCATCTGGTAGAGCGCGGCAATGAAGGCTATGCCCGCCAGCACCGGCGCGTTCGAAGCAAGAAACACGAAGCCTGCGCCCAGGCCGGCCGTCACAATACCCATATTTTCAATCGAGCTCTCCGAGAGCATCGTTTTCATATCGCTCTCGCGATTTGCGTAAAGGATGCCCACCAGCGCCGAAGCAGCACCGACGGCAAGCACAATCAACCCAGGAAGAGTGGACGAAAGGCGCAGCAGATCGCCATTGACTCGCACAATTCCGTAAATGCCGAGATTCAGCAGAACTCCCGAAAGCAAAGCGCACACATTCGCCGTAGCCGAGCGGTAAACGCTGGCCATCCAACGGTTGAAGGGCACCAGGCCAGCTTTCACACTAAAGCCGAAAAAAGAAAGCAGAAAAACAGCCCAGCCAAGACCCGCGCCTGCTGTGCCTGAAGCGGCCCGGATCTCCGCGAAGGAAAGGCTACCCGCATGGTTTCCGAGCAGCAGAAACGCCAGCGCCACAGCGAGAAAGCCCGCTTCACCCATCGTCAGCATCGAATAGCCGGCATTCGAATTTTGCTGATCCCTCCGCTGGCAGTTGGCCAAGAGAAAAGCGAGGATCGACATGGCTTCCCATCCGATCAGGAATAAGACCACGTCGCTTGCAAGGAGGATCACGACGACGAAAGCTAGAAGCGCGTGGTATGCGGCAGCGAAAGCTCTCAAACTGAAATCCGAGGCATACCGGTCGAGGAATCGAGCCGTGAAAATACCTGTCGCCAGGAAGATCACGCCTGTGACAAACACAAAAAAACCTGACACAGAGTCCATCCTGAGCGCCAACGTGCCGAGCGCCGGTAAGGTCCACAATCGGGCTTCGAACGTTCTGACGGAAAATAAGGCGTCCGCGCCCATCACGCACAGTGCGAGCGATGCGAGGGAACCAACCGACACGATTACCTTCGGGCACTTGGCCGCGGGAAGGAATGCCGGGACCAGTATCCCGGCACAACACAGAACAAAGAAAGACACTGTGACAGCAAGAAGCATATTCATGCCGTAGTCTAATTAACCTCCTTGTGTGACCCGCCGCTGCTTAGCCGGTGACGCGTCATCGTACCCTGCTCAGACTGAGGTTTTAAGCCCAACTTCTATTCTGTATCCAGTTAACTCTGCGAGCGGCCTCACAAGACGCGGTCGAGAAGTAGGGCGACGATCAGAATCAGTGCCGGGCTGAGAACGAGGTGTTCTTCCATATGAGTACGGCTCAGCAATAACACCGCAAGTAGCGTGCCCAGTACGTAAGCGGAGTAGGCGTTAAGACGGCCGTGATGCATCCGCGACAACCTCTGAGCAATGTGCGACACGCGGTCTACAACAGGCTGGAAAATGAGCCGATCGAAAATATGAACCTCGTTAATCACGCGGGTGATGCTCTTGCGAAAACGGCCGGCCACCATTTCTAGCCGCTCTTCTGACGCCTGGGGATGAAAGACGGCGTTGAATGTAACCCGAACGGGATTTGAAAAGCCCGTTGCCGTGTAAGTCAGCTCAGGCAGGAGCGAAGCCAGGCCACCGGCCCAAGGCGGTTTTCGTACAGCCTCTGCCCGCCGGGCCAATACGAACCGGACAACAAGGAAGAGAAATCCGGCAAGCACCACTAGCGTAACCAGCATGTAGCTCGTAGACATGGCAAACACAACGGGATTCTGTGCTGCGCCGCGATGAAGCACCACCAGCCCGGATCCGGGGAGAACACGCTGCCCGAGCTGGGCTCCCAGTTTATGGAAATCGGCGACAAAGGCAGGGGGAAGCTGCGAGTGACCACGCGCCCGGTCAAAGAATGGTGGTACAAGCGCAGTGGCGGCATCCGCCCCTGTCAGACCCTGCGTGACGCGGCCAAGCACCGGGATGACGTATGTGGGCAGTACCCCGAGAAGGAGACAAAAAACGGCGCTCACTCCGAGTGCCAGCCGGATCAGAAAGCCTGGCTGAGTGTCCCGGCGCATCCGGACGGAACGTGGCACTCCGAGGAAAGCCATAGTGTATGCTTTGACAAAGCACGTCACAGCGAGCCCCGCAGTCAGCGCCAATCCCGCGCCTGAAAGTGCAAAGAGAGCTTTGACCGGCCGTGATAACAATGCGGCGCTTTGCAGCAGGGACTGAAGCGTGAGCCATTCACTCACAAATCCGCTCATGGGAGGCAACGCGGAGATGGAGAGCGCCCCGACAAGAAAGAATATTGCGAGCAAGGGCATCTGCTTGATCAATCCGCCCAGCCGGTCTAAGCGGCGCGTGCCAGTGATTGTATCGATTGCGCCCGCGCCAAAAAATAGCAGGGATTTATACACCGAGTGGTTGGTCATTTGATACAAGGCAGCAATCCAGGCAATGCCAGCCAAAATAGGCTGCCGAAGCGCCATAAAAACCAGTCCGGCCCCCACCCCTGTAGTGATGATGCCCATGTTTTCGATCGAGCTGTTAGCCAGCATTTCTTTCATGTCGTCGTTGCGGTTGGCGTACATGATGCCCATGAGCGCGGAAAACGCTCCGATGACGAGGACCACGAGCCCCGGACCAACGCTCCTGACCAGTACAAGGTTCGCATTAACACGGACGATGCCATACACGCCCAAGTTGAGTAACGCGCCCGAAAGCAAAGCCGACACATTGGCTGGCGCGACGGGATGTGCTTGGGGCAGCCAACGATTGAATGGCGCCAGCCCCGTTTTGATCCCAAAGCCCAAAAAAGACAACAGAAAAATACCCCAGCGCCCGGTCCGTCCTAGCGAAGCGGAGTGAGCACGTAGACTGGAGAAGAGAATGCTGCCCTGCGAGTGAGCTGCAATCATCAGAAACGCAATGAGGACCGCTACAAACCCTGCTTCGCCCATCACGAGCATGAGATACCCGGGGCGGGTTCTTTCCTCTCCGCGCTTTTGATAATTCACCAGCACATAGCCGAACAGCGACATCAGCTCCCAACCGATCAGAAAGGTTAAAACATCAGCGGCAGTCAATACCAAATCCACCGCAACCATGAGCGCGAAGTAAAACGCTCCGAGCGATCGGAGATCGAATTCCTCCCGGTAAGCTTTCAGGTACTCCGGCGAATAGATCGAAGTCGTAAGAAACACAAATGCGGAGACTACGAGGAACAATCCGCTTAGCCGGTCAACAGACAAGCACAGAGGGCCGATCTGTGGTAGGGACCAAAGCGCTATCGTGAACGGGGTCTGCGAAGCAAGCGCATAACCACCCATCGCGCCCATGGCAATCGAAGCAGCTACGCCAAAGCATCCCGCAGCCCGCGAACTCATGCCTGCCGGAAGAAGCACAGAAACTATTATTCCTGCGCAGCAGATAACGAAGAAAGACACTGTAAAGGCATCAAGCACGCTTATACCTCTAGCGTCGCTCTATGGCCGGCATCTTCCGGGATGAGGCCCATAGCCGATCACACTCCGCGCGCCGCGAGCAGCAAACCATGCAAAATCGCCAACGGAGGCGGCGGGGAACCCGGCACTTCGACGTCAACGGGTAGCACGTCCTTTACGCCGCCGCCCGTGACGAAGGTAGAACCGAAAACGCCACCCGAAAGCGCGCACGCGCCCACGGCCATCACCAGCTTAGGAGTGGGCATGGCTTCATAGGTTTGTTGTAACGGTAACCGCGTATGGTCATTCACAGGACCTACAACCAAGAGAATGTCCGCGTTGCGCGGGGTGGGAGTAATGAAGAAGCCCAGACGATGCATGTTGTAGTAGGGATTGTTGAGCTGCTTGACCTCGTTCAAGCACGCCCCGCAATCTCCCGCGTCCACTACCCGGATGTGCATGGACTTCTTAAAGGCTTTTGGCCAGGGGGCTGAGTTGGTTCCTGTGGAGGCAAGCCGCGCCCACTCATAGCCGGATTCCCACTCAATGGGAAAACGGGCCGAACGTGCGCAGCGGAAACAATGGACGCAACGCCCGTAATCCACGTGGGCCTCGCCACATTCGAAACGGATTGCGCCAGTGGGGCAGATGGCTTCGAGCTCCCGGCCAGCCTCTTCACTCACAGAGGTTAAGGCCACCGGGAAACCCGGCGAAACTCCATTTGCAGTCTCCTCACGGCCGGGATAGCGAGTGGTCACAACTCCCTTGCGTAGCCCGCTAATGACCCACTGACTCATTTTCGTACTTTCTCTGTCTTGGCTAACTTTTTCGTCCAGCCAGACAAGGCCCGAAGGGCCGAAATAACATAGCCCAGGGCGGAAGCCCCATAAGCGTTAACCTAATCCCTCAGACAGTCTGGTTGGTACTTTCAGTGTCCGTTGTTCCGGCCCCGAAAGGGGCCGCCCCGTGAATAGCCGTAGGTGCAACCTACGGCTATTCACGGTATTGCCCTCCGGGCAATCGGCGGGTCGAGAGTCTCAGGCTAACGCCTATGGGGCTCGCGCCCTGGGATAAACTATCTCGCCGCTTCGCGGTTGAACCTCGCCGATCAGCGGTCAAAGATCGGCGAGGCGGCTATCGATCGTTCTCGGCGGCTGAGAGGCCCAGCGTTGCGAGAATAATCGGAAAATCCTGGAATGCAAAATTTTCGGTAGCCAAGTGGAAGCCGTGCCAGTTGACGAACGACGGCATAATCGCCCGGTACCGCTGAACGAGACCACCCTCGCCCAAATGCACACCATGGAATGCGGCGCCGCGAGGCGCTTCCACCCAGCCGAGCGCGCGTCCTGTCCGCAGACTGACCGGCGCGGATACTTCTCCTGCCTGCAGCCGTACAGACGCCTGATACATGATGCGCACTGACTCCTCGGCCTCGGCGATCAGCACTCGGAGGCGCGCAAAGCCATCGCCCTCCGTTTCCAGTGCCGGATCAAATGTGAAATCTTCATAACCCATGTAGGGCTGAGCCTGGCGAAGATCGCCCTCAAATCCAGAGGCACGTGCAATCGGCCCCACCAAACCGAACTCCCGCGCATCTTGAAGCGAAATGATCCCCACGCCTTCGAGCCGGTCGAGAAAACTGCTGGAATATCGCAATCCTTGCTCAAGGTCTCGAAGCTTTCCCATGATCTGTCCTGCCATTTCGACGGCGTCCATACAGTCTGAATCCCTAAGATCGCGGCTGAGGCCGCCGGGAATGCAAAGCCCGAAGAGATAGCGATGTTCCGTCAGATCACAACACAGCCGCAGCAAGTCTTCCTCGATGATTGCGGCGTGGCTAGCCGCTACGGATAACGCGGTGGACTCGCAAATCTCCTGAACGACGCCGGCGTGATGCCGGAACCGTTCAAGCTCGGCCACAAGAATTCTCAGCATCTTGGCCCGCGGCGGCACCCTCACTCGGCAGATGGTCTCCACGGCCTGGCAAAACGCCAGTGCGTGAGCAAAAGCTGTTGTGGCCGCAAAGCGTTCCGCCAGAAGCAGGCATCCATCCACCGTACGCCCTTCGGCAATCTTCTCTACCGCCCGGTACTTGTAAAAGAGCCGCGGGAAAGCGCGAATCACGTCTTCTCCAACGGTCTCAAGAAGGAATTGCGCAGACTCGGTCACGCCCGCATAAACGGGTCCGATAGGCATCGCGAATGCTCCAGGATCGTGGACGATCCGGCGCGGTCTCCAGTCCAAATCCGGCTTCCGCTCTGCCATGGCCGCACGCTCGTCGAAGTCCCGCCTCATCGGAGCCACTGCTTCCTGCCATAAGTCGTCGTGCAGCACAAAGTCGCCGAGCCGCGGGTGCCCCTCGAAGGTGACGCCGAAGAGATCTTCGGCTTCCCGCTCGTGCCAGTCAGCAGCGTGGACGTGGGAGCTGATGCTCGGGAAAGTTGGCTTTTCGAGCGGCTGCCGGACACGCAGGCGAGCCCATCCTGGCTTGCCGTCAGTTGAGTAGAACAGGTATCGGAGGTCCCACTCCTGATCCTCCTGTTCCACAATCAAACCGGCGAACCGGTACCCGAGTTCAACCACAAGCCACCGGACAACCTCGGGCAGAACTTCGGAAGGCGGGCAGCGAAGCTCGCAGAGAGAGGTTCGGCGATCCACCCACGCCTGCACCCTTCCAGGCCACTGTTGCTCAGCTCGCTCAGCCATTTCCGCGAGATTGGGCATTCCCTCATCCTCCGATAAGCGCCGCCGCCCGGCTCAATAGCTCATAGACGGGACGGGGCACATAAACACCCAGCACCACCACGGGAATGAGTGCTAAAAGTAGTGTCACGCGGCAGCTCAGTGGAATCAGCTGCCGCTCCCGGGGCGAAGCGAAATCCACAGCCTCTGGCGGTGGGTCGTCGGCAGGGCCGCTCCACCGCTCGTCGAGGGTTGCAGCAGCCGGCAGGTTCGGGTCATCCGCCGGGCCGCCGAGCGGCGCGCCCGCCGGCCGCCGGTCATAGACCGGCGCTGCAGGGCGGCTGAAGACCATGCGGTTGACGTGCAAAAGGATGCCGAAAAAAGCAACGACCAGAAAGAAAGCCAGTAATCCGATGGTCACATAACGCCCCTGGCTGATTCCGGCTTTGAGAATTGAAAACTCACCAAGAAACACCACGAACGGCGGCGCCCCGGCAATGGCCAGAGCTCCCACAAGCAGTGCGGAGCCGGCCAGAGGCGAGCGGCGCACGAGTCCTTCGACCGAAGCGATCTCGCGCTTGCCCACCACCAGCAGGACAGCTCCTGCTGCAAAGAAACAGAAGGATTTTGTGACGGCATGGGCCAGAATCTGGTAGACAGCTCCGTAGTGGGCGGCCGCGCCTCCGATTCCGGCAGCGGTGAGAATGATTCCCATGTGTTCCACAGTCGAGTAGGCGAAGAGCCGCTTGTAATCGTGCACTTGAATCAGCAGGAAGGCTGCGACCCCGACCGAGAGAAGGCCAAAAATCAACGACCACTCCTCGACGATCCCTCCAAGCGCAGGGTGCATGATGGGCATGAGACGCAGAATCACGTACAACACGGCTGTCGTCTCAACACCTGAAAGAAGCGCGCAGATGGGCGTGGGCGCCTGGCTGTGCGCATCAGGGAGCCACGTGTGCAACGGCACAAGTCCGACTTTGGCCCCGAAACCTACCAGAATCATCAAATAGGCAGTTTTCAGAACCTCAGGCGGCATTTTGGCCCCGGCCGCAGCCAGACCGGCCCACGTGTAACTTGAGCCGCCGCCTTTTTGCATAGCCCAGAACAGCAGAAGAAATCCAAAGAGAGCGATGGCCGCGCCGGTCAGGGTGAGGATTGCGTATTTCCACGCTGCCTCCAGCGCCTCCGCGTTGCTTTCAAAGCCCACCAGAAGCACGGACAGAAGCGTCGTAAACTCGACCGCCAGCCACTCAAGGCTTGGGCTTACCACCACCGGAACCGCTACCATCGAGAAGATGAACAGATTGAAGTTGCCATAATAGTGGTGAAGAATCGACCGGTTGTGCGTAGTCCTTGGCATATATCCCAGCGAGTAGAGACAGGCCAGGAAGCCAACGGCAGCGACAAGAACAAGAATCAGGGCTCCGAAGGAATCGACTTCAATCCACTCCGGGGCTGCAACAAGTTTCTGAACCGCGACAACGCGCGCCGCCAGTTTGATGGTAAGCACAAGGAGCGCCAGGGAAGATGCAAAGGTCACAGGGGCAGCAGCGCGCTTGCCTGTGGCAGGAATCCAACACAACGTAGCCGCGGCAACCGGCAGCACCAGGATCGCATAAACAATCATCGGGAAGACTCCTCCCGGAGTACCGCCAGAGAGCCCACTTCCGTCGTGCCGATGTGCTCGTGGATAGCCGTCGTGAGCACTCCAATCACAAACACAGCGATCAATACGTCGAAAGCGACCACGAGCTCAACGAACAGGTGCAACTCCGGCGCGATCGCGATGCTGGTGAAGAAAGCGCCATTTTCCATGGCCATCAACCCGAGCAACTGTGGCACGGCCTCCCGCCTCACGGTGAGGGTGAAGGCGCCGAGCAGCAGCGCAGCAAGCCCAATCGGAATATTCACTCCGGCGTACGAAGTTCCGGCGAGGCTGACCCAAGGTAAGGTGAGGAAATAGGCGCCGACAGCAATTCCGAGCGCGATCAGCAGCGATGCGGGAATGTTCAGCACCTGTGTAATTTCGCGTCGCGTGTGAACCTCCTCCGGGATGGTACGTCGCAGCAGCCACGGAATCAGGATGGGTTTATTCACGACATTAATTGCCGCCACAGCCAGGAGATGCCATGAGAGCGGGCGCAGACCCAGCACGAATGCTGAGGCGGCGAGAAACAGCGATTGCAATACGAAAAAACGCAAACAACCTTGCACCTGCCGCGTTGCCACCATGCCAAACGTGCAGAGAAGAAAGAAGCCGCCAGCCAGTGCATTGAATTGGTAAAGAAACGATTCGCCCGCCATAGAGTACTCCTTAAAGGCGCCAATTGGGCTTTTCCCTCTCCTTAGGGAGAGGGTGGGCTGCGCGGCCGGCGCTTTCTCCAGCCGGCGCAGTCCGGGTGAGGGGTTAGTGAGCACTCGCGCGGCCTCAGTAATCTCCTTTCATCCCGCGAAAAGCGACATAATCATTGCCGCCACTGAGGTAATGAAGGCCACGCCAAGAAACTCGCTGATGCGGAACAGTCGCAACTTTGCAAGCGAGGACTCTACCGCTACCAGAACCAGCACGAAGATTAAAATCTTGAGAAGCACCAGAGGAATAGCCAGCAGGACGTTACTGAACGTTGTGCTGGCTGCCAACCCCCATGGAGTAACCAGCACGTTGAGGAAGATGCAGATCAGAACAAACAACTTCATCTCCCCACCCCACTTCATCAGCGCCGCCGCCGGGCCAGAAAACTCAAGCCCCTTGGATTCGTCGATCATCGCCAGTTCAAAATGCCCGGAAGGATTGTCAACGGGGATCCTTCCGCCCTCCGCAAGAATCAGAATGAAAAAGGCGAGCATCACCAGAACATGCGCCGGCTCAAAGAAGTTGGAAAGGGGCTGCACCCAAGCCTGCTGCACGATATAGGGTATGGTTGATCCCGCGACGAAAGATACTGTGAAAAAGACGATCATGAAGACGGGTTCGGCAAGGAAACCTACCAGGCGTGTCCTGCTGGCGCCCATGGCGCCGTAAGGATTAGCTGTATCCACGGCCGCGAGCGTAAAGAAAAATCCGCCTAGCGCCAGGACGAATCCTCCGCCAAGCATGTCCCCCATAAATGCAAAGAAAAGCGGATAGCTGGTAAGCACGGGGATGAGCAGAGTAACGAAGAGAGGCACGATAAACACAACATAGGGGGTGAAGCGAAATATCCAGGAGCTCTGGTCGGAGATGACCTCGTTCTTGTGAAACAGCTTCCAGATATCGCGGTACGGTTGGATGATGCTCGCCCCGCGCTTGGATTGCACGATCTCTTTGAGCCGGTTCGTCACGCCTGCAAGCAGCGGCGCAAACGCCATGACCACGGCAACCTGCAACAAGTTATAAACAAGGTGAACGATCATCGCGGCCTAAAATAAAAAAGCCCCTACCCTGATAGGGTAGGAGCCATCAGTCCCGGCTATTCCGGAATCGTTAGCGGCGGCGCTCCATCGCCGAAAGAAATACTAGTCTAAACGATCATTGGATGTTATCGCAACCTAAATCCTCGCACGCAAGTAATCCCTCAGTTTGGTAGTGGGTCAGTTTGAATTTGTAGCGGTGAGTTTACCTCGCCGGATGGCGGCATAAAGCCGCCTCTACGCGACCGAAAGTAAGGCATTACGGCGCTGCGCGTTTTCATCTTGACAATCTAGAGAAGCGGCGTATGATAACACTTGAGCGTCTAGAGGAGAGGACTTCAAATGGGGAAACAGAGCGAACTCGTCCAAGGCACGCTCGACATGCTCATCCTGAAGACCCTGGATCTCGAGCCGATGCATGGCTATGGCATCGGCCTGCGCATCCAGCAGATCAGTAAA
>JASHOS010000169.1 GCA_030040995.1 Terriglobia bacterium | reverse complement strand
AGAATGGTTGGAGCAGATGACGTCTGACCCGAACGCCTTCCGCTGCACTGGATTCAGCACCGGCCAGACTCAAGCGCGGTTTTCGTGGAAGCGCACCCGCTTCTCTGGCAATCAACCTTGGCCTCCGCCTGGCGCTTCGCTCGCCTTGCGCTTTGAACCAGGAGATCAGGGGCCAGCGGGAATCGCGATTCTTATTCGTTACGAAATGTTTGATGGAATTCCGTTGCTTTCGAAATGGCTCAGTATTGAGAATCACTCCGGGAGGCGAGTGCGCCTAAACGGTTTCGTAAACGAAGTTCTGGCGGCTGTAGAGTACGGATCCAACGTCAGCGGTGGTGGACATGATCCAAACATCCATGTCGAATCCGATTATGAGTTCAACGGAAACGATGCTGCAAGCGCCAACTGCACCGTACACTGGATCGCGGATCCAGAGTACACCAGTCAGGTGAATTACGATCTCCAGACTCCCTGTCTTCTTCACGTGCATCCGCCTTTAGGCCCGGATGTGGACATCCTTCCAGGACAGACGTTCGAATCGTACCGCACGTATGAGCTTGTTTACAACAGCACGGACCGGGAACGCAACGGGCTGGCCCTGCGGCGCATGTACCACACCATCGCTCCCTGGGCAACCGAAAATCCCATCTTTATGCACGTGACCAGCGATCAGCCCGAAGCCATTCGAAGCGCTGTGGACCAAGCTGCTGAGGTCGGGTTTGAGATGGTCATTATTTCTTTCGGGTCTGGCTTCGACCCGACAGACGTGAGCCCCGGCTCTATCCAGAAAATGAAGGAACTTGTCGATTACGCGAGCAGAAAGAGCATTATACTCGGTGCTTACTCGCTCCTCGCGAGCCGCAATGTCGGCCCGGAAAATGATGTCATCAATCCGAAGACGGGCACGGCGGAAGGCGCCATCTTTGGCTACTCGCCGTGCCTCGAAAGCCGTTGGGGCATCGAGTATTTTCGGAAACTTTATACATTCATTGAAAAGACAGGCATGGGCGTCTTGGAACACGATGGCTCGTATCCCGGGGATGTATGCGCCTCCACCCGGCATCCCGGGCATCGGGGACTGCTGGACTCGCAATGGACGCAATGGACCGAAATTGTGCAGTTCTATCGATGGTGCCGGGCGAGAGGCGTTTACCTTAACGTGCCGGACTGGTATTTTCTGAACGGCTCGAACAAGACGGGGATGGGCTACCGGGAGACTGACTGGTCACTGCCCCGCGCGGAGCAAGTGATCATCGCTCGCCAGAATATATTTGACGGCACATGGCAGAAATCCCCCAGCATGGGATGGATGCATGTGCCGCTCGTCCAGTACCACGGCGGCGGAGCCGCAGCCACCATCGAGCCGCTGCACGAACACCTCAAGGTCTACGCGCAAATTATGGCTCAGCTTTTGGGCTCCGGCGTTCAGGCAGCATATCGGGGATATCAGCTTTACGATACAGACGAGACAAAGTCCGTCGTGAGGAAGTGGGTAGATTTTTATAAAGCTCACCGGGACATCCTCGAATCTGATATTATCCACGTTCGCCGCGCCGATGGGCGCGACATTGACGTGATTCTGCACGCCAACCCCCGTTTGGATGTGAAAGGGCTGGCGATGGCTTACAACCCCCTCGACGTGCAAGTTACTCGAACTCTCACACTGCCGCTCTATTACACCGGTCTCGTTGACAGGGCTTTGATACGAGAGCAAGACGGCCAGCCACGGGAGCACCGCCTCAATCACAAGTCCGAGACGGCGGTCACCATAAGTATTCCACCCCAAGGCGTAACGTGGCTCACCATTGCAGCACCTTTCTGAGGAGGCGATTTGTACAAGATGACGCGGGGCCGATTCCTGAAAACGCTGGCTGCAGCGTCGAGCCTGCCAATCGCAGGATCCGCATCAGCCTTTGCTCAACCGGGAGCCGTCGAGGCGCCTTGGCTGAATCCTGGTCTGGGAATGCTGCCTGTGCTGACGCAGGCCGAGAGCCGCCAGGTGTCACCGGAAAATCCGACGGGTGGGAAGGGCATGGGAGCCAAGGCGGTACCCGGACCGAACTTCCCTTTCTCCAGGGCGGCCGAAGAACTGGGCCAGGGCTGGAAAGTGAGCCCCTTCTTAAAGCCGAAAGCGGGTGAATCCCTTACGATTATGGATGTAGAAGGGCCAGGCGTGATCGAGCACATCTGGATCGCGACCGAAACAAGCTGGGAGGACAATGGAAGGGCCTGCGTTCTGCGCTTTTACTGGGACAATGAAGATACGCCTTCGGTCGAAGTCCCCTTGACAGATTTCTTTGCCGTTGGGAATGACCGGTTTGCTCCTGTCAACTCGCTCGTTGTTATCGTTAATCCCACCGCGGCCCTCAACTGCTACTGGCCAATGCCTTTCCGGCGCCACGCCAGAATCACATTTACTAATGAGCTATCGAGAACGCTGAATCTACTCACCTACCAGATTGACTTCATCAAAACTGAAATACCCCAAGGACTCGGTTATTTTCACGCCCAATGGCGGCGCGCGACAACTGAGCGGTCTAATCCGGCACATACACTACTCGATGGTGTGCGAGGCAGTGGCCAATATGTTGGGACGTTTATTGCCTGGGCCCAGCTCTCCGATGGCTGGTTCGGAGAAGGTGAAGTGAAGTTCTACATTGACGGCGACAAGCAGTTTCCGACCATCTGCGGAACAGGAACCGAAGATTACTTTGGCGGGAGCTACGGTTTCCCTGAGGTTTTTAGCACGGCCTATACAGGCAACACGCTGAAGCGAGAAGAGGGCAATGGTCCGCGACTATGGAGCCTGTACCGCTGGCACATCATGGACCCGGTAAGGTTCCAAAGTGATTTCCGCGCGACCATACAGGCGCTGGGCTGGTGGCCGAACGCCCGATATCAGCCGCTTGCGGATGACGTCGCCTCGGTTGCCTACTGGTATCAACAGGAACCGCACGCTCCCTTTCCCCAGTTTCCGCCCCTCGAAGCGCGCTGGGCCAGGTAGCGAAACTTCGCGTTTGATCGCCTTTCCCACATGCCGAACCCATCGGAAATGAATCGTCATAGAAAAGGCCGGCGGCGCTTTTTGAAGGATGTCGCGCTCGGCGCCGGCACGGCGGCGCTTCCGGGCGGCGTGGCCGGGGAGAAGTCTGCTCGTGGTCAAGGATCCGGTGGACATGACGAGCCTCCGGCGGCGTGGGAAATCGAATTCCCGCGGCGCTTTTCCGGAAATCAGCTTAGGATGCTCTCGTTTCCGTTGGGCGGCGTGGGCGCGGGCAGCATCGGCTTGGGCGGCCGAGGCCAACTCCAGGAATGGTGGATTTTCAATCGGCCAGACAAAGGTAATTCACCCACCTACGCTTTTCCTTCCATCTGGATTCGATCAGGAAACCGGAAACCCATCGCGCGCGTGCTTGAAGCGCGCATCTTGCCTCCTTACGAAGGCCCCTCGGGACTTGGGTTCGCCAATGTTCCCGGACTTCCCCGCCTTGCCTCTTGCACCTTCACGGGTGAGTTTCCTCTCGCCCGCCTGGATTTTGAAGATTCCGAATTGCCGGCAACCATAACGCTCGAAGCCTTTACGCCCTTCATACCACTCGAGCCGGATGATTCCGGCCTGCCTGTAGCCGTGCTTCGCTACCGCGTGGCCAATCCGGCAACGTCACGGGTGACGGTCTCAATTGCGTTCTCCATTGATAACCCGGCGGGCAACGAAGGTCGCCAGAATGATTACCGAAAGAGCGGCCGCCTTGAAGGCTTGCTGATGCGCAACCCGTTTCTTCCGGCGCAGCATCCGCTGGCGGGAACGTTCGTACTGGGGGTGCTGGACCCGGCCGAGGGCAAACTCAGCTATCTTCGCGGCTGGCCAAGCGGACGCTGGTGGGAGAGCCCGCTGCTTTTCTGGGATGATTTTTCATCGGATGGCGAGGTCGGCCCGGAAGCTTCGGCACGCACCGCCGTCGGCGCTCTTTGCCTTCAGCGAGAGATTGCGGCGCGCGCGGAAGCTGAATTCACATTTCTGCTGAGCTGGCATTTCCCCAATCGGACTCCGGCGCGATGCGGCTGGGCGGCGCCCAAGGGGCATGAGAATGACCTGCTCGGAAACCATTACTGCGCGCGCTTTGCGGACGCCTGGGCCGCAGCGGAATACGCCACCGTGCATCTGCCTCGGCTTGAAAGCCTCACCCGGCAGTTTGTCTCCGCGATGCGGCAAACGACGCTGCCGGGCGCGGTGAAGGATGCTGCCTCCGCCAACCTCTCAACGCTCGTCACCCCTACGTCCTTTCGCACTCAGGATGGCTCGTTCCATGGCTTCGAAGGCTGCAACGATCAGGTAGGATGCTGCTTCGGAAATTGCACCCATGTGTACGCGTATGAGGCGGCGATTGCCAGCCTCTTTCCCCAGCTTTCGCGCTCGCTGCGTGAGCAGCAATTCGGCTTTTTGACCAGCGCCGAAGGTCTGATGGATTACCGCGAGCTTCTTCCTTACGGAATCGAGCGGTTCGGAGTGGCCGCCGCCGACGGGCAGATGGCCTGCATCATAAAGCTCTATTACGATTGGCGGCTTTCGGGCGATACGCCCTGGCTCAAGAAGCTCTGGCCTGCCGCCAAGCGCGCGCTCCAGTTTGCCTGGATCCCGGGCGGCTGGGACGCCAATAAAGATGGCGTCATGGAAGGTGTCCAGCACAACACCTATGACGTGGAATTCATCGGACCGAATCCGCTTTGTGGTGTCTGGTATCTGGGCGCATTACGCGCAGGGGAAGAGATGGCCCGCGTGGTGGGTGATGCCACAGCCGCACAAGAATACCGGCGGCTTTTCGAGCAGGGAAGCCGCTGGATCGATGGAAATCTCTTCAACGGCGAATATTACATTCAGAAAATCGGCTCCCTTTCCAAAGACCAGGTGGCGAAAGGGCTAACGGAGGGCATGGGTTCCGCTAACACCGAGAGTCCCACCTTCCAACTCGGCGAGGGCTGCCTGGTGGATCAACTCGCAGGCCAGTATTTCGCGCAGATCGCAGGCCTCGGTCTGCTGCTCGACCGGCGCAACGTTCAAACGGCGCTTCAATCGATATACAAGTATAACTATAAGCGAGCGCTTTTCGAGCACGAGTGTGTGATGCGGACGTTCGCTCTTAACGGCGAATCCGCGCTCGTGATTTGCGACTATCCGCGCGGCAACCGGCCGCAGGTTCCCTTCCCTTATTTTGAAGAAGTAATGACCGGCTTCGAATACTCAGCCGCTATCCTGATGCTTTATATGGAAATGGTCAATGAAGGCGTCGAGTTGATTGGGAACATCCGCCGGCGCTACGACGGCGAGCGGAGGAACGCCTGGGATGAAGCGGAATGCGGCTATCACTATGCGCGGCCTATGGCCAGTTGGGCCGCATTGCTCGCCCTGAGCGGGTTCCGCTATTACGGCGCAGAAGAGCGCATTGAGGCGAAGCCGCCAATGAACCAGGAACACTTTTCTTGCTTTTGGTCCACCGCAACAGGCTGGGGCTCGTTTTCGCGCCAACTTCAGAAGGGCCGCGTGCAGTTCTCGCTTTCGTTGATTCACGGTACGCTCGCCTGCCGCTCGGTGGCGTTGACATCATCACGGCCGGGACCGGGTAAATCCTCTGCGAGCCTCGATAACCGCGCCATCGCGCACGAGGTTCATTACAATGAAAACGAGGCGCTCTTCAAGTTTCCCCAGCAAATTACGCTTCGTGCCGGAGACCGCCTGACCCTGATAAGCTGACCACACCAGCAAAACGAAAAGCAGACCCGAAGAGGTGGAGGGAAACAATACCTAATAAATGGAAATGGGGAACCCGCTGGGTTCCCCG
>JASHOS010000168.1 GCA_030040995.1 Terriglobia bacterium | reverse complement strand
TACCGTCGTCGGTGGTGGCGTGATTCTCGCCGGAGTCTATCTCACCGAACGCGCGCGTGGCGCCAAACGTCATATGCGCCATCTCGCCACGGGCAAAGTATGAGAGGGGCATCCGCCTTGGAGGTGCGCAGCGTCGGGGTAGGGCTTGCCCTACCCTGGTTGATTCTCGGGATGGTAATCAAGGGGACGGCAAGCCGTCGCCCTACATCGCCTTCGGTTACCGACGGATTAGGAACGCACTACGACAGAACGCTACACCAGTTGCATCCAGAGGCGATTAGGTGTATGTTGCAGATCAGCCAAAGATTCAAAAACCCAAATTTTTGCGAAGGGGAGTGGGACTATGCCCAGGTATATCATCGAGCGGGACATTCCCGGCGCGGGAAAGCTTTCGCCCCACGAATTGCAGGCCATTTCACAAAAGTCCTGCGCGGTACTGCAGCAAATGGGGCCGCAGATTCAGTGGGTGCACAGCTATGTTACCGGCGACAAGGTCTACTGCGTCTATATCGCGCCCAACGAACAGACGATCCGCGAGCATGCGCAGCGGGGAGGCTTTCCGGCCAATCGCATCTCCCAGGTGACGGTGGTGATTGACCCGGCCACAGCCGAATGACCGCGGCGGGCCGCACTGCATTGCTCCGCCGGCGCGATTAACTGGCAGTCGGAGCCGTGCGAGCATCGCGGAATGTAAGCTTCACGATTCGGTCCTTGCGGACGTTCGTCACCAGCGCCGGCCGGAAGCAGACGATGCAGGTGCCTTTGGGATGCCGGACGCTGGGGTAGACGATGCCGGCCGATCCTGCCGCCAACAATTCTCCGGCGAGCTTCTGGGAGCCGGCGTAACTGTTCGGGTCGAGGCATGCGGCGTAAGCCGCGTCGCCGCGGAGATCATGGAAATTGGCGCGAAAGTCAGCGCGGTAATCGCGAAGCAAAAATGTTTCCGGCTCGCGCCATCCCGCCTCCGCTAATTCCTGAGCCTTATGGAATGCGACCTCAGCCTGGGCGGTCTCGAGATCGAAGGCTGCGTACCAGGCTCCGCGCTCGGGACCGTTGAAGCGGCCGCCGCCAGGCGCCGCATGGGTGAACGCCGCATTCACGATGTGCGCGTGCGTAACGCCAAACAGCAGCTCGTGAACGCTGATGCCGGGAAGCAGGTTTGCTTCTCCCAGCAGCCGGTCGTTTGTGGCGCCATCCAGCTCGAATAAATCCTGAAGGTCACGATCATCTTCAGCGAGCCTTCCGAGCACGCTCTCATCGGCATGGCGGGAGGGAATGAGCCGGTGGGTGCCGTCCTTGCGGACGGCAGTGACCTTCGGCGTCACTGGCCGCCTCTCCGCGCATCCAGCAATTGCCGCGTGCGCATCAGCGCCGGTAACCCTCCTTTGATCAGGTAGGCAAGAGGCGTTTCCCCCTTGAACATGGGATTTGAATTCGGCAGGTTTACCCAGCTATCGGCCAGCTTGCGGCTGTAAAGGATGTTCAGCGCCTTAAATACTCCAAGGAGGAGGGAGATTCGTGTGAGCTTGTCCTGGTCCAGAGTCTTCTTCTGGCCGCGTTTCATTTGATAAAACACGCCGTTCGAGACCCCGCCCAGGAGTTGGCGGGCGGCTTCGTCGCGCAAGCGCCAGGCTTCTGCAAGCTTGAAAAACGCTTGCACCGCCGGGCGGCTCAGGCGCTCTTGAGTGTCCCGCTGGGAAAGGTCTGCTACCGCCGCCGCCGAAAAGCCGGCTAGAGGGTGTTGAAGCGTCGCCATTCTTGTTTCTCCATATATGGAGTATCATACATCTATTTATGGAGGTATGGCAAGCAATTGTTTCAATGCCAAGGCCCATTATCCCGGCAGTCCCGCGATCTGCTAAAATGCCAACTGGCCGGTGTCACGGAAAATTGCTTACAGGGCTCCAGAGGCGAATCTATGACCATCACTGCAAAGTATGAAGATGGCGTTTTCAAGCCCCTCCAAGATGTAGAGATCAGCGAAGGGAGTCTTGTTGAGGTTCGCATACCCTCCGGCACCGTGCATCTCAAGCGCAAGAGTCCTTCTGTTGCCAGTTTCGCTTTTTACGGCATGTGGAAGGACCGGTCCGACCTTGGCGACAGCGTCGAATATATCAGCAAGCTTCGGCGCAATCTTCGCGCCTGAAGCTGCGCCCTCTACACCGCGGCATCAAAGGCTTGGACCTCCAGATTCCCGATTACTAACAGCAGGATCGGAGTGCGGTTTATCACTTTATGTGTAACACCACACAGAAATCTGACACCTACTCATATCGCAGTGCGACCATCGGGTCCACGTTCGACGCGCGGCGCGCGGGAATGTAGCACGCGGCGCCCGCCACCACCGCGAGCAAAATGACGACGCCCAGAAACGTCAGCGGATCGTACGCGCTCACGCCATATAGCAAACTGGCCGCCAGCCGCGTGACCGCCAGCGCCGCCACAATCCCAATGGCCCCGCCCACCAGCGTCAGGCGCGCGCCCTGTCCCAGCACCAGCCGCACAATATCGCTGCGCTGTCCGCCCAAGGCCATGCGAATGCCAATCTCGCGCGTGCGCCGCGCCACTACGTAGGCCAGCACGCCATAGAGTCCGAGCGCCGCCAGCAGCGCTGCGAGCAACGCCAGCGAAATCGAGAGCACCGCGACCAGCCGGTCGTTGAACATCGACTCGTCCACTTGCGCGGCGAGCCTCTGCATGTTGTTCACCGGCAGATTTGCATCGAGCTCCTGCATCACGGAGTGTACACTGGCCGCCATCGTGCCCGGATCGCGCTCGGTGCGCACATAAAATGCAAGCGAACCCAGATCCGATTCCTGCGAATACGGCATGTACATGAACGGTACGACGTCACTACGCGGACTGTCCCATTTGCTGTTGGCGACGACGCCCACAATTTCGATATCCGGATGAACATGGTTCCCCGCGCCGCGCGCGATGTGCATCCCGATGGGATTACGTCCTGCGAAGAACCGCTGCGCCAGTTTTTCATTGATGATGCACACCTTTGGACTCGCCGCCGTGTCCGCATCGGTGAATTCCCGGCCGGCAATCAGCGGAGTTTCCAGAGTGGAAAAATAGTCCGGAGAAATCCAGTCGGCCAGCACGTTGGTGTCCTCGTCCGGCTTCATCGTGTAGCCTTGCGGCGTGATGTTGAATCCCGTGTCGTCATCGCTGAACATCGCAATGGACGACGCCGCTACGGAGCGCACACCTGGCAGCGCACCAATTTGGCGGCGCGCGCTATCAGCCAGCGACATCGTGCGCACCGGTGAGTAGCCGTTCAAATCCGGCTCGACCGAGAATTGCAAAATGTGCTCGGGATTGACGCCGAGATTGGCATGTTCCAGATTCATCAGCGTCCGCGCCAGCAGCCCCGCGCCGGCCAACAATACCGCCGTAAGCGCCACTTGCGAAATGATGAGCACTTTGCGCAGCCGGATATTCGAGCGGCCTTCGGAAACGCTCGATCCCTGATCCTTCAGAGTTGCCTGCAAATCCACGCGCGTCGAGCGCAGCGCGGGAGCCAGCCCAAAGAGCACGCTGGTAAGCAGTGTCACGCCAATCGCGAACCACAACACATGCTGGTTCAATCCGGCTTCGAGGCCGCTCATTCCGACGTCCGGCGGAATGGCGCCGACCATTGCGTTCAGGCACCACGACGCCAACGCGATGCCCGCTGCGCCCCCAGCCATGCCAATCAGCAAACTTTCCGTGAGCAGTTGCCGCACCAGGCGTAGCCGTCCCGCGCCCATCGCCAGCCGCACAGCCATCTCGCGCTGCCGCGCTTCGCCGCGCGCCACCAGCAAGCTCGCCAGATTAGCGCACGCAATCAGCAGCACCAGTCCGACCATGCCCACCAGAACGAGCAGCGGCGTTTCGGCGTCATCCTGCAACACCGCGCGTCCATGCGAGCCGCTCACCAGCAGCAGCGGCTTTGACTCGTATCGCTTCAGCCCACGTCCTGAAAAGTCTCCGCGGACCTTCGCATCCTCCTTCAAAAGAGCCGCATAAACCGGCTGAAGCTCCGCCTGCGCTCGCGCCGGCGTCATCCCCGGCTTCAGTCGGCCCAGAACGGGCAGCCAAAAGTCGCTGCGGTCTTCGAGCGTGTGGCCCTCGGTCGGCATCATCTGCGTCTTCATGGTGACGGGAATAAAAATGTCCGGCGATTCGCCGATTTGCACGCCGTCAAATCCCTTGCGCGCCACGCCGATCACAGTAAGCGCCGAGCCATTCACGGTGAGCGGCTTGTTGAGAATGGAAGGGTCGGCGCCGAAGTGCTTTGTCCAGTAACCGTAGCTCAGCACCGCAACGAGATCTGCGCCCGCCGCCGTTTCATCGTTCGCACTGAAGACGCGGCCTAGCGCGGGCTGCACTTCGAGCGTTTCGAAATAGTTTCCGCTCACCAGTGCGCCGCGCGCGGCCTCGGTGGCACCGTGGCCGGAGACATTCACGTCCACATCGGCACATGCCAGCAAGCCGGAGAAGACGGAGGTGTGCTCGCGCAACTCCTTATATATAGGATAAGAAAACGACTGTGCGCAGTTATCGATATCACACGAGTAATGCCCTGGAGTCGGCCCGGGCGAACGCAGCACGACGAGCTGCTGCGGATTGGGAACCGGCAGAGTGCGCAGCAGAACCTGATCCGTAAAAGAGAAAATGGCCGTGTTCGCGCCAATGCCCAGCGCCAGCGTGAGCACGGCGACCGCCGTGAATCCCGGCGTCTTTGCCAGCATCCGCAGCGCATAACGAAGATCTTGCAGGAGCGTCTCGACCGTATTCCATATCCACATCTCCCTGCTCCTTTCTTGGGCCAGGGTCAGGTTGCCGAATCGTCGCAACGCGGCGTAATGAGCTTCGTCAGGGGGCATACCGGATTCCAGGTTCTCGCGCTCTTCCATCGCGAGATGCAAGCGAATCTCATTGCGAAGATCGAAGGCACGGCGCCGCCGGCCGGAGATACCGCGAAGTCTAGCGAACTGCCGCTTCCACGTCATAAAAAGCTCTCAGCACTCAGCGAGCCCTCTCAGCGAGAGCAGGGCAGCCCAGTGCGGCCTTACAGCCGCAACCAAACCTGCGCGAAGCCGCTGCCCTCTCCTGAGGGAGAGGGTGGACCGCGGCCGGCGCTTTCTTCAGCCGGCGCGGGCCGGGTGAGGGGTAATTAAGAACCTTGCCAAAAAAACAAAAAATCACGACCTTGCAATGCAGAGTTTCCCATCCTTGGAAACTCTGCGGCTTGCCGGCGCATCCCTAAGAAAAAACCGCAGACTTCGAAAGGCACGAAGTCTGCGCTACCCCGGCTCGTCACCGCTTCACTCGTATCTCAGCGCCACCATCGGGTCCACGCTCGACGCGCGGCGCGCGGGGATATAGGACGCGGCAAGGGCCACCCCGCATAGGGCAGACGCAGCGAGCGCAAGGGCTACGGGATCACCAGGTTTTATTCCGAAGAGCATGCTTGCGACAAGGCGTGCGACGCCGAGCGTGATGGGCAGGCCGGCCCCGATCCCGAGCACGGCGAGCATCAACGTTTCACGAAGGATCAATGAAAGCACTTGTCTCTTGCTCGCGCCCAGCGCCATGCGAATTCCAATTTCATGAGTCCGTCGCGCGACCAGAAAAGAAATCACGCCATAGAGGCCCACGGCAGTCAGCAGCGCGGCCAGAACCCCGAAGAAACCCGAGAGCGCGGCCGTTAGCCTCTCGGGCAGCAGGGATTCCTGAATTTGTGTTTTGAAAACTTGAAAGTCCACGTTGATGTCCGGGCTTTTTCCGGTAACCTCCCGCTTGATCCTCGATGTCAGGCTGGGCAAGGGCAGCGCGGAGTGAATAATGACCTGTTCGAAAGGATCGGGATTCTGGTCCTGGGAGACGGGGAGATAGACGATGGGCAGGAATTTCTCGCGGAGATCCGTATATTTGGTGTTCTTCACGAGTCCCACAATCTCGAACACCATTTCAGGCTCGGTGGGCGTGGCCTCGCGGCGGATTTGCAGTCCGACAGGGTTCGCGCCCTTTCCAAATCGCCGCGCAAACTCCTGGTTGACGATTGCGACCTTAGGGGAGTTGGGCATGTCCTGCTCGCCGAAGTCCCTGCCGGCCAAAAGTGGTGTGCCGAGCGTTTTGAAGTAGCCGTCGCCCACCCAGTTGAAATTTGAGTTGAATCCGGATTGCCGGTCTTCACCTTCCGCCCAGACTAGGTTGTCTGTGCTATTGCCGCTCAGAGGAACAATTCTAACCTCCGATGCAGCCTCCACGCCTGGGACGTCGCGAAGCCGGTCGAGGATCTCCTTCTTCTCTGCCAGGCGGCGTGCGACAGGGAGGCGGAGCCGGGACAGGTCAAGCTGTGTAATCAGGATGCTGTCCTCGCGAAAACCTGGGTTAACGGCAAGTAAGTTGGCGAGCGTTCGTGCAAAAAGCACCGCGCCGGTCAGCAGAACCAGCGACAGGGAAACTTGAGCGATCACCAGCACTCGTCGCAGTATGTTGTTCTCCTGCGTGCCGCCCGTTCTCGGCGAGCAGGCTTTCATCGCTTCGCTAGGGGCCAAGCTGGCCGCCCGAAAGGCTGGTACCAATCCAAAAACTACTGCTGTCAGCGCGGCCAGCATTGCCGTAAATCCAAGCACACGCCAGTCGAGATGCAGGTCCAGAGACAGCGAGTCGCCCTGCGTGCTCAACAAAGCTATAAGGAAACTGGCGAGAGACCTCGCCAGCACCAGGCCTGAGGCCACTCCGAGAAGAATCAACGGGAAGCTTTCCCACAGGAGCTGCCGGATCAGGCGGCCTCGCGTGGCCCCGAGCGACAGGCGCACGGCAAGCTCGCGCACGCGGGTGCTACCGCGCGCTAGCATCAGGTTGGCAAGGTTCGCGCTGGCAATCAAGAGCACAACGCCCGCAAGTCCCAGCAGCATCCAAAGAGGATTCTCGTACTCACCGCGCAGCCAGGAAACACCACCCGGCGCTGATTCGGCCACGAGTTTGAAATAGAGGTAGTCCCGGACGTTCTCAAGGGGATAGTCTTTGCGAAGGCTTGCCTCAAAGGCAGCGGGTGAAAGAGATTGGAGAGCGGCATTAGCCATGGATAAGGATTCCCTGGGTTTCAGACGCCCCATTACCGTCAGCCACCAGTCGGTACTTGAGTCCAGCCAGTTGCCGTCGGTCCAATACGCGGACTGCGAGCAGATCGGAACGGCCACGTCAAACGAGTGGCCGACTTCCGGACCGGTAAAACTGCGGTCTGTCACTCCGAGAATTGGGACCGGATGTCGACCGATGGCGAGCGTGCGGCCTACGACGTGAGGGTCGCCCCCGAGTTGGCCCTGCCAGAATGCGTAGCTCACAACCACGCCCGAGGCGCCGCATCCAGGACGGTCATCGGTGGAAGTGAACAATCGGCCTAGCGCCGGCCGTACCCCAAGCACATTGAAGAAGTCGCCGCTCACCCACAAGCCTTGCACCAGCCGCTCGTGGTCGCCCTCAGTGATTCCCAACATGGTGGGGCTCCATGCGAGCACTCCAGAAAAAGCTTGCTGATGGTCGCGAATGTATTCCCACAGCGGGTTGTTTAGTGCCGGATAAGCTGACTCCTGGTTGCCCCTCCAGCCTCGCCGGTCAGCAAGGCGCACCAGGGTGAGCTCGCGGGGATTCATCACCGGCAGGCTTCGCAGGCGGACGGCATCGAGCAACTGGAAGATTGCTGTGTTCGCGCCAATGCCGAGGGCGAGCGTGATAACCGCGACTGCGGCAAAGCCGGGGCTGCGCCGAAGTTGGCGGAGTCCATAGCGGATGTCCTGCCAGAGCCTCTCTGCCCCGTTCCATACCCACATCTCCCTGCTCCTTTCCTGAGCCAGCGTCAGGTTGCCGAATCGTCGCAACGCGGCGTAGTGAGCTTCGTCGGGAGGCATACCGGATTCCTGGTTCTCCCGTTCTTCCATCGCGAGATGCGAGCGAATCTCAGCTTTGAGATCGTCCGCCAGCTTTGGCCGACGAAACAGAGCACGCAGTCTCGAAAGCTCGCGCCGCCAGCTCATGGCCTTTCCTCGGATTCGGTTGGCCTCAGCACGGCGGTGATCGCCCGCACGAAGCGCTCCCAACGCGAGGTCTCGGTGACCAACTGGCGTCGCCCTCTTGCCGTCAGCCGGTAATACTTGGCCCTCTGGTTGTTCTTGGAGACGCCCCACTCAGCGGTAACCCAGCCTTCCTGTTGCAGGCGCTGCAGGGCGGGATAGAGGGACCCGTGTTCCACCCTGAGCGTCTCTTCCGACATGCGCTCAATGGATTTGGCAATGCCATGCCCGTGGTTTGGGCCCCAGCGCAAAGTACGAAGGATCAGCATGTCGAGCGAGCCATAGACAAGTTCGATTCGGTTCTGTGATGATTGTCTGGCCATACTAGCAGGCAATCTACCACATGAAGTGGTAGATCGTCAACTACAATGGCGGCCTCGTAGCACGCTCGGCGCTTCGCGCACGTCTCCCTTGCCTAGTTGCTCAGCTTTACCCATGTCTCGGGCTGGACACGGAGGGCGGACATGAAGTCGCTACTGCGCAGCGGGTTGTGGAAAGCCTTGTATCAGGGCACGGCTTTAGCCGTGCCGAGGGAAGCTGGGTCTTAGGGCGGGGCTTTACAGGCTGCGGAAAAACTCCCCTGAGAGCCCCAAATGGCGCTCGTCAAGATTTGTAAGTTATTGATTCTCCGTTCGAGCGACCGCCATTTTCGGCCGATTTTGGCTCCGAAAAGCCGTTTTTCCGCAACCTGTTTAGCCCCTGACCGCCAGCCGCAGCGGCTAAAGCCGGCATTCCGTTGGCTTTCGGTCGGCACGGCTGAAGCCGTGCCCTGATACACCCTCCGTGTCCAGCAAAAAATGTGGGACACGTTCAGTCGCTCGGGTGGACCGCGTCCGGCGCTTTCTCCAGTCGGCGCGGGACCGTGTGAGGAGTTTGTCCGCTGGCCGGTCGACCTTTATCGGCGGCTTTTGTCCCCGGAACTCGGGAAAAACCGCAGACTCTCTGGAATGCGAGAGTCTCCGCTACCCGACTCTGACACGAGGCGGTATTGGTGCCAAACAAAGTGCGGTGGGGCGTTTTGGGCGTGGCCCATATCGCTACCGGAAAAGTAATACCGGCGATGCAGAAGGGCGCGTGGACTGAAGTGGCGGCAATCGCC
>JASHOS010000167.1 GCA_030040995.1 Terriglobia bacterium | reverse complement strand
CATTACCGAAAGCCGCCGGACGGGAGTGCTGAGCAATCAACCCCCCGACGGCGCGAGGCCACAACGGAAAGAGAACTTCGAGGACGGGAGGGTGCTGGCGGGTGAGTTGTCTTCTTAAGGCCTTGGGTAAAATAGTTGCGACCTGTTCCATCACAGCTCCCACGGCGCTTACTGTATGAATGCGCGGAAAGCAGTGTAGCACATTGGAGCGCTAACATGAACTGGGAAATCCGGGGGAAGCACGGTCACGTCAAAGTCCGGATAGAGGTGGTTGTAGCGCAGCGTTCGCCTTGTAACGCTGCGGCTTTTTCGTGCAAATGACAAGCCGCAGAGCTAAAAAGTGAGCCCTGCATTGCAATACCGTAAAATCGTGTTTTTTTAACCAGATTTTCTAGGGACCCCCTCACCCGACTCGCGCCGGCTGGAGAAAGCGCCGGCCGCGAGCCACCCTCTCCCGAGGGAGAGGGCAAGGGCTTCGCGCTGGTTTGATTGCGGCCGTGAGGCCGCGCTGCGCTACAGCAGCGGCGACCGCCTCCTGCCCGTGCGGGCCGTTGCCACGCCGGAAGGAATGGATAGACAACACGCAGGCAGGGAATGGCATCCAGTTAGAATAATGGGCGCTCCATCGCTCGCTCCCAAACATCGCGCGCAAGCTAAGCCTTCAGCGCAACTGATCTTGTTGGCCGCCGGCGTGGGGGCGCTTCTTACCGCGACAGCGCTTGCGTTACCGCGGCCGCAAAGCCAGACGACCGCCTCTCCGCCCGTCTTCAAGGTCCAAACCGAAGTGGTGAACGTGTACGCCGTGGTGAAGGACAAGAAAGGGCGCCTTGTTCCAGATTTGACCCGCAACGATTTTGAGCTTACGGAAGACGGAACGCCGCAACAAATCCGCTACTTCGCACGCGACACGAGCGCTCCGCTGACCCTGTGCATCATGATCGACACCAGCCCGAGCCAGGGGCGCGTCCTTTCCACTGAACAACGCCAAGCGGAAGCCTTTCTGCAGCAAGTGATGCAACCGAAGGACCTCGCCTCCGTGCTCCACTTTGACGTCCAGGTCGAATTACTCCAGGACTTCACCGCGAGCTTGCCGATGCTTTCCCGAGCGGTTGATGAAACCGTGATCAATGGAGGGGGGCTAGGCCCTATGCCCGGCACTTTTCCTCACACCGGCGGGGCAACCCACCTCTACGACGCGGTATGGCTAGCCTCGAACGACTTGATGAAGAATGAGGTGGGACGGAAAGTGATGATCCTCCTCACCGATGGCCAGGACCAGGGAAGCTCCGAAACCTTGAATGGCGCGCTCCAGGCAGCGATGAACACCGATTCCATGGTTTATTCTGTCGATATTGTGGATCGCGGGTTCTATGGCTTCAGCGGCTACAATGGCGATTCGGTGTTGCAAAAGCTGTCCGGTGAAACGGGAGGCACGGTCATCCGGGTGACGCGGAGGAAGAACGCGGCGGAAGCGTTTAACGAGATTGCTAACGAGCTCCGGAGCCAATATTGGCTTGGCTACACTCCGACCAATCAGGCGCGGGACGGCACTTACCGGCGAATCCAAGTACGTGTGCGAACGGGCAACTACAAGGTACAGGCCCGTCAGGGTTACTATGCCCCGGGAAAATAGCTTCACGGTGTGGGTGCGAAATACCCGGTCTTGGCATGGACACGCAAACCCTTTGCGAGCGGTTTGATGCGGATCCTACGAAAAGCGCCGTTATGGACGGTGTTCGTTGAATAGTAGGTCAGAATGTACTGGCTCCGCAATTCCTCGGCAATGCTCTTGAAAGCAGCGGCCAGGTCACTCGCCTCAAACGGGAAATAGGCGGCGCCGCCCGTTTGACTGGAAAATTCGTCGAGCACCTTATCGCCGCGCGTCTCAATGCCGCTCCGGTTCGTGCTGATGCAGAAGATGATGGCTTGGGCATGCTGAGCCATCGCCAGCGACTCGTCAAGAGAATGCTGGCTCTCGTTATCCATCCCGTCGCTGACGACGATCAGCACCCTGCGAAGATAGGGCGGGTTCGGTGGGAAATTGAGCATTTTTTGCTGGCAGGCGTAATAGATGGCGTCGAATAGCCCCGTTCCGCCGCCGGCCTGGAGAGTGCGAATAGCGTCGCTGAGCTTGTTCACGTCGCCGGTGTAGTCTTGAAGCATCTGCGGCTCCACGTCGAACGCTACGACGAAGGCCTGATCCTCGTCAGGCCGCACGACCGCATTCAGAAAATCGCTCGCCGCCTGTTTCTCGAATTCCAGCCTCATGCGGATGCTGTTGCTGGTATCAATGAGAACTCCTATGCGCAAAGGTAAATTGGAGTTGCGGCCAAAGTCGGTGACTTTCTGAAGCACGCCGTCTTCGTAGACTTGAAAATCATTCTTCCCGAGATCGGGTAGCAGCCGGCCTTTCTTGTTGGTCACTGCAAAGGGCACGGTGATGAGGTTAACATTTACTTTGATGTTGGGGTTTTGGGTGGAGGGCGCGAGATGGGTCGCGGACGATGCGTCCGCCCGCTGCGCACCCTGACCATATCGTGGGAACGCTAGCGTCCATGCGAGAAGAACTGCCAGCCACAATACCGCTGCTGCCCGCATGGTCTTCATCACTTCAAAATTATAGGAACCGCTCATATCAGCGTCAAGAAAACCCGCGGTGTCATTTCCGGTGGTGCGCCTCGGGCGCAGAGAAGATCCCACTCCAAAAACCTTTGCCTGCTGGTAACGAACGGGTCGCCTGGTGAATCAACCGAAATCCACGTTCTGTGAGCGATTTGCGCAGCCATGCAGAGCCGATCACTGAAAAACCAGACTCCAGATTTTGAATAGAGGAAAACTGGCTTGCGCCTACTGTTTGTCCGCCTCCTGCCGGCAGTTGCAGCACGACGGACAAATTTCCCCCCGGAGCCGTCATTGATAGGGCGTTCTCCAGGCAATAATCGACGCCCGCGTGCTCGAAAATCAAAGCCGCGTGAACCAGTTGAACGGGTTCCAATGCAACGTACTGTTCAGACAGATCGACACAGTGGAGCTCAAGCCCAGGCAGATGCGAATATCGCTGTCTGACCGCTTCGAGGTACAGCGGGTTTATGTCCAGACCAACGACTCGCGCAGTGACGCTGTTGTCGATTTGGTCGAGTCCGTTTCCGCCAGCGATTCCCAGGACCGCGATCGAGGACGGGCGGCAGAGCGCTATCGCTTCTGCGAACAGATCGGAGAGAGTACCTAATTGCTGAACTTCCACCGAGCTCATATGCTGTTCGTACTCGGTGAGCGGCACAACCAGCCAAGGGTTTGACATGCCGCTATGCTACCTCTCCCGAGGGCCAGCCCTGTCGCGCGGGGGCTAAAAGCGCCTCATTCTACCTACGAGAGACTTCAAGGGGTAGCGCAGAGTTTCCTGCCGTCGGAAACTCTGCGGCCTGTCCGTGTATTCTCGGAAAAAAGCCGCAGACCTTCTGGAAAGCGAAGGTCTGCGCTACCCCACCGGCTCCTCGCGGCGGGTCATATAGTAATAGATGGTGGGCGTTACCATTAACGACAGGACGGTAGCGATCAAAAGACCGCCGATGACGGCAATCGCCAGCGGCTGCAGCATTTGCGATCCGGAGCCAATCGCGAGCGCCAGGGGCAGCATTCCCACTGCAGCAGCCAGCGCGGTCATGAGAATCGGCCGCAGCCGGCGCCGGCCAGCCTGAACGATGGCTTCCTCGGCCGCAAAGCCCACACTTTTAAATTTTTCATCCGCATCGAGAAGCAAAATGCCGTTTTTCGCCACAATTCCGATAACCATGATAATTCCCATGAATGACGAAAGATTAAGCGTAGTGCCGGTGATGAGCAAGGCGAAAAAGGCGCCCGAGGCCGCCAGGATGGCGCTGACGAGAATGGAAACCGGCGCGGAAAAACTCCTGAACTCAAAAAGCAGCACCAGAAAGACGAATAGCACCGCCATGATCAGGACCAGCGCGAGATCATGGAATGACTGCTGTTCTTGCTGGTAAAGGCCGCCGTATTCGACGCGAATGGAAGATGGAAGATGGAGGCCGGCGAGAGTTCGCTGAACCGCGGCGATTCCGTGACCTGTATCAAGGCCTTCCAGGCGGGCGGAAACGGCGACGTATCGCTGCTGATTGTCTTCGAGAATTTCGGTCTGGCCGGGCAACTCCGTGAATGAAGCGAGAGAGCCCAAATTCGCCATTTGTCCGGCAGGGCTGATCAGCATCGTGTTCTCGATGGCGCTGAGGGATGAACGAATCGTTTCCGGAAAGCGGATGCGAAGAGT
>JASHOS010000166.1 GCA_030040995.1 Terriglobia bacterium | reverse complement strand
CTCCTCGCTCAGCGAGTTGGAAGATCGTCTGCTCCGTTTTCAGGACCACTATCAACAAATCGCTCTCCCCTTCCAATGGACCTTTACGCGCCGAGACCTCATTGATCTGATGACGAAACTCGACGCCAAGCAATCCTCGGAGGCTGCTTGATACGTGAAATACGTCACCGTAATTACGAACAACAGGACTTAGGTACTGCTACCCCTCCAGGGCCAGGGCTATCCTCACGCTTTGTGGATGAAGATATCGGCGGCCCAAGTTACAAAAAGCAGCACGCTTATGTATCCATTGAGGGTGAAAAACGCCGCGTTAAGGCGGGAAAGATCAGTAGGTTTCACCAGGCGGTGCTCGTAAGCAAGCAGGAGGGCCACAAGCGCTAACCCAAGTCCAGCCAGCCAACCCAAGTGCTCGACCCGCGCAACGGCAATCAGCAAACCCATCATCACCAGATGAAGCCCGGCCGAGCCGCGCAGCGCCGCAGCAATCCCAAAGCGGCTGGGAAATGACTTCAGCCCCTCCCGGCGGTCGAATTCCACATCCTGGCAGGCGTAAATTAGGTCAAACCCCGCAACCCACAAAGTCACAGCGCCGCCCAAAAGCAAGATGCCAGGCTTTAAATCGCCCCTCAGGGCGATCCATGCGGCAATGGGCGAAACACCCAAGCAAACCCCGATCCCGAGATGCGAAAGCCAGGTTATCCGCTTGGCATAGGAATAACCCAGAATCATCCCCAGCGCGATGGGAGAGAGCTCGAAAGCCAGCCGGTTCAGCTCATAAGCTGCGAGCACAAACACGGCGCATGAAGCAATGGTGAAACCCACCGCAAAACTCAGGCTGAGCCGGCCTGCCGGAAGAGGACGCATCCGCGTGCGGGGGTTGAGCGCATCAAATCTGAGGTCGGCAATACGATTGAAAGTCATCGCCGCGCTGCGCGCTCCTACCATGGCGATTACGATCCACAGAAGCTGTTGCCATGCCGGCCACGCTCGCTCGGCCAGGAGCGCGCCCGTCAGCGCAAAGGGCAGCGCAAACACCGAGTGCTCAAATTTGATCATTTCAAGCGTTGTGCGGAATTTGCCGTAGAGTCCGGGCCGGTTCTGAAGGCGCGCGGGCGCGCGCGCTTCTGCCCCGCTTGCCGGCCCGGCAGGCGGAGCAAGTTCCATCTGCGGAGAATCGTTCATTGAAAAATCATCTTGCCTGACAGCCTGTTTAATGTCAATCAGAGAGGGTGAGCCTTTACGGCTCCGTTAAAAGCAGGGATTATCAGGCGAGGGAGAGATTTTGTAGCGCAATGCAGGGCTCGCTTTTCAGCCCTGTCATGATGGGCCGTTGGCCCGCGAAAGCAAATGAAAATGCTCCTTGTCGGCGGCGGACGAACTGACGACGCCATAAGTCTTTCGTTTTCAGAAGATCCACGCTCAAACCGGGAGCATTTTCAAGGCTGCGGTTTGTAACGGAATCGAAAAGCCGCAGCGTTATAAAGCGAACGCTGCGCTACAAGCACTCGTCTCCTGACTTTGACGTGATCCTGGGGTAAACCTTATGCGCACAGAGAGCGCCAGCCTTATCGTCCGGCCATTGAGGCCAGCGGACAGGCAAGGTGTGGACCAGCTTCTTCGAGTCTACGCCGGGTGCTTCAATGCCGATGAAGGCGTGAGTCCCGGGATTCTTCGGCGAGTGTTCGAGAGCTCCGGCCACGCCGTAAACTCCCTTCACCTCTTCCAGGCCAAGCTCGGAGGAGCCACCGCGGGAGGTGCGGTCACATTGTTCCTTCCCGCATTCCAGAGCGTGTTCGGCAGCTATATTTTCGTGAGCCCGAAATGGCGGGGACGGGGTTTAGGTGTCGGAATTCTCCGTGAGCTCTTGTGCCTGGAGCGACATCCGGCCCGGCCGGAATCGCGACCATGGCGAATATACGGGGAAATTACGGCCTCGTCGGGAAGCTGGTGGCAGAAGACCCTGGCCAAGGAGGGCTTTCGTTTTTTCCCGGCACGCTGGCCTGTCCCTTCTTACGACAAGCCAGGCAAGGTTCTGAAGGGAAGGCTCTGCTTTTATCCGTTCACCGACCGTCCGCCGGCCCGGTTTTCCCAACCCGCTATGCTGGCCTATGTTTACGCTCTCTTTTACGGTCCGGAACACATGCACCGTTATCTGCTTCCCCGCCTTCGGTCCTTTGTCGCCCTCGATCCATCGGCTTAATGTTGGTGTCGATGAAGATGCGGATGGGCGTGGGCCTCCCCTGAAGAGTGGGTGTGCAGGTGGGAATGGAGGAGGTTTGCCTGCTCGAGCAACGAAGTATTACCCAAAATCGCGGGCGGCGTTCCTTCGGCCAGTACCCGCCCGTTCTGAAAAATGCAGCAGAAGTCGGAAATATCTTCCACAATGTCCAGATCGTGAGTGGCGATAACCACCGTTTTCGAGCCGTGGCCGCATCTCGCAAGAAAATCGATCATGCGACTTTCGCTGCGCGGATCCAAGCCTGCCGTGGGCTCGTCGAGTAATAGCGTTTCCGGGTCGAGAACCAGAACCGAGGCGAGAGCCACCCGCTTCTTTTCTCCCATCGACAAGTACTGCGGCGTCCGGCTACGGAGATGCGCGATTTCCATCTGGTCGAGACTTTCTTCCACCTTGCGGCGGATTTGCTCCTTAGGCCATCGAAGCTGCAATGGCCCGAATGCAACCTCGTCAAACACCGTAGCGGAGAAGAGCTGCACGTCCGGGTTCTGAAAAACGAACCCGGTCTGCTGGCGGAAGCGAAAGCTGAACGGTTCGTTTGAGAAACGCTCGCTGGTGAGCGGTTCGCCACGAAAAAGTACAATTCCTATTTGCGGAAAGCAAAGCCCATCCAGCATTCGCAGCAAGGTTGATTTTCCGGAGCCGTTAGGCCCTAAAAGAGTCATGCGCCTGCCTGAAGGTATGGCCAGATTTAGACCATCAAGGGCGACGGCATGTTCGTAGCGGTACGTAACGTCCTGCAGCTCAAAAGTTGGCGCGGGCATGTTGAAGTGGTTCCAGACAGGCGGCTATCAGCGCTCAGCAATCAGCTTTCAGTTTAGATTAACTATAGGTTTGGCGTCATCAAAAGAGACTATGTCTCCCGATATAGAGCATTAATGAGGGGAACAACTGCCTTCAGGCCGGGCCAATCGCATCTAAACAAAGTGATGGTGGAAATAGAATATGCGGTCTCGGGTAGTCCCTCAGAAGTTGTGAAAAAATTGTCCGGGCCTGTCATCCTGAGCGAGCGAAGGATCACAGCATTTTCTTTTCAAGGCAAATACGGGGATGCTTCGGTGCGCTCAGCATGACAAACTCGAATAATCCACAGCTTCTGAGGGATTGCGGTCTCCGAGTACGGCGGGAGATAGCGCTTATGACCATGCGGTGTTTGCGATTCAACGAAGGTAAGGAAAGGGCGGGAGCAGTGGTGCTGAGAACGATGATCAGGGCAGCAGCGATCAGCTTGGGAACCGTCCTGATATCAAGTATGCTGGCCGCCCCGTCACCGGCACAGAGCTCACCGAATTTACCGAACGGCCCTAACGTCCGAGTCATCGTAACGGCTGTGATGCGCGGCGCCAGCGCTCCCCCGGCTCTTACCTCGGCTGACGTCCTGGTTTATCAGAGCCACAAGCGCCGCCCGGTGGTAAGCTGGAGGCCCGTCCGTTCTGATGGCGGTGGCACCGAGCTCGCGATCCTTATAGACGACTCCTCCGGCCCCAGCTTTGACAACCAAATTCGCGACTTGAAGACTTTTATTGAATCCCTGCCCCCGGCCATGCAAGTTGCGGTTGTTTACGCCGAGCACAGCGATGCAGCTTTCCTCCAGAACTTCACCAACAATCACGCGCTGGCTGCCAAAGCTCTGCGTCTCCCTCTGGGTCGCGCCAACGAGGAGTCCAGCATCTATATGGCCGTGTCGGATCTGGTAAAACATCTTCCCAAGAACAACGATCTTCATGAAGTACTGCTGGTCAGTGACGGCATTGACCTTTACCGGGGTGTTATGGATTCGGAGCCCGGTGTTAACCCCGACCTTAACGCCGCTCTTCATGACGCGGCGCGCGCGAACGTGACGGTTTACACGATTTTTGCCGACGCCGCCGGCCTTTACAACCGAAGCCTTTTCTTGATTAACAACGGCCAGAGTTGTCTTTCGCTTTTGACCCTTTCGACCGGAGGGGAATCGTTTTTTCAGGGGCTCAATACGCCTGTTTCCTTCCGGCCCTACTTGGAGCAGTTGGCCAAGCTGCTCAGCTTTCAATACATTCTCACCTTCAATGCCGCGCCTCTCGAGAAAACGGGGATGGCTCCGATCCGCGTCACCACCGAGCGGCCCCGCGTCCAGTTGATGGCGCCGCAGAATGTTTATGTCCCCGCGGCGTAACGGTTGGATTATCCCTCTGAAGGAGGCTGATTCACGACCAGCCAGTAAAGCCCCAACTGCCGGATCGTCTCCTGAAACTGCTCGAAGTCGACGGGTTTCTGAATGTAACTATTTACTCCGAGTTTGTAAGAGCTCGTGACGTCTGCTTGCTCGCGGGACGACGTCAAGATGACCACCGGAAGCAGCCGGGTTCGCTCATCGGCTCGGATGGCCTCGAGGACCTCAATGCCGTCTACTTTGGGCAATTTCAAATCAAGCAGCACCACTTTGGGAGCAGCGAAGTCGCGGCCAGCATGCGGTCCCCGGCAGAAGAGGAAATCAAGGGCTTCTTCTCCGTCCCGAGCGACATGGACAGTGTTGAGCAAATTACTGCGTTTGAGCGTGCGAAGAGTCAATTCCACGTCGGAGGGGTTGTCCTCAGCAAGAAGGATTTCAACAGCAGCATGAATCATATACACCTCACGAACTTACTGAATTGGCCGGCTTGGGCCGGCTAGGCTTCCTGGGAACGAGGGTAAAGAAGAAGGCGGCGCCACACTCCACTTTGCCTTCAGCCCAGATACGGCCACCGTGTTTGTGGATAATGCGCTGAACCGTGGCGAGCCCCACGCCTGCTCCTTCAAAGTCTTCCTCCCGATGAAGCCGCTGGAACACGCCGAAAAGCTTGTGAGCGTATTTCTGGTCGAAGCCGGCGCCATTATCCCGTACGAAAATGACATCTTCTCCATCAACTGTGATTTGACCGGCCTCGATCACCGCGCATTCCCGCCTCCTCGTATATTTAACCGCGTTGGAGAGCAGGTTTGTGAACACCAGCTTAATCAAGCCGGGATCGCATTCGGCGGCCGGAAGGGCTCCGATGCGCCATTCGATCTTGCGGCCCTCGAATTCGGGCTGCAGGCGCTCCCAGGCTTCTTGCCAGAGCAAGTTCAAGTCTGCTGGTCTCCGGACAACCTCCTGCCTGCTGATCCGCCCCATGCTCAACAGGTCATCCACCAACCTGCCCATATTTCGTGCTCCCTCTTCGATCCGTGCTAAATAATGGCGGCCGTCCGCATTTAATTGGTCTCGATTCTCTTCCGCGAGAATCTTCGAGAAGCCGCTGATGTGGCGTAACGGAGCTCGGAGGTCGTGCGAGACCGAATAAGAAAAGGCCTCAAGCTCTTTATTCGCGGCGTGGAGCAGCCCGGTCCTCTCCTCCACCCGCCGCTCCAGCTCATCATGAGCTTTTTGCAAGGAGGCATCCCGCTGTTGGATTTCCTCGAGCATTCCATTGAAAGATTGGATCAGGAAATCCAACTCGTCACGACTGCCGGTGGCCGCGGCGCGCAGCGAATAGTTTTTATCACGCGAGACCAGGCGGGCCGTTTCGGCCAAGCGTATGACCGGCACAGAAACGCTGCGGTGAACGCCTGCGGAAATCAGCACGGCCGCCCCCAGGCAAGCGGCAAGAACCGCGGCGGTAATGGCCGCGTATCCCTCCAGACGGGTTGTTAACTCCCCGAGCTCGCAACGGATCAGCACGACTCCGAGCGGTTTGCCCTGCGGCTCGATTCTGCGCGCCAGTGACAGCTCTCCGTGTGTGTACCAATGAGCTTCGGTCTGGCTCTTGCTGATTTGCGGAAAGGCCTTAATCAGCGATTTCCGGCCACGCCAATATCTCGCGAAGACTCCTCCGCCGTTATCGTAAATAGCTGCATCAACGATACTGGGAGAGGCTCCAAGCGCTCCCAAAGTCTTCTGCGCGGATACTGGGTCATTGAAGAGCAGGGCAGAGGCGCTGTTGAAAGCAATGATCCGGGCTTGGACTGAAAGCTGTTCCACCATCGCCGCGCGGAAAGTGAGCCATGTATACGCTGTGAACGCGCCGCTTGCTAGCACCAAAGCAGCCGCACTCACCAGCATATTCATTCTCATCAGCTTTGCAGCGATGGAAGAAGGATGCGATTTGAACATTCCGATTTACTTTTCTGGCGGAAGGCTCGTTTCCACTGTCACCGCCAATTTAACGAGCTGCGAGCTCAGCGTCAGGCCGGCGCGCCTTGCGGCAGCAAGGTTAACTTCAAAACGGACCCGGTTATTTACGACCATGAACTGGATCATCCCTCCGCGGTCCAGGAACTGGGGCATATCGCTGACCGTTAGGACGGCGGTCTTGCCGAGCGACGAAAGGAATTGTTTAACGTTGTTTTCTTCCGAAGAGCTGACGAAAAGGATACGGCACCCCAGGGCATCCTGGGGATTCGAAATCCTCCGCGGGATGGTGCTCTGAGAGCCGATGCTCTGGCCGGCAAGAGTCCTATCGAGAACTTTCCCGAACGGGTCAACGCCAAACACGCAGATGGTGAATGCGGCATCCGGTTCCGGAGCCGCTGGCCATTGAACGAATAAACCGAAGTTGTAGAGGTAAGCAGCCTTAACGTCGTATTCGTTTGGACTCGAAGCGTGAGCAAGAACAGCAGAAATACTGAGAACCAGCACGGCTGAAATCCCGAGCAGACTCCGGAAAGGGAATGTGGAGCGTGTCATTCGGAGCTTCCACGGTTTTCAGATGCCAATTTTTCCCAGAATTGGGGCGGCGCAGACTTCGTATCTTCCGAAGTCTGCGGTTTTTCTTTAGCCGCGTTTTTGTTGGGTATAGCAGACGTGGCGGCGTGTGCCATCTCTGCGATACCGGCAGTTCGCAGACATCATAAAACGATATCTGCGCCACCCGCCCCGCAGAGTCACAGTACGGAACGGGTGCTACCAACCTGGCGAGTTAGTGTCAATAACCCTGTCTACCACCGGAACGTAGTTTTGGCGTAGGCGCTTCGCCTGATTTCTACGGCTGGACCCGGATCGCTGATAAATTCGAGGTGGTGCGCCTGAAGCAGATTTCCACCGCCGATCGAAAATTCCAGATGACTATTGGGCCGCCAGCCCAGCCGCGCGTCCGCGGTGCTGTAAGCCGGGACCGCCATATCGGAAAGCTGGCTGACATAGCGAAAAGTTGGATCGAATTCGAATTTCTTAGGCAGGTTGAAGAGCGACTGGACAACGATCTGACTCTTCGGGTCCAGGCCCTCGTCTTCGGGAGCCGTTTGTGAATTAGGGTTGCCTGGCTTGGTGACCAGGTTCATCGTCAGGAACGAATACGAGCCTTTCATCTCCCACCACTTGTTCGGTTTCCAATCGGGAGCAATCTCAAATCCGGCTGTCTTGCCCATCACTCCGTTGGCGATGGGAAACGTGATCAGGATGTAGGGGGATTGAGGGCCGGCGGCGACAGAAACCGACGCGGGGCCGTAGCCATAGAGGTCGTTGTAGTCGTTATAAAATCCGTCCACGTCAAGGTAGAGCTTCGGCCTGATCAGACTCCGGTACCCAGCCTCATATCCCGTCATCCGTTCAGAGACGAACTTGCCCGTGCCAGCGATTTGAAGGTAGACGTCAGCGCCGGGGACGGCTTCCACGAATCCTGTCTCCGCGAGGTCTTCATCGAGATCCGAAGGCGTACTGACGGCTTGCGTGAAAGCAGCCCAGAAACTGTTTCTGGGGCTGGGCGCCCAAAGAAGGCGGGCGCTGGGCTCAGGTTCAAAGCCCGTATAATTGTCGTACAAAAGCTTTGAGCCGAGCGTTAGCCAAAGCCGGTTCTGAACGATGGGAATTTGATCCTGGAGAAATCCACTGTAGAGCTGGTCAGTTTGGTGCTCAGGAGCGAAGTTGAGCGTAGGCACGACTTGGATGAAATCGCTTGGACTAACCTGGGCGTCTAGCCCCCAGATGAAGTCCTGGTGATGCGGTAACGGTCGATGGTACTGGAAATCCAAATCAAAGATGCCCCGATCCTCGCCCAAATTCGGCTCCAGGCGGCTCGAATACTCGTAGTAGCCGCGGAGTTGGACGTCTGAGCCGTTCTTCAGTTTGCGCTCCCAGCTTCCCAGAAGGTCTCCCCCCGCTACCTTGGCGGGCCCTTCCACCGTCTCTTGACCGGGAGGTACAAAGGTGCCGTAAGCGTCCTGCTCCCCGTCGTAGCCATCGTAGAGGTCGCCTTCCGCGGTCACGGTATCGCCGCCGGGCAATTCCCAGTCAGTCCGGAAGCCGCCTTGCGCGGTACGCCAGGCGTCGAACAGGTCGCCGTCGGAATGGAACTCCGGCCCATCGTCGAAGCCCATGCCATACAGGCGATAGTCGAAGCCGTTACCATTTCCCGCTCCGTACTGGAAGGTGCTAGCGGCTTCATCCACGTTGCCGCCGGTCATCGACAAGAGTTTGCCATGTGTATCCTTGGCTCGCTTGGTGATGATGTTGATTACTCCGTTGACGGCGTTCGCGCCCCAGATGGTGCCGCCGGGTCCGCGGATCACCTCGATGCGATCGATATCTTCCAGCGGAAGGTCTTGAACTTCCCAGTAGACGCCTCCAAAAAGCGGCGTATAGACACTGCGCCCATCGATGAGCACCAGCAACGATTGCGAAAACTGGCTTCCGAAGCCACGCACGCCGACTGCCCAGTGGTCGGAATCGATTTGGGCGACGTTAACCCCGGGAATGAGCCGTAAAAGATCCGGAATGGTTGTCGCGCCCGAACGGCGGATTTCATCCTGAGTGAGCACATAAACCGCCGCCGGAGTGCGCCACACCTCCTCCGGCTCTTTGGAAACTGTCGTAACTTTCATTTTCCCCAGCGCCGCCAGGCTCAGGGCTGTCAAAGGCTGTTTGGCTTTGTGCCTGCGAGTACGCTTGTCTTTAGGGTGACGCTTCACCCCACTCTGCGCGGCGGGGCTCGAAGCGATTTGGGGACTAGTTTGAGCCCAGGCTCGATGAGCTGAACCTGCGGTCATCAAGAGGAGAGAGACATAACTCAACGACGCTCGGACCCTGTAGCGCCGGTCTGTGACCGGCGTATTGGGGAGCGCATAGAGCAGCGCCCGAACCGTAGGGCTACCGCTTCCCATATCGGCGACGGCCGCAAGGATAGGGCGAGCCCCACCCCTACGGCGTATCGCCAACAGCGACAATTTATTTCTAATCGGGCTGACCCAGTGGCCCAATTTTTCAATTCGCCGAAAAAACACTGACTTCCGCATGAACGATTCCCTCTTTTTTCAGGTCCCGTGTAGTGCTTGGTGGGTGGTGCAGACATCGTTCTGTGATGTGTGCGAATCACTGCTATCGAAGACATGGCTAACTGCGCCATGTCTGCGCCACTCTTTGATTCCCTCGTTCTTCAGGACCGTCATTTCTGATTTTCTGAGACATCCACGGTAGCAGGGGCTGAAGAGACGGTGGGGACAAATGGGACAAGCAAGACAGTTTTTGCAGGTTTCAGTTGGTCATGTCTCTTCGCGACACCCGCGAAGCTATGAAAAGAGCCTGTGCCCTCTCCCTAGGGAGAGGGTGGCTCGCGGCCGGCGCTTTCTCCAGCCGGCGCGAGCCGGGTGAGGGGGTTCTGCCGAGATTTTCAAGACAGGTGAAAAGGCAGGTGCGAGGTATCAGTTGGTCATACCGCCTTGCGGCACTCGCGAGCCTGTGAAAATAACCCCTGCCCTCGCCCCCTTGGGGGAATGGGTTGGGTTCTGGAGGTTAGTCTGGGGCAGGGACAAAAACGGTGTGACGGGGCGGCGGCATGGGTACGCTTCCCTTGCGCTCGCGCCAGAGGATGGCATTAAGCTCGGCAGAGTTTACAGCGTCGGCGTGAGAAAAGTCCATTTTTGCGGATTGGCGGGCGCCCGCAGCTTCAGACGAGTTCATCTCGTAGATCAGCCCATTAGTCCGGTTGCGATAATCGGCGGAGAACGGTGGCTGGTCGCCTGGACCCGAAAAGAGCGGCGCCATCGTGCGGGCGCGCGCATCATCGTTGTTCATCGGAGGTAGGTCCAGCAGGACCTCGATGGTACGGAGCATGTTCACCGTGGTATAAAACTGGTTTTCCACCAGAGGATGCCTCATCGAAGCGGGCGAATATTTGCTCACTACCAGCGCGGTTGAGCGGTGGGCGTCGACGTGGTCCGGGCCGTCCTGGGCATCGTCCTCCAGAATGAAAATTGCCGTATCGCTCCAATACGGGCTGTGCGACACTGCGTCTACAACCCTTCCCACCGCAAGATCGTTATCGGCAACAGAAGCCTCGGGCTCGGGCATTCCCGGCCGCGTGCCCGCGGTGTGATCGTCCGGCAGCCTCAGAATCACAAACTGGGGAAGCTGTTCTCCGGGTCCGCCACCCGCCTCGCGTGCTTTCACAAACACGCGAAACTCGTTCAGGAATTCGTCAACGCGCAATTGGTCCGGATAATCGAGTTTAAAATCCGCATAATGCGGATCAAAATGGCCGGCCAGTTCCGGCATGGTTGGGACGTCGCGCGCGATGATGGGCACGGGCCACGGCCAAGGACTGGGCGAGCCGCGCGGATCACCCACGTTTGAGGGCAGAGGCTCGCCCTTACGGATGTAACTGCGCGGGCAGCTTTGACCTGGTGGCAGGGGTGTGCCGGCCAGCGGGGATTGTGCAGGATGGAGATTATTGCACCATTCGGTAGCCACAAATTCACCGTAGTTGCGGTGCGATAGTCCATTCCTTGCAACGTCCCCCCAGATGTATCCTGTGCCCGGCTCATCGACATCAGGCTGGTCCTCCTGAATGGGAAAACCGTTGTTCACCTGGCCTTCGTAGTCGTAGTGCTGCTCGCCTCCACGGTAGCCAATCTCCCAGGTTTTTTCACTGAAGTCGCTATCAATAGCCGCCATGGACCACACGTGGCCGTTGCCCGAGACTTCGCCGCTGCAATAAAAATTGTCTAGTACGCCGAATTGGAGCGCCAGCTCGTGTTCGTTGGGCGTGATATCCCACCCATACATGGTCAGCGCTGGATCGCCGTTGCCGGGTTTGAGGTCGCCGAAAATTTGATCGTAAGTGCGGTTTTCTTTAATGATGTAGACCACGTGCTTGATGGGATTCCCGCCCTCCGCGAAGTGAATGGCCCCGAGCTTTCCCTCCATCAGGTTACTGGCCTGGACCTGGGCCGTCAGGCTGGGAAGCTCCGCCTGAACGTCCCGAATCGCTAACCGGGCTATGGAACCGTGAATCAGGCTTGCAATGTACTTGTACCGGGGATGGCCGCGCACGATCTCTCCGGCTGGGGTCAGAAAGGCGTTCGGGCCAGTGCCTTCTCCCTTGCCGGTAGCGACAAGCAAATCACCGCCTTCAATGGCGAGCGCTGTGGGGTACCACTCGGTGGGGATGAAGCCAAGGGGGTGAAGCTCGCGCGCCTCGATAAGCGGACCCAAGCCGGTCGCGCGGAGAGAAGCTGTGTCATAGACAGCCACCGCGTCGGAGGCGGCATCGGCCACGAACAGTAATTTTCCGTCAGGCGTCTGCGCCAATGCGTCGGGATAAGTGCCGCCGTATCGCTCTCCCGGAAGTTCGGTCGAGAGATACGCGACGACAGCGCGGCGGGCAACGTCGATCACAGCCACCTTATCAGCGTTTGATAGTGTGACATAGAGCAGCTTCTGATTGGGGCTGAGAAGAAGAGCGGAAGGATGCGAGCCCGGGGCGTTTGGCTGGGTAGGAGGAAGCAAGGGAATCCGGCCCAGCACACGCCCGGAGATAAGGTCCAGCTCCGCAAGTTCCGAGGCGTTCCACAGGCTGCAAAAACCGATATTCCCGTTTCGCGTGACCGCCGCTCCGTAGGGATAGGCGGCAGGCACGAAAGGTCCGGCGACGAGATTGAAACGGTGAATAATCCTGCCTGTGTTGGCGTCCATTAGCAGAGCGTTGTCGGAAAGGTTATCCGCCACCAGCAATTCATCCCTTCCCGCTGCGCGCACGACCGCCAATCCGGCAGGATACGGAACAAGCTCTCCGGGAGGAAGCACCAGCGAGAGAGGCACGGCCTGCCGGCCTTTGCCCAGCGGCTGCAATGGAATTTTCAGGAATCCTCCGGGCGAGGGTTTGCCGTGCCGGAAGCGGTAGATGGCTATGCCGTTCCCGGTATCGCCCAGGTGTGCGCCCGTGGGGTCCGTCATCGAGCTGAATGATGCGTACAAGCGGCGCCCGTCCGGATTGAATGCCAATCCCAGGAAATACGTTTGATGGGCGCGCCGGACGAGCCGCGCATCCGGATAGTCCTCCAGGCGATTCGTGGAAAGATCAAGGACCGCAATGGATTGCTTTTCACCCGATTCTTCGGTGCCATATCCGTTGTTGAGAATCGCTAGTCATATGCCACATAAATAGGTAGACAATGAGGCCTTCTTTGTGTTAGCTTCGCTCATGTGGAAACCAGCGAAGCCGTTGAGAGTGACCGAAGAACAACGATCGATACTGAATCGGTGGAT
>JASHOS010000165.1 GCA_030040995.1 Terriglobia bacterium | reverse complement strand
ACCCGACCGATGGAGACCAGTTTTTTCTCTCAGCCGCGTTTTTTGCGGCGCTCGCCTGTGCCTGCTTTCGTCGTCGTCGTTTTCCTTTAGCTGGTCACCACAGGCGAAGAGTTACCCATAGATTCTGCTATAGAGCCATATTTCTGAGCCTTCAACTAACCTACGCCACTCCATGTTGTAAAAAAAGAACGTCTTGTGGTGCGATTTGTACACTCCTGGAACAATCACAGGGCCGCCGAGATTAAAACCGAACAGGTTGTACCCGAGCTCTGGCTTGGCAGTTCCACTGAGATTCGCAAAAAAGTCGTTTGCGTCGAATGCGTCATTCCGGTTGTATTCCCAGAGTTGCCCATGAAACTGGCTTGCGCCGCTCTTGGTTGAGAAGTCCTCTACCGCGCCGGAGTTCAAACCAATATCGGATTGTGCGTCGCCGGTAATTATCCGGGCTTCAGCGATTGCATTCTGGGAAGGAGCCGTACTCATGCAACCGGTGCAACCTCCATCTTGCTCTTCTCCGCCATTGATCAGATAAAGGTTATGACGCTTGTCGCCATTAATGTAAATGCTATCCGATAGGTCTACGGGGTCTGGGGTGTCAAACATTGGAAGATTACTGGATGCGCCCGGAACAAGTTCGGCCAACTGATATATGTTCCTTCCATTTGTAGGAATTTCAGCAATCTGCGTGGCTGAAATGACGGTACTGGTGTCACTCGTTTCGGATTGAACCTGCACGGGATTGGCTCGAACCACTACCCTCTGCTTTGTCATTCCAACCGTCAGAGCGACGTCCGCCTTGACAGTACTTACAAAATTCAACACGATGCCGGTGCGTATAAACGTCCGGAATCCGGGTGCCGCAGCATGAAGAGTATAGTTGCCAATCACCAGGTTGGGCGCGTCGTAGATTCCGTTCGAGTTGGTCACCACCGAGCGAACCACACCAGTCGCTTCATTGGTTAGGGTGATACGGGCGCCGGGCACGACTTTGCCTGAACTGTCGCGTACCAAACCGGTAATGGTCCCCATATCGGCCTGGGCGAAAGCTCGGTGTCCTGAGAATGGGACCCAGCAAAGGCCAATCATCAACCAAATTATTCCAGTAACACACCACTGGGCTTGCTTTGAGGTAGTCTTAGACATTTCAGTATTCCTCCTGATGATCTTGCCGATTCGGGGAGTCGTTGCTTATGAGCTTCAATTAATATCAGAGCGGTATCCGTATGGTCTTGGAAGCGGTTAAGCTTTTTGAATGCATTTAAGGTGGAATTTTCTTCGAGCCGAATGCGTTGGTAACTGTTCGCAACAGATCACTTTGACAAAAGCTGGCGTGAGCGCAAAAGGATTAGGATCTTGATCCCTGTCGACGGCTTGGTCGAGGCAAGACAGGATAAGGCGCTGCTTGATAGCCTACACCTTGCTAGGATACGGAACTCTGTTCGAATTTCGAGGCTAGTCCGCTGGATCGATTCGGAGGCAAAGAACTGGGAGCAGCGTGAAAAGCAGAATTAGTCCCACCAAGGAGAAGCGAGGATGCAATGCTCTGGTATGAATTTGGGGGGCTAATCGTTGCGTTCGTGCTCGGCGGACTGGTGGCATCGAGCGGCAACGGACAGCCGAACTGAGGACGAATGCTCTCGTGGCGATGGGCTTAGCCATGTTCGTGATGATGGGCTGGGTGATCGCTGGGGCTAACGGCCAAAGCAGAGTCACGGCGTATATCGTTTCTGGCATTGGCTTCATCGGTGGCGGCGTGATTTTGAAAGAGGGGTTCAGTATCCGTGGCCTGAATACCGCAGCCACTTTGTGGTGCACCGCCGCAATCGGGACTCTTGCCGTTCGGGTCATGTGGTGCTTAGCGCGCTCGGAATGGCAGCGGTACTTATAGCCAATCTGTTATTGCGCCCCCTAGCTCAGAGAATCAACCGCACGCCGGTCCAAGCACCGGAAGAAATTGTTCTGTAGCTTTGCGAGTGCGTCTGCCGAAGCTCGGACGAAGGACGGGTTCGCGCGCTATTGCCGCAAAACATTGGTCGGACATCTCTTTTGCTCTATCATAGCGAGGACGATGAACGAACTCGACGGGTAAAGGTCCGAGCGAATGTTAAGTCAATTGGGAGAAAAGACGAATTACTGGAGCAGATCGTGGCGCGATTATCTCTCGAACCTGGCGTCACTGCGATTCATTGGGAGATCGCGTCCACAGTGGATACAGGCGCGGAGGGAGGACCGGTGGCTGACGAGGAATCGAGGGCGTATGTGTGGGGGCAGCGAAGCGTCGTCTCGACGCGAAGAGAGCATGTGTAACAGGTCTGTAATGTGCCCCCTGGATACTGGGCGCTTATGGATCACGCATTGGGTTTGGCGAGAGACAGCCTGGTTTCGCTCATCCGACTCAGGATTGATCGGCCTGTGCAACTGAAAGTGAAGAGGACTCACGTAGTAGTCCTCCGCAGTTCGAAAAGGCGACCTCCATTTGCGGCCACGGCTGCTCCGGTTAGCAGATACGCTCAGTTCTGAGTGTCCGGCAATACATCGATTGCGGTCAGCCGGCCAGATGGAAAAAACTGAAGGCTGAGTCAGTTACCCAAAGTAGAGCATTGCTGGTAGGAGGATGCATGGACTCAAGGCGGGAGTTTCTGAAGAGAGCAATCTTCGTAGCCGCCGCAGGCGCCGTTTCCACTGGTTTTCCAAGTTCGATTGAAAAGGCGCTTGCGGCTCCAATTGACCGAGCCACCACGATTGATCCTGTTCCAGGCAGTTCCTATCTGGACGCGGAGCACGTTGTCATTTTGATGCAGGAAAATCGATCATTCGATCATGCGTTTGGCTCGTTAAGGGGGGTTAGAGGGTACAACGATCCACGGATCATTTTGCTCCCGAATGGAAATCCTGTGTGGTTGCAGAGCAACGCCAGTGGCGAAACTTATGCTCCGTTTCGCTTCAATATTAGGAAAACGAAGGCCACATGGATGGGATCGCTGCCGCACGGTTGGGTCGACCAGGGCCAAGCTCGGAATGACGGCCGGCACGACTTATGGCTTGGGGCCAAGGCATCGACAACTCCCGAGTATTCGCACTTGCCTCTGACGATGGGGTACTACACCCGCGAAGATATTCCGTTCTACTACGCGATGGCCGATGCGTTCACGATCTGCGACCAGAATTTTTGCTCGTCCCTGACGCCGACCGAGCCCAACCGGTTGTATATGTGGACGGGTACTGTGCGTGCTAAGAAGTCCATCGATTCTTATGCGCACGTCCGCAATGCGGACATGGACTACGACAAGCAATTGAGCTGGGGAACCTTTCCCGAGAGGCTTGAGAGAAACAATATTTCGTGGCGGATTTATCAGAATGAAATCAGTCTGCCTTCCGGCCTGACAGAAGAAGAGGATTGTTGGCTTTCGAACTTTGATGATAATACGCTCGAATATTTTAGGCAGTACAATGTCCGCTTCTCGCGTACTCATCGCGAATATCTGCGCAAGAAGGCAAAGCAGATTTCGGAAAAGTTGGAACATTTAGAAGCCCTGGAAGCTAGACATGAAATCGAGCCGCAGACGGCAACTAAGGAGAAGTTACTGCTTCTGGTGGACCTCCAGAAGATACAGAACGATCTTGAAACATGGACGGAAGAAGCGTTCGACAAGCTGCCGTTAGAGCAAAAAAACTTACACCGCAAAGCATTTACTACGAACGAGGGCGACCCGTACTATCGACAGCTCATAAGCCTTAGCTATACCGAGGGAAACTCGGAGCGTGTAATGAAGGTTCCGAAGGGAGATGTGCTTTACCAGTTTCGCCGGGACGTTCGTACGGGCAATCTTCCGCGCGTGTCATGGATCGTCGCACCGGAGAGCTTTTCCGATCATCCTTCCTCAGCATGGTACGGTGCATGGTATGTCTCAGAGGCGCTTGACATTCTCACTCAGGATCCTAAGGTCTGGAAAAAAACGATCTTCATCCTTTGCTACGACGAGAACGACGGATACTTTGACCACGTACCGCCGTTCGTTCCGCCGGACCCGCAGAAAAAGAATGCAGGCAAAGTTTCCCGCGGCATCGATACGTGGGCAGAATATGTTTCGGAGGCGGAGGAAGAACAGGTACGGAAGCAGAATCCGGAGTGGCAAGGCCGTCCAGGCCCGATAGGGTTGGGGTTTCGTGTTCCCCTGCTAATCGCATCTCCCTGGAGTCGTGGCGGGCGCGTAAATTCTCAGGTGTTCGATCACACTTCAATGCTGCAGTTTTTGGAAAAGTTTCTCGGCCATAAGACTGGCAAACAGATTCGCGAGAGCAACATTACTGATTGGAGAAGAACAATTTGCGGCGACCTGACATCGACTTTTCGCCGGTTTGATGGAAAGAGGACGGGATTGCCGGAGCCGGTGAAACGTGAGCCCTTCGTCGTTTCTATTAATGCGGCGCAGTATATGCCCATGCCGGACGATTTCGGTCGATTGGACCAAAAGGAAATTGCCGGTATTCGCGATGACATGCGTAATTCTCCTTTGCTGCCACGGCAGGAAGGCGGTGTGCGAGCCGCATGTGCACTGCCGTACGAATTGGAGGTGGATGGCAGTTTTGACGCAGAGAGATGCGCATTTGTGATGAGCCTTGCGGCGAAGAACGAACTGTTTGGCGATCAAGCCGCTGGGGCACCCTTCCGAGTTTATGCGATGGGCAGATTACGGGAATGCAGTAGCAGGCTCCCTGCATTCGAAAGCTTTCACGCACGCGACTATGCGGTCGCCAGTGGCGACAGGGTATCGGATGAATGGCCGCTAAAGGATTTCTCAGGAGGGGTGTACCATCTCACAGTGCACGGCCCTAACGGATTTTATCGGGAGTTCCGGGGTAGTATGAATGACCCGTCACTTAAGGCGTACCTGAAGCCTGAAATCATTAATGGAAAGGCAAGCGGAAACGCTCAGATAGATTTTGTGAATCAAAATTCACGTCACCCTTTGGCAGTTGTGGTCGTAGATCTGATGGCAGCCAACAGACAGTGGGTTGTGAAACTACGCCCAGCGGATAGAATACCAGCGCGCACGAGCATAACAGTTCCGCTATTACAGACTCATAGCTGGTACGACCTAAAGATTGATGTTGAGGGATCGCCGGCCTACGAGCAGCGCTATGCCGGACACATTGAAACCGGTAGAGAAAGTTATAGCGATCCTGCCATGGCCTGAAACGATAGGACATATATGCGGTCAGTGTGGACCGTATTCCATCGCTTGCCACTGGGCCGGTGCGACGATATCGGGGATTGGGTGCCCCTGAACGAGCGATCTCATGACGGCTAAGCAGGATGGATTCGACCTGCTTCAACCGTTTCTTCGTCATCCCAATAGACGGGAGAAAGGACTTGGCAACCGAGCCGGTGGGAACCGGTCCGGCTGCGGCTGGCGCATTCGACTCGAGACCCCATTTATGGCTGCTGTGCGAAAAATGTGCCAAAAATGTATCAGACTGATGGGAAAGGGGCTATCCTTTGAGCGAAGGCAGACCGCCCCGAGTGGGAGTAAGTCTATGGGAGACAAAGAGATGAATGAAAGGGACGGAAACGTGTCACTCTGCTGTCACGCATGAGGTCGCGGGTTCGAGTCCCGTCGTCCCCGCCAGCTAACCCTAAATAGTGCAAGTAGACACAGCCCAATTCTGGGCTCGGCATCTAGTCTAGTATTCGTGCAACTGTGCGAAATTACCCGGAAGTAGCGGCGCCGTGCGAAAAATCGTCGCAGGGAAGCGCGCAAATCATGGGAGCAAAACGGCGACACTGCTGCTGTCGCTGATGCAGTGACCTTCGATCTTGGTCCCGTTTGCCCTCACTTAGGACTTTCCCACCGCGGCAAGGGATCTCGCTTGTATTCGCAAATAAATTTGGAACTGACAAATCTACGGGCTTACCGTTGAGCGCACCTACGCCCTCAGTGGACGCGTGCGCAAGCAAGCTCTCCCAACCAGATTCCCCGGGTGCGATTACGAGTTCAATTCGCTCAGCTTTTTACCAACCGCGCCGGGTCCGAAATTGATATGAGCGTCCTTAATCGAAAGTCCGACTACTTCGATACGCTTCAGGTCCCGTGTTCCGATCCCGGCTTCTTCCGCGAGACGCAGCGAGTTGTCGCCTCGTATGAACGGAGAAGTGCCGCGCTCCGCATACGGATCGTAGCTCATCACTGCCATCCCGACAGCGTCCACGCAGACGGCGTTGCGGCCGGCAATAATCACGCCCGGTGTCATCTTTTCCAGGCCAGGAAGCCACGGGCCTTCCCCTCCCCGCACCGTCTCCACGCCATCCACGATCGCGATATCAATTGGCCGAATACCGTTCTGATCAACTAGAATTCGCGGAACCCGATAGCCCGGATCGCGCGGCGAATCAGGATGCAACTCGGCATCTACTCCCGAGGGCACAGGCGTCGTTCCGTCATGCAGCACAGGTCCGCGCTCTTTCGTCGGCCGCTCGTTCCCGTGAGTTCCGCAGTCCCCGCCATAGAGCGAGCAGGGCGTGTCGCCGAAGTTGTTCTTCATCGTCATGGTCACGCCTGCAATCCAATGGTTCTTCAGCTTCGCCAGCGAAGCGTATACGTCGCACTGGAAGAACGCCGGGTTCAGGTGGTATGCCGGATAGGTGTACCCGCCCCAGGGCACCTTGATCCGCACATATTGCTTATAGTTGCCCAGGTTCTGCGCATTTTCCCAAACCACCGGCACACCCATGTTGTTAATAGCATTTACGTCCAAGCCGTAGCGTTCCCACAGCGACAGATCCTGATCGGCCGGGAAGAAGGTTTCAATTATGCGAATGCGCCGCGCACCCGCCTTTGCAAATAGATGCACTGCCGCCGCCACCGTCCGCGCATCCGTCCGATAAGGAAGCTCAGGCGTCAGAGGCCAGTTCTTCGGATTTCCGGTGAGATTCAGCTTGAGCGCAACGGTCTTCCCGCGCACCAACTTCTCGATGCCACCCATCTGATCGAACGCGAGAGAGAGTTGCTGCGTATACTGCGCGTAATCACGGCAACGCGCAATCGCAACCCGGCTAGCTGGAGCCTCGGCCCTCATCAGCTTCGGCATGCAAAGTGCCCCAAGTGTCGCAGCACCCGTGGTGGCCAGCATCTCTCGCCTGTTCATGTCTTCTGCCTCCTCAACTCCATGTTACTCGGATATGATCGAATGCGCGAGCCTTGTTTAACGGTGGGTTCGATATTTATGCATACCTCCGTAGTCGGGCTTGTGCCTTCCTTACGCTTGTCGAATGCAAGAAGTATGCTCCGGGGCACCATGCTGGAATAGATGCAGTTCAGAGACTCTACGGCGTTCAGCACTCGCATCGAGCCAATAAGGGCCTTCTCGTGGCGACATCTTATTACAACTGCGCTAACGTAGCGCCGAAGACTCGCTTGAAAGCTTCGACTAGGCGGCGATAGTTGAATCCATCTTTGGGCAGGACGTCGTTCGCGTTGTTATCCGGGTGCCGCCGGAGGCGCGCGAACTTGCCCGGATGGTGTTTGAATCCTTTCTTGGCAAGGCCGCGATTGTGCCGGGTATACGCCGTAGATATTGCTAAGAATCTCAACTTTATGAGTCGACTCGGAATAATGACGGGCTGGGGATAACTAAGCGCGGCCTGCCGGAATTCAAAGGTCATTGCACAGCCTTTTAGTAAGGAATGCGATGTTCGGTGACGCGTATTGCAGGTGACTTTCGGGAGGAACGCGCTGCCCAGATTTGCAAGCCCAGAGCCGCCGCGAACACAATGAGCGCAATAATGCTCACGGGCACCGGAACGGCGTCAGATTGATGCAGCCGACCCACGTCCATTGCTGCAAACCCGACCGTTACGAGAAATAGAAATCCGGCGCCAAAACGCGCATCCGCGTCCTGTCGGTCGGCCAGCGGATGCGCGCGCTCCTGGGCAAGCCCTGGATCGACCGACAGCATCGTGAGCTAAAGCAATGCCGAAAACACTGAGATATACGCTCGAAGCGTCTCAATCCGGATACTGCCAGCCGCGAGAAACAACCCCCCGGCCAGCAATGTCGTGAAGATCGCCCACCTGGTGCGCGTGCGGAGAGTGTGGTTTCGGAAATAAGTCACTCCAGACTTCGGCCGCCCACCCGAGTGCACGCGGAAAATCCCCATCCAAAATCCTTTGCCTGCGGATACGCTTCGTGTTGTTTGGTAAATCGGCTGGAATCCGCCCACAAAGCATGAACGCAATCACTCCGCGCAACTGGAGTATTCGACATCCTCCACCGATGTAGGCCGGCACTTTCCGGCCAATAACCGCTTGATTCGCTGCACTCGCTCATGATTTTGGTCGGGGTGCTTCGTCAGGCTATATTTTGTAGGGGCAACGATCATCGCAACAAGCCCCAGATATTCCTCATTGCTGAGCCTCGCGAATGGTTTTCCAAAATACGCCTGTGCTGCCCCAGAAAAACCCCTCACTGGGTGGCCATCTTGACTACCGAGATACACATCATTCACGAATATGCGCAGTTGCTCCTCCTTCGACACACGAGCGTTGAACGCGAGAGCGATAATTGTTTGTTTTATCTTGCGCCATCGGAGCAGCCCGGGTCGAAAATGCTCGAAAAACATCAACTTCACGATGCCCTGTGTGATCGTTGTGTAGCCAGCGCCGGGGGTCCTGCCGTCTACACCATCGTGGTGGTAAAAAGTCGGATCATCGACAGTCAGAAGCCATTGGAGGCGGGCTTTGCCGAACTGAGCTGGGTCAAGGGGTAGGGGAGTCGAATGCTCGAAACGTGAAACCACCCGAGGCGCCCTATAGTAAGCCCACACGAATTGCATAGCTACGGCCGCCAGGACTGTCAACAAGAATAGTGCGGCGACCTTAAGCACGTTTCGCAAGAATCTGTTTCCAGATGGCATTTCAAAATCCTCGCAAAACGATCATTACCGGCTCGGCGTAGCTTCCGTCTCCCGCGAGCTGCCAGCCGCCTTGGCGGTTCGCGCGGGCTGCTTCGTTATGCCGAGCGTGGCCATCGCCTTCGTCATTGTTTGCTCAGCGTAATAATAAGGGCGGGCCTTGGCCGACGCAACCGGCTTGGTCGGGTCATTCTTGTCGTACCGGTCCTTGCTGCAGCAGGCAGCCATATCGCGAATGATCTGATTTGGGTCTTCTCCGGCCTTGAGCTTACGGGTAGCGTACTGTCACTCTCTCTCCGACTGCGGAACGCGGTCGACTGCGGGAAAACCAGCCGAAAGATCCAGCGGCGGAAACAGAAGCGGGCAAGCAATTGCAATAACAGCTCGGGATGGCCGGCCCGGTGGCCGACTACTATATTCAGCAGAGTGGTAAACGGATTCTTGAATCGGAACCTCGGAAAAAAGGCAAGCCGAATTAGATTAATCGGCGGCCAGTTGTCGCGGAGACCTGCAGAGATCGTGGAGGTCTGCGACTCCTGTATAATTGACCTGATGCCCGCACTCGAAACAACACAGACAGCGCCACTGACGCTTTGGGAAGATGGCTCGATCCGCATCGGAAGCTCGCGCGTCACGCTCGATTCGGTTGTCCACGAATTCATTCAGGGGGCGACGGCCGAACAAATCCAGGACGATTATCCCGGCCTCAGCCTTCGCGAGATATATGGTGCGATCTCGTACTATCTCGAGCACGAGGACCGCGTCAGCGAGTATTTGCGGCGGCGCGAAGAAGAGGCCCAAAAGGTCCGGGCCGAGATCGAGGAACGTACACGGGCCGAGGCGTTGAGGCGGCGCGTGCGAAAACGGTATGCGCAGTTGAAGGCCAAACCGTAAGCTCAAGCCCACCCATGCTGTCTGTTCTCGCCGACGAAAATTTCAGTCATAGGATACTACGAGGAATTAAGCTCCGAGCCGGACACCTTGATATTCTTATAGCCCAGAATGTCGGGCTTGGCGGCAGCAAAGATTCCGCCTTGCTTGAATGGGCTGCCGAGCAACACCGGATCGTGCTTACTCATGACCGCCAGACAATCCCGAAACATGCTTACCAACGAATTCGGTCGCGGCAGCCCATGCCGGGGGTGATTGTCGTTTCGGACACCATGCCCATCGGCGAAGCGGTTGAGAGTCTGACGGTTTACCTGGAATGCGGAACGGCGGAGGACTTCGAGAATTTAGTGACATTCCTCCCGTGACAGTGCAATCGCAAGCTCCGCATGTCCGGACAAGGCCGGAGGGCATTCAAGAAACCACAGACATTGCAGCACGAGCAGGAACCTTGTTGACTCGCTCATCTTCAGATTCTCTCGGTTTACGGTGCCGGCTTCCTTGTAACGGTGTGAGTGGCCGGCCAACAACTGTCTATGAGGATGGTTCGATACGGTAGCGCTCGCCTGCTTCCGTGGGAAAAACCAGTGCCCCCTTCTCCTTGCGAATTGAAACGTTCTGCCCGTCGCGGGCGCGCGTTACTCGAACGGTTTGGGATGGCCATGGGTTCACAAGACGGACCGGCTTACCCTTTTCACTGAGTAGCGATACCTGAGAGATACTTTTGCCGTCATAGTCAGCGCTTATCAGGAATGCCCCGACGGCACGCAAGTCTACAAACCGCGCGCCCTTTAAATTTTGGGTATTTGGAAAGAGGCGGATGGTTCCCGTATAGCTCTGCAAAAGGCATTCGTTCAACACCACCGGCAGAGCGAGATTTTCGGTCCAGATGCCCATGTGCATCATGAAATCAAAATCTGTCGAGTCATTATATCGGCCCCCCACTTGCCGCACACGATCGCCGCACGCCCCATTCGGTAACAAGCAGTATCGAACCTGCCGCTTGAACCAACGCAGATTCAGCACACCGAGGCGGGCACGGATCATCGGTTGGAAAACGAGGTCGTTGCCACCTTCCAGTCGAACCGTTCGAGCCGTGCGGCGGGCGATCCCCAGTTGATCTTCGCCGCGCCCCAGCCCAACCTGCTCTGCAGGAAAAACAGGAGCTAGCGTCAGCGGAACATTATAGATGTATTCTAACGGTCCATCGGCTACATCCCGCCAGACTTCACCATGCGGGCCTTCCGCCTTCGGGTAAGGCGCCAGGTTTTCCCACACCTCCTTCCAGCGAGCGCGCTGTGAACTATCTGTTTGGAGAACCGTCGAGCCTTCAATGACCGCATCCAATAGAAAAGCGGTCAAGGAAAGATCGAGAATACAGTCCTTGTTCAAGCGGTATCCGACAGTGAAACCCCAGTTTTCTGACGAGACCGTCGGAGTGACGTGGTATTTTCCATCCTCTCCTTTTTGCACATAGGCCGTCATAAATTCCGCTGCGGCGCGAAGAATGGGATAGACGTGACGCAGATAATCGATATCCTGTGTGTATAAGTACTGCCACCACAGGCTCTGAACTGTCCAGGGCGTTTCACTGATTTGATAGCCCCAGGGAGGCACCGGATAAGGCACCATTTGGCTAGGCACGGGATACGCTGAGTGCGGGAAGTAGGCGCCCGGCAAATTGAATTTTTCCCGCGCGTATCTTTCGGACATGGCCAGCAGATTGTGGCAAAGTTCCACGTAAGGCAGGTGCTGATCTACATGGTTGCTTGAAAACACTCCCCAGAAGACCTGCTGCGTGTTGTAGTCCATGTGGTAATCGCTGTGCCATGCAGTGCCAATAGCTCCGAATGACCAATTTCCAAAAAGGCCCGGAGCGGTCTTTCGTTCGCGCAGACAACAGGCAAGGAAGTATTGGTTGTGGTACCAGATCCTCTCCAGTTCTTTGTCTTCAAATTCCACGGCGGAGCGCGACCAGAACCGTTTCCAGCACGCTTCAGAATCCTTTTGTATGCGGCTCACCGGCAGCTCTGCCAGCCGCCCGATTTCCTGCCGTGCGCGAGCTAAGCTTTGAGCACATTCCGCGCTGTACGAGCGATTCTGATTGATCAGGATCCAAGGTTTCTTCTCGCCGGTGGCTGCAGCCTGCAGTTCTAATCGGTCTAGCAAAATGTCGCGCGGCGTCACGATCTTTAAATCCAGGCGCAAGCGCTGCGCGCTCTTTGCACGGAGGTAGATTCCCGGCCGATCCGTGTAGTGCGTGTATCCATCTTGTGACTGCTGGCCATGCTCCTTAAGCCGATTCTGGTTATCCAAAAGCTCTTCAAGCGCCCAGGAACCGGTCACGCGGGCAAATACGGAGAAGTTACGATCCCTATCCGATTGAGGCGGGTCCAGTTCCCGATCGGTCGGGCCAGTGGCGGGTAACTGTTGCTGACAAGCAAATTCAGCAAACCGCTCGTGCACTTTCCCGTCGATCTCGGGAGGCGGGAGCAGCCCGGTTGTTGCCGAGCGTTCCTGGCCAGTCAGTGGAAAGGAGCGAACCTGATCTAGCGCCGGATAGTAGCAGAGCGAAGAAAAAGGTACGGCGCCATCTGTGGAGACAGAGATAAGTCCGGTAGCCCAATCGACAAAACAGGAGATCACAGGATTGCTCTGTCCGCCTTGTGGAGTTTCAACCGTAAGCTCGACAGTAAGGAGGCCATTTGAGGGATCGAGGGTCTGCCTGCCAGCGCGGACCCAGCGCGGGTCCCAGTGTACCCAGATGGTCCCACAGGGCCACGGACGAGGCCAGGCTCTTGCGTACGACGAAGCAACCCTGTCCGTGTACTCCCGGAAAAAAGGGACGCTGGACTCGAGGAAGAGCATATCAGGCTTGCCCAAACGTTTCGCTTCCTCACTCGCTCGTTCCCAGAGCTTCAGAATCTCGGGAAAGGTAAGCACGTATCTCTCGATATCTTCGCTCACCCGGATGTCCCAGGCATCGCTTTTTCCAAGGTGAAGGCCCAAGGCGTCCGGACGCAGCACAGCGCAGACTCCGATATCGCCATTACCGAGAAGCATCCCTTCAAAAAAATTGGGACTGGGACCATTTCGAATGATCAAGTGACGCTTGGCGACTTGATAGGCATGCAAAAGTTCAGGATCATTCGCAACCGGTTTTCCAGCGGGTAGTACTCCGGCAGTTGTTACAGCGCCTGAGGTTTTAAGGAATTTCCGTCGTGAAATCTTCATTGTCGCTGCTGTGGTTGCTCACCACACCTCACTCGAGCACAACCATCACTTGTGGACCCATTTTCGAAACGAGATAGCACCAAGGAACGACGGCAGTCCGAGGATAGAGGGACCAAGCGGGCATGCATACATCACTTCTGCCGCGGATTCGCTCATTCGTCAGCTTTGCATTCTTCGACGCTGGACATCCTCGACGCGCGGCCGCCCCGGAACTCGCGAAGCCCGCTGACCACTGATCGGCGCGCCTACTATACAGGCAACTCGCGATAGAACCGCGCCAGGGCGGCTATATTCCGATCATTAATGCTGAAAATGCCTGGTCCCGTGAAGCTATCCACTGGCTGGCTCAAATAATCCTTCACCGGCAGGGGAAGCGAATTGGCTCGCGGCATTGCAAAGCCATAGAGGTCGAAGGTGTGGTGTTTCGGGTCCGTCAGAAATTTCGTTACATTGTCCGTCGACCAGCCAACAAGGTTCTGAAGCATGCGAGTTTGCCGCCCTGTCATTTGCCTGCCGAGCCGGTAAAGCGTCATGTCCGGCGACTCGTTCATCAGCCAGTCGATCTCCCGGAGCATGGGCGAGTCATGGATGGACGGGTCCGCCATATTACTGACGGAGAGCCACAAGATGCATCTGGGATTGGTCCTGTCGCGGGTTTCCTTTATGCGGGCCCAGCAACGATTGATGGCTTTACGCTCGTAGTCGAGCATCTCCTCGCCGGCTGGTGAGCCACTTTTGGGAAATGGTTTGCCGGTAAGCTGCGTGAACAGCCTTTGTTCCGCAGGCAGCCAGCAATTCTTCCGGAGTTCCGCAGAAGGGTTCCATACCCAATCGAGCATTGTGCCGTCCATTTGCGTTCTCCGGATAGCGTCTTCTATCGAGCGGCAGAGGTAATCCAGATAATTGTCCGTATATGGGATGTGGGGAGTAGTGGGCGCGCCGTAACTAAGGTCGGGATGATCTCGGCCCCACTTTGAATTGGCGCCCACACAAAAGTACCCCATGACGAGAAGCCCTTTTTTCTGGCCGAGCCTGGCCACGCCTGGAAGGAAGTCATGCTGCAGTCCCGGCTGGGGAGGGACGAAACCATGCCGGTACCAGGCGTACCCGTTGCAAGACACCGCAAACGTTTGGATCACGTTGACGCCGAGGTCCTCGTACCAGCGCACGTGCTTTGCCGGGAAAGCGTCCGCCCAATGGCCCGGGGGCGCGAATACCATTTTCCCATGTTGGTGGACCCAATTGAAATCAATACAAAACGCCTTGATTTGGCGCGGGACCGCGATGGCGCCCGTTGGCGAAGCAAGCGCGCCGACACGGCCGCGGGTCTCTGCGATTCCGGCTGCAACGATCAGTTCTTTTAAAAACGCCCGTCTCGTAACCATACCCGTCTGTCTCCGAAAAATCCACCTCAGCGGCCGCGCTCGGATGTAGTTATCATGTGTGATCGCCTCGCGGAGGATGACCTTTGTAGTTTCCATATTGGTGGAGAGCCGCGATCTTCGACTTGGGAACGAACGGATCCCACTCCAGAATGGGCTTGATCTTCTCGACCGGAGATTCTGTTCGGAACCGGAGCGTCACAATCTGCTGCGGCCGGACGGGAAACCGGTAAGGCGATCCTCCTTCGAGAGGATGGCCATTCTTACCACGCAAATTCGTAAGAGTTGCGCCGCGATGCGGCAGATTTAACGCTACTTCACCTGTCCCCGGTAGGCCGAAGCATTCGATAAGCCTCATTTCGATTTCACTCTCTTCCCGGCGGACAACCGGAACGATGAGGTTGTTGGAGGTGCTCACCCAACTCTTGGCCGCTGCGGCTTTCCTGCCGCGAATCCAAAGGGGCGGCGAGTTATATTCCCACGCCATCTGGGGAATTCGAGCATCCTCCCAGGCGCTCTCGTGGGCTACCAGTGCGTAATCGAAGTGATGCTTTCCCCGTCCACTGAGCCATGGATTCGGATAACCGTAATAAGTATCCGTCGCATTGTACAGATAAATGATGGGTGTCCGACCGTCCAGCTCCCGGCCTGTCAACCCGCGGTCCAGCAGGGCAACACCACCCCCACCCGCCAGTGCGAAATCGATCCAGCGCACGGCCGGCACGATGCCTTTAGCCCAGCCGTGAAGGTTTGGATTCGGCTTGGCCCAGGCTGCATGAGAGAAGCCGTTCGGGATGCCTCGCCGGACTTCGTTAATTTCCTCCGCCAGCGGAAACTCAGAGACCACGACCGTGGGATTCGGGATGTCCTGGAGCTCGGTTTCGAAGTCGATGCGGGGATGCTCGTTGTAAAAGTGCATGACTCGGCGGCTAGGCTGGTTACCGTAAAACTCGCTTTGGATAACAACCGTTATTGCGAGCGGGCCGGAATAAGCGGATATGGTGGATTTGAAATCGCTTGAGGAGGCGAGCCTGATGCGATCCGGCCGGGGGAGCATGAAGTCGCCGGGATCACCGCGCTGCTCCTTCGGCTTTTCGGCGATGATTACGTTAGCCGGCGCCGCCAGCATCTCCCGCCCCGAAGGCTTCAGCTTAAGGCTATCCAAGGCGCCGGTTTTTGGGTCGATCCGGGCGGCATAATAAAGGGTCTCGACGGTTTCGGGTAGTGGAATCTTCTTGGCCGGCGCCGGACCTTGGCGACGAACTTCGGATCCGGAGATGCTGAAGGAAGGGAGACGGAGATCGCATAATGTTTGTCCCCCCGGCACCGCCTGGCATTCGATCCCTTTCAAGCTTTCGCCCGGCCCGAGCTGGATCGTTATGGGATCGCTCCTTTCCCAATTGAGCGGGTTGAACATAACCAGGTCTTCTCCCGGCCGGCTCAACGACTCGAGCGCTCGCCTCTGAACTTTCTTGTTGATCGCCTGCACGGACTCCATGCGATCCTGGACACACCAGGATTTCGGGCTGACAAAAACCATCCCCGCCGCCGACCCCCAAAGTGAGTTGCGGTCCATATTGAGAAGCATCTGGGCCCATGCATCGTAAAGGTCCTTGGTGGGATATCGCAAGCCGGTTTGGAGGGTTGCGCCCGTTGCCAGGGACTCTGAGGCTTGGAGGGCGTGCTCCTCGCGTCGGTACCACGTTTTGACGTTTGGATTTTCAATCCAAAAAGAGTCAAAAGTATAGCCGGTGCCACCCAGCATGGTCGGAATTTTAATTTTTCCAGATTGAACAGGCTCCCAGATGGTATCCAAATATTCTCCGGCGGTGGCGATGCGAAGCTCCGTTTCCGGATTGACTTGTTTCCACTGCCCGAGAAGCTCTTCTGTATATCCCTTGTAAAGCGGGGCCAGGCTGTAGTCCCCACTCCCTCCGAGCACGAGGATGGGAGCGCCCGCAGGTGTTGTCTTCGCTTTTTCCCTCAGCTCCTGCTCAAGCTGTCGGAGCTGCGCCCGGCTTAATGGCGCCTTCGTACGAAATACAGGACTGAAGTCGGCATAATTACCCGGGCAAAGGGCAAGTACGCGCGAGCCATCCGGCGATTCTATCCAGTGAATCCTGCTGCCGGTCTTGTTCATCCGGCAGTAGACCATCGCCTGGAGTCCCAACCCGGCACAGAGCTGGCCCATCTGATCGTGGACGCCGCACTCGTCGATCGTCCACGCGAAGCGTGGGCTGGACCCCATCACTTCTTCCTGCCATCGCAGCCCTTCCACCCCCTGCTTGATCAGCGCTTCGCCACCCGATAGATTAATGGCCATTTCGAGGAACGTGGCATTGACTAGCTCGACGCGTCCCTCCTTGCACCTTTGCTTGATCTCCGGAATGCGCTGTGGCTGGAAATTCATAATGGCAATCATGTTGTCGCACTCTGAAAGAACAAACTTGTAGGTGGGATCGTCCCGCACGCGATCGAGATGATCCAGATAGCTATTGCAGCAGTATAGGCGTTCTTCAGAGAAAGTATCCAGCCAGCCACAGCTCGCTGGATGAAAATTGGGCACGAGAAAAGCTTCGGCGGGCGCTTTCCCCACCTGTTGGGATTTGCGCCCGCAGGAAACCAGCATGAGCCCTGCAAGGGGCCCGCCGGCCACGCTCGCCAGAAACTGGCGGCGGCTGATCGCTCTTTTCGACTTTTTCAACATGGTTCCAGCCTCCCTGTAGGAAACCACACGAGCAGCCCTCCGCTCAGTGCCGCGGCTTGTGGCAAACAACAACGATCTCTGGCGTTGCGAGGTCAACCCCACGCCGGGAGAACATCAGTTTTTCTCGACCTGATTCTGCCAGAGAGATGGCTCGCGGTACCGGACGGTCTGAAGGTGCTCACAATAGAGCGCCAAATCACCTTCGTTCTTGAACACTTCGTAGGATGCTTTGATCAATCCCATGTCCCGATACTTGGGACGTTTCTCTAGATTGGTCCGGATGGTATAAATTGTGTCGCCGATGAAAACCGGTTTGATGAACCGCAACCTGTCGTAGCCGTAGCTGAACGCGTTGACACAATTGGTTGCGACCAGCCCGAGGCCCAGACTAAATACGAACGCGCCCGCCACAAGCCGCTTACCGAATATGCCCTCCTTGCTGGCAAAAATCTGATCGCCGACGTAAGGATGCATATCCAAAACCAACGCGTTAAAGAGCATGCTCTCCCCTTCGGAAATGGTTCGGCGAATAGAACGAATCTTGTGGCCGATTTCGAAGTCTTCATAAAACCAATTCTCAGCGTTCCAGACGGGGATTTCGGCATGTTTGGCGGGGTCGGGATTGGGATTCACGGTTCACGGCTCCTTTTAGTGCGCGAGGTTACTTGTGGCAAGGCTACATGGCCGGGGGATCGTCTTGGAACGCATCATGCAAGATCTGTCAGGCGATACGTGGTAACGTTTTCTCCCCAGGGAGGCAAGCCCGGTAATGGTTAATACGGCGGACTCTCAGAGATCAAATTCAGACGTGATCTGCTGGGTGTGCTCGCCTATCCGCGGCGCGCCCCGATTGTATTTGTATATCTCCCCGTCCACGCGGATGGGGCAACGGGTTGTCAGGAGGCTCGCTCCGTTTGTGCGGCGCACCGTTTGAAGCATGTCCAAAACCTTAAATGCCTCGTGTGCCAATAGCCGTGGCCACGTGAAGACATCAGAGCACCAGATATCGGCCGGCTCAAGGATACCGAGCCAATGCGCCGTCGGCATGGCTTTAAGATGTTGAGCGAGGATTCGCTTGATCTCGTCGCGATCCGAAAACCACGTCTTCGGGTCCGGATAGGCCGTCAGCGCCTCGCAAGCCAGCAGTTCGCCGAGGCGGTTAACGGAACCCATCGCAAGCGCAAGGTATCCGTCAGCTGTCGCATAGATTCCGTAGGGAGCTCCGAGATATGCGTGAGCGTTGTTGAACGTGCTCCGTTCCGGAAGCTTTCCGCCGTCGTTCAAGTGAGTGGTCAGAACCTCGAACTGGTAGTCGAGCACCGCTTCCAGGAGGCTCACTTCCACCAGCCCGCCCTTACCGGTTTTTCCCCGCCGGACGAGACACGCCAGGATTCCCTGGACAAGATAAGCGCCTGCAAACATGTCGGCGACGGCCAAACCAAAAGGCGTTGGGGGCTGGTCCGCATCGCCGTTCAGCCACACCAGACCCGAAAGCGACTGTGCAAGCAGATCCTGGCCGGGCTTGTCGCGCCAGGGCCCGGCCTTGCCGTACCCGGTAACTTCCGCATACACTAAGCGGGAATTGATCTTTTGGACGGCATCATAGCCAAAACCAATTTTCTCCATCACGCCAGGCCTGAAATTCTGAACGATCACGTCCGCCCTCATCACTAACTTCTCAACACGCTCGCGGTCTCCGGGCTTCTTTAGATCTGCGGCAAAACTCAATTTATTGCGGTTAATGGAATGGAAAAGGGTGCTGTCCCCATCGAGCTCGAGATTTGAGATATACAACTGACGGCAAAGGTCCCCGGTGTGCGGCCTTTCAATCTTGATCACCCGCGCGCCCAGATCCGCCAGCCGCAGCGCCGCCCAAGGCCCGGCGAGGAATTGGCTGAAATCGAGAACCAGAACGTCTTCGAGCGGCTTCATTCGTACTCCTTACCAGAGCGGATCGGACCAACTAGCAGGTCGCGTTTCGCTTATAAAAAGAGACGGTACAGGTAAAATGCTGTTGGGTCAAGGCCTACGCCCCGGATATAACCGTGCGTTTGGGCGGCAACGCCTTGAGCGCGGCATGGGTGAACTGAAAGGGCAGCGTTATGTCCGGAACTGGCCTACTCGCCGGCAGCGTTTACTGCCCGCCGCCTGCTGGATGCTTTTTAACCATGAGGAGGTGCTCGCAAACGAGGACCGTTTCCTCCCGCTGGTTAAGCGCCTCAACAAGCTCCACCACGACTCCGTGTTCCGGCCGTTTGACAGCGTCGCGCTTTTCCTTCAGGGTCACTCGCGCGCGTAACGTGTCGCCGATAAAAACGGGCCGGATGAACCGTATGTGGTCATAGCCGTAGGTGAAGGCCTTGGGATTAATCTGGGCGGCCGTCAGTCCAACTGCCACTGTAAGCACGAGTGTCCCGTGTGCGATGCGCTGCTTAAACTCCTGCCCTTTGCACCACTCCGCATCTACGTGGTGGGGATAGAAATCTCCACTTTGCCCGGCGTGCAAGACGATATCAGTCTCTGTAATGGTCCTGCCGAGGCTTTCCCGCACTGAGCCCACGGCATATTCTTCAAAGTATGTCGATTGAATCATACCCTCAACCCTATGGCGCGATTGATTTCGCGCGAAGTGCACTTTAGAGCTTCCACGGTTTCCCGGACATTCTGCTTTTTCCCGCGGATCTGCAAAGATGCGACAGCTAGCGCCGCGGTGATGTCAACTTCTGGTTTTCCGATAAGGACCGCATAACTCTGCACACCGATGACCGGCTCATCATGCCCGGTCGAAATGCCGTTTTCGCGAATCTCCCACAAACGTGCCAGGAACCTCTTCCTTGCAGGTACATCCAGAGCGGCGTACTCGGCCGAAGCCTCGCAGAAGTGCTGAAACACCTCTTCCGAAAGATACGCCAGCAAGAGTCGTCCTGAAGCTGTGTGAATTGGCGAATAGGCGAAACCTATTTCGACCGAAAAGCGGTAGACTTCCGGACTTTCTACCTGTGTTAACACTACCAGTCGTTCCTGATCCAGCGTGCTGATATGACAGGATTCTTTGATCTGTTCGGCGAGCAACCGCATCGGAATGGCGGCAGCGCGGAGCAACTTTTCCACCGGAGAATGGGTGTGAGCCAGCTCATACAGACGCAGGGTCAAACCGTACTTTCCGGAAAGCGGGTCGCGCTCAATGTAGCCCCTCGCTTCGAGGGCGCTGAGCATGCGAAATAACTGGCTGGCGGTGCGGTCCATACTTCGTGCGAGCTCTGACAGGGACTGGGGAACCGCAGCCGAAGCCAGGGCTTCCAGAATGTCGAGCCCTTTTTCGAGAGCCGGCACCGAGTACTTCCTGGAGCTGCTCCGGGATTTTCTCATTGACACCTTTCATTTTATCTGTAAACTGTCGTTTCGCGGAGAAATGTTGGTGAGCCGTCAAGGCGGCGTTGCCTTGGATGCAATCCCGGGCATTATGTGGCGGATTTCGGTGAAACAACAAAACATTATGCCGCAACTCGAATTGAACCAGAAGCCGGCGCTGCCTCGGTCTCCCCGGCCCATCCTCCTGATCGGAGCGGGTGGGATCGCGCGTGATGCCCACCTGCCTGCGTACCGGAAAGCGGGTTTTCCGGTCGCCGGCATTTACGATCGGGACGCGGAGCGCGCCCGGCAACTCGCCCGACAATTCGCCGTTCCCACCGTTTTTCAGTCACTCCAAAGCGCGATCAGAGAAGCTCCCGCCGGATCGGTGTTTGACATTGCCATTCCCGCATCCCAAATTCTCCCGGTGCTGCCGCACCTGCCGGACGGAAGCGGAGTTTTGATCCAAAAACCGATGGGCGAAACTCTGAACGAGGCGTGCAAGATCCTCGACCTTTGCCACCAAAAGCAGCTTCGGGCTGCTGTCAACTTTCAGCTCCGTTATGCACCTTACGTGCTTGCGGCGCGAAGCCTTTTCGAACAGCATGCAATCGGCGAACTGCACGATATGGAAGTGCGTGTGAGCGTTTACACGCCGTGGCACTTGTGGAGTTTTATGCAGGACGCCGCGCGCGTGGAGATTCTGTACCATAGCATCCATTACGTCGACCTGCTGCGTTCGTTTCTCGGTGAGCCGCGCGGTGTCTACGCCAAAACCCTGAAGCACCCACTCTCGCCGCAACTTGCTCCCACGAGATCAACCCTAATTTTGGATTACGGTGACACCGTGCGGGCATGCATTTCCACGAACCACGGACACGTGTTCGGCCTGGGGCATCAGGAAAGTTTTATCAAGTGGGAGGGAACGCAAGGCGCAATTATCGCCAAAATGGGCCTGCTCATGAATTACCCGGCAGGTGCGCCCGATGAGATGGAGTATTGTATTCTTCGCGGCTCGGAACCGCCGCGTTGGGAACCGGTCCGGATCGCCGGCAGTTGGTTCCCGGACGCCTTTGTTGGAACGATGGCGAGTGTGATGCGATGGGCTGATGATCCGCAGGATAAGCCCACCACCGCCGTGGACGACGCCTTCAAAACAATGGCGCTGGTTGAGGCTGCGTACCGGTCCAGCGAGCGCGGTGGCGAGCCTGCCGTCAACCAATGACGATAATCAAGAAACCATCCGCAGCGCAGTAGCCCAGGGTAGGCGAAACGAGGCGACGGAACCGCATGTCTAGTCCCATCCTGCTCCGAGGCATCACATGGAATCATTCCCGCGGCTTTCTTCCCATGGTCGCGACAGCGCAACGCTTTTCTGAGATCCATCCTGACATCCAGATTCTCTGGGAGAGGCGCAGCTTGCAAGAGTTCGCCGATTACCCGCTCGAAGACCTGGTGCGGAAATTTGATCTTCTGGTGATCGATCACCCTTTTGTTGGTCAAGCGGCGCGTGATCGCGTGCTGGCGCCGCTCGACGAAGCGCTAAGCGCCAGCTTTGCAAACGAGCAGGCCCAAGACTGGGTGGGAGAATCCCACTCCAGTTATTTCTACGAAGGCCATCAGTGGGCGCTTGCTATTGATGCGGCGGCGCCCGTGAGCGCGTGGCGGGAGGACTTGCTCGGGCAAGAGCATATCCAGCTGCCTGAAAGATGGGAAGAACTCGTGACGTTGGCTCGGCGTGGGAGAGTCGCCTTCCCGTCAATCCCCGTCGACAGCCTGATGAACTTTTACATGCTCTGTTTTGTTACGGGCGAGGGTCCATTTCCCTTGCCTGACACTTTCGTCAATTGCGCCGCGGGGTCGGAAGCATTGGCCATGCTGGGAGCGCTGGTGAAGCTCTGCCCGCCGGAAATTCTCACTTGGAATCCCATCGCCACTTATGAGGCCATGGCCAGCCGTGATGACATCGTCTACTGTCCGTTCGCGTATGGCTATTCGAACTACGCCCGCACAGGGTATGCTCCCTACGTGCTGCAGTTCGGCGACGTGCGTCCAATTCGGGGTTCCAAGCCACCGCGGACCACGCTTGGGGGTACGGGTCTCGCGATTTCGAGCGCATGCCTCAGCCGGGAGGCAGCTTCGAAGTACGTCGAGTACGTTGCATCTGCGGAGTGCCAGAAGACGCTTTATTTCCAGAGTGGTGGACAGCCCGGGCGCCTCTCGGCCTGGCATGACGAGGAGGCGAACCGGTTGACGAACAATTTCTTCAGGAACACCCTTCCCGCTCTCCAGCGTGCCTACTTGCGGCCGCGCTATCCCGGCTACATTGAATTTCAGGACCGGGCGTCGCTTGCGGTTCACGAGTTCCTTTGCATGGGAGGCGATGCGCGGAAGGTCATGCACGACCTCGAAGGGTTGTTTGAACGATCGAGAGCAACATAGCGGATAGCCTCGGTGTGCTGTTTCAAGCCGCTTTCAATGGCTCCCTCACGGAAACGGATCAGCGTCGGGCTCTCCGAGCCGCGCGGGTTAGCAAGGGATATGCTGGACGGCACGACAGGTTGGAGGCATGAACTGACTGCGAACACTAACCGCCTGGGTGAAGCTAGGTCTAGGCTCGGGTATTCACGCCGGAGGCCGACATCGTGAAAATTATTGACACGCACCAGCACCTGTGGGACATGAGCCTCTTCACCTTCTCATGGTGCAAAGATATTCCCCTGCTGAACCGAAGCTTCCGGATGGAAGACTACATCGAGGCTATCCGTGGTGTGGGCATCGAGAAATCGGTCCATGTCGAGGCGGACGTCGATGAGCCGTACATGCTCGACGAAACGCGATATATTCTCGACCTCGCTGAAGCCAAGGACAATCCTCTCACGGGAGTTGTCGCTTGTGGACGGCCCGAGAAAGGAGGGTTTCGAGAATACCTCGACAAGATCGTGGGGCGTCCTGCGCTAAAAGGGATCCGTCGCGTGCTCCATACTCAGCCTGATAACCTGGCCCAAACCGAAACGTTTGTCGAGAATATCCGCGTTCTTCCCTCCTACGGGCTTTCGTTTGATATTTGCGTGCTTGCCCGGCAATTACCGATTGCGATCGATCTCGCCAAGCGCTGTCCCGAAGTCACATTTATTCTCGATCACTGCGGAGTTCCGCAGGTGAAAGAAAGGATTTTGGATCCTTGGCGTCAACACATCCGGGCGATCGCTCAACTCCCCAATATTTCCTGTAAGATTTCCGGATTGGTCGCCTACGCAGACCCCGACAAATGGATGCCAGATGATCTTCGTCCGTTTGTCGAGCACACGATTGAGTGCTTTGGTTGGGACCGCGTGATGTTTGGGAGTGATTGGCCGGTATGCAATCAGTCAGGCACTTTAAAGAGATGGGTGGAAACGCTATCGTTTTTAACACAGCACGCGTCAGAGGCCGAGCGGAGTAAACTGTTCTGCGATAATGCGGCTCGTGTTTATCGGCTAAACTAAAAGTGACGTCCGGTTCAGGAATTTACGCGTGGGCGGAAGAGATTGGCGGCGGAAGAGACCAAATCTCTGGCTCGGGTCAGGAGAAGTTGCGGCTCGCCGCCTGCGCCCGGCACGATTTCCCGTTTCCGTACTTAACCGAGGCAACTCATAATCCGCTCTTGTCAGCCCTCATCAACCCCGTCTCGCACGCACCATTCGAACGATGAACCAGATGTACGATCGCCAGATCCGGATCGATGAATACACAGCGATTCTCAAGCAAGTCGAAACGCATAGCGCGGAGGGTGCCCGCCAAGCAATCTCCGGGCATCAGGTCCGGGCGCTAGAGATTAGGGTTGCGGAGACGGGCCGCGCCATCTCCGCGAAGCTCACCGAGGTCCAGAGGAGAGTGACCTAGCTAGTCTCAACGGGCGTGTGTAACTGAGCTGGTCGGAGCGGCGGGCTCAAGCCCACTTCATCGAGGTGAGCTCCAGATCGAAATGCCGCGAATCGATCCGGGGAGCCTGACTGCGTCGTACGTCTTCGTTGTGAAATTGACCGGGATCAAGTAGCCGTTGATGAAGACCGCTGGCCCGGCTGGAGGCATCTGTGCGGATCACGTCCATTGAAATCCGCGTCTGTCGCAACACGCGAGAGGTTATGTCGGATTCCGAGATGAGGGCGGGTGGGAAATCGACGTTTGACTTCATCGTCGTATCCATGAGGACGGATGAAGGCGCCGACGGCCAGTCCTTTGGCTTTGCCGGGCGCGGCGCCGAGATGGCCGGTACCATAGCGGCTTCAGCTCTGAAGCCATTTTTCCAAGGCAAAGATCCGCTGGCCCGCGAAAAACACTGGCAGGAGTTCCGCACGTACGACCGCTGGTGGAATCATGTCCCCATTTATGCCTACGGCCCGTTTGACATCTGCCTCTATGATATCGCCGCCAAAACAGCGGGCCTTCCGCTTTACAGATTTTTGGGAGAGTACCGCGCGAAGGTGCCCGTCTATGCCAGCTCGTTCGTCCTCAACGCGGCGGAGGATTACGCCCGGCAGGCTTTGGAGGTGAAATCACGAGGTTGGCACGGGTATAAGCTCCATCCGCCGGGCCGGCTGGAGTTTGATCTAGAAGCATATCGCCTATGTCGGGAGGCGGTCGGACCGGGTTTTACACTCATGGCGGACCCGGTGGCCGCCTACAATTATGAGCAGGCGATTCGAGTGGGGCGGGAACTCGAGCGACTGAATTACTGCTGGCTGGAGGAGCCGCTGTTCGACGTTGATTTTCATGGCTTGCGAAAGCTGGCTGACAAGCTGGACATTCCCATTTGCGGCACCGAAGTGCTGGCGAGTTCACATTATTCAACTTCGGAGTGTATCGCCTCGCGCGTGGTGGACATCGTTCGCACCGATGTTTCCTGGAAGGGCGGGGTGACCCCCGTGATGAAAACGGCGCACCTGGCGGAGTCCTTCGGTGTCCGGTGCGAATTGCACACAACCATCTATCATCCGCTCGAGATCGTCAATCTCCACTGCTGTTGCGCCATCGCGAACTGCGAGTTTTTCGAACTATTGTATCCCCTCTCATATATGGAATTCGGAATGAAGAATCGGATTGAGATTGATGCGGAGGGGTATGCCCATCCTCCAACCACGCCGGGAATCGGCGTCGAGTTTGACTGGGATTTTATCGACGACTGCACGATCAAGAAGCTCTGAGATGTTGATCCGTTCAGTCCTTGGCGGCAACTTCCTTCAAATATCTTGCTCGCCAGCCCGAGCTACCCATGAGATGCTTAGGACCCGGTAGGAATCGGCCCCGGGGACTGAGCTATCCTACGGAAGACCCGATTGCGATATCAGTTCTCATCGGAGATCGCGGCTAGGCTGCCAGGTAAGCGGGCTCGTCCCGCATACTGCGGGCAGCGAGAGTGTGCGTGAGAGCCGGATGCGGAAAATCTGCACGTCCGGTTCGATGAGGGGGGAGGCAACCGTGCTCCGGCATCGTTCCTCCTCTACTGTACCTCAAGCCGTGCACCCCGCTGTCCAGCCCGAGATGTGGGCAAAGATCAGCTTGCAAACGGGAGAAGGAGAAGACCGGGTCCCAACAGCTACGCCGTTTCTATTGCAATCACGCTAGCGTTCGGATCGGGAGATTGAGACGGCAAGTCGATCGACACTCGCTGCGGCGTCTGCCTGAATGTAAGAGGACGTCCATCCGCAAGCATCGAGGCTCGCAGGATCCGCCCGAGGCCCGCGACGTCCAAAGTGCCGCTCTCGGGCCA
>JASHOS010000002.1 GCA_030040995.1 Terriglobia bacterium | reverse complement strand
GTTCTCGGCGTCTTGATGGGCGTGGCAACAATTATTCTGGTCGCCTCAATTCTCGCCGGCCTCGAATCACAGATCCGGTCTATGGCCACGCAGTTCGGAACACGCACCATCTACATTGCAAAGTTTCCGATGGGACCCTCCAATGGCCCCACCCCGGAGATGCGCCGGCGCAGGCCCCTGACTTATGCGGATGCGATTGCGCTGCGCCGCGAATGCCCGGATGTCCAAGACACTGCGGCCGAGCTTATCGACTTTGATGACCCTCCGCCACTGGTCAAGTATCAAGCCAAGCAGATGCTTGACGCCAACGTGGCCGGGGAAATGCCCAACGTTTTCGCGCTGCTCGACATCTCTTTCAGCGAAGGACGCGCCTTCACCGCGATTGATGCCTGGCATCGGCGAAAGGTCGCCGTCATCGGCGCAGATGTGGTCGCCCGCCTCTTTCCCCACGAAGACCCCATCGGCAAGTACATCGTGATTGGCGGAAACAGCATTCAGGTGATTGGCACAATAGCGAAGCGGAAGGAATTCTTCGTCGATACGGGCGACAACCGCTGGGTCTTTATGCCTTATCAGACCTACCATGAAATTTATCCTGCTCTCCGCGATAATTTCCTTCTCGCCGAGGCTTACCCCGGAAAAGTTGATGAGGCCATCGACGAGATTACGGGAGTCCTCCGCCGTTTGAGGCAAGACAAGCCGTGGCAGCCGAATAGCTTTGACACCGCCACCGCGCAATCCTTTATCCGGCAGTTCAACGCCATGATCGCCACGCTGGCGGTGACGCTTATCGTCATCGCCTCCATTGGCCTGCTGATCGGTGGAATTGGCGTGATGAACATTATGCTTGTTTCAGTCACCGAGCGCACCCGCGAGATTGGCGTTCGCAAGGCCATCGGCGCCCGGCGGAGCGATATCGCCTGGCAGTTTCTCCTGGAGGCGGCCACTTTGACGAGCGCGGGAGGCATTGTAGGTATCATCATCGGCTACGGTGGCGCGTTCCTGCTGAAATTACTTTTCCCTTCCCTGCCCGCCACCGTTCCCGTCTGGGCTGTCGTGATCGCGGTTGTCGTGTCGGTCAGCGTCGGCCTCTTCTTCGGGTTGTGGCCCGCCACCAAGGCTGCCCGTTTGGACCCGATCGAAGCGCTCCGCTATGAGTAGGCGCTCCACTCTTGCGTTCATCTCGCCATTGCCATGGCAGAAGCGCATAATTTCTATTGAGTGTTCTCACTGCTCGCGGCGCGTATGCATAAGGGCGAAAGCATCATTTCGATCGCAATTACGGCCATCCTTGTTCTCATTGTTCTTGCTATCCAAAAGCAATGGAGCCCCGCCACCTTCGAGAGCATGGCGTCTTCCGCGGAGGATTTCGTGCTCACCAGAACCGGCCTGAAAGGCCGGATTCCGGATCTTCCCGGATACGAACGGGTGAAAACGTTTTTGCTCGGATCGTATCGGGCCGCGCTGTACCGCGCTGTGCCCGCCCCCTTGATTTTTGCCAAATACCGTTTTCTGGTCTTCGACTCGAACGGCCACGCCTTGTTCAGCGTAGATTCCGTTGAGGCTTCCACGACCCCGTGGACAAAGCTCTACGACTTCGCGGGAACTCATGGAAGCCCGAACCCTCGGACCGGAGGATATCCGGTTTATAGCAGGGACTTGACGGGAGACGGCCGGCCCGACGCTCTGCTCGGAGAATATTCGGGCGGCGACCGCTGCTGCACGACGGTCACGGTGCTCGAAATCGGCCAGGACAAGGTAAGCACGATTGCGCAGATTCGAGGCGTTGATGGCATGCCCTTCGACGGCCTGGAAGTCCGGAGCCTCGCACGCGGCCGCGGACGCCAGCTCGTTGTCCACCGGCCATACCAAACGGTTTGTGGCGCTCACGCGGACGCCGCAGATGTCATCTCCATTTACGGTTTTGCGAACGGGAAGTTCGTCCTCGAAACCTCTCGCTTTTCTTTCTATCTCGGTCAGGTCCTCCAACAAGACCTCGCCAAGTGGAAGCAGCCGAGAAACCGGTCCCTCCACCTCCTTCAAACCCTGGCCACTGACTATGCCGCGTCCGGCCAGGCGAACGCCGGAGAGCAGTTTTTTCAGACTAACTTGCCGTTGTTTTCGGCCCAACTCCAGTCAAACGGCGTCGCCCCCGAGACCTGCACGCAGAACCTCGCCGCTCTGGTCGGCTCCCTATTCCCAGCTTCTCCGCATACGTGAGCGCAGTGCCGCGCCAGTACCAGTACCGTCGTACTATTGGAGATTGGAGACAGCCGTGGGAGCATCAATCCTGGAATTATGCCCCCCGGCAGACGCTCAGAGATCCGGCCGGCGCCGGTCACGAAATCTCTGGGATCAAGAATTCGCGAACTTCGGATTCAAAAGGCACTCACCCAGCGGGATCTCGCCCAAAGGAGTGGCTTGCTCGGGAGCCACATCTCCCGCATCGAAAACGGCCAGCGCATTCCTTCCCTGCCCACCCTGTATCGCCTCGCAAGGGCCTTGCGCGTCCCCTTCCACAGCCTCATTTGGGAGCCAGGGAATACCGTAAGGATTTCCGTGTTGCCGAGCCAGAAATCTAAATCCCACCCGGAAGCGGGAAACCGAGTAAGAAATGACGCAGCGTTTCTTCGCCGTCTGCGCCAGTCCGCGTCCCGGCTCAGCGCCGCCGATCGCTCGCTGTTTCTTTCGGTAGCCCGAAAAATGGCGCGTCGGAAATAGCCTTGAAGTGATATGATTGGGCACGAAAGGATGCATAGAAATCTTCTATTAGAACTACGAAGCCGTTGCTAAGATGATCGTCGGAACCGGTATCGATATCGCCGAAACCCGGCGGATTCAGGAGAGCATCGAACGTTATGGAGACCGCTTCACAGGCCGCATTTACACACCGGTGGAGATTGAATACTGCGAGCGGCACAAAAACCGGGCGGAGCGCTACGCCGCCGCTTTTGCAGCCAAAGAGGCTGCGTTCAAAGCGTTGGGAACAGGCTGGACCGGAGGCGTTCGATGGCTGGATGTGGAAGTCTGGCATCAGCCAAGCGGCAAGCCGGAGCTATCGCTCAAGGGACGCGCTTGGGAAGTGGCGCAAGGTTTGCGGGTAGCTCGTATGGCGGTTTCGCTCTCCCATGCGGAAGCTTATGCCGTGGCGCAAGTCATCTTTGAGTCCGACGGCTAAATCTGCTCCCCACCCGGAGGGCGGGCGGATTCTCTGCGGTATGCCTATGCCCGCCGCGCTTTCTCCGGGCTGCGATCGTGCGGAGAACAGAGGCCAACCGGCCAGGGCAGACCGGCGCTCTCGCGGCTGGATATCAGCAATCCTTGCCGTGATATTGACGGGTCCGGCGGCAGCCCTTCTGCCGGCAGTCACCGCAGCGTGCCAAGGAAGCCCGGGCGACCAAATCTTTCAGGTGAATCGCCGCGAGGCGACGAAACTCCTGTTGAGCACAACCCAGCCTTCTTATCCCCCGCTGGCACGCATTAATTACATTGGAGGCCATGTCCGGCTTCTGATTACGGTGGATTGCCAGGGACGAGTCCAGGAGATTCACGTATTGCTCGGCCATCCCTTTCTGGCCATCGCTGCGCTTGACGCGATTCATCGTTGGGTATATCGGCCATTCCAAACCAAAACCGGACCGGCCAGTTTCCAGACCCTGGTCGATGTCAATTTTTCCCTCGTTGGCCCAGATACGACCGGCTTAGCTAAGTTCCCGCCACAGCCTGAGAAGTTTCTGGAGCGCTCCGTTGTTCCGCCACAGCTTCTGCGCCCTCCGGGCCGCACGGAAAGCAATGCAACCGCGCGCCTGCGGGTGCTCGTCAGCAGGAAGGGACGCGTGGTTGACGTTACCCCCCTCTCCGGCTCGAAGGCTCAGTTGGCGGCCGCGCGCAAAGAGGTAATACGCTGGAGATTCCGTCCTGCACGCTGGGGAAACATGAATGTTCCCTGGTATCTCGACGTGGACGTTCCCACCCCCGCAGGACGAAGCTAGGGGTGTGTGCGCGAAAGAGGCATACAAACAATCTGGGTGGCGCATCGCCGCTTTTGGCCATGTCTGCGATTTTCATGTGCTCCGCACTGGTCTACTTGCGGCCGTGAGGGTGCGCTGCGCTACCGGCCTTCTGTTGCTAAATTCCCGGAGCGCACGCCCCAAAAGGGCTAGCGCGGCAGCCAATGTCCTGCTAGAATTGTTTGTATAGGGAGTTTTCTGAAGAATCAGCCGGAAATTTACTGCAAGGCGCCGATTGACTGTCGGCTTCGCGTAGGGGAAGGTATGGAATATTGCTAGTGGCTCAACGCAAACTGTTCTTGCTGCTCAGCGTCGTCTCCCTACTTGCGGCGTCTTCAGCTTTCGGGCTGATCAGCGCCGACGCGGGAAAACCGTCATTCTTTGTTTACGCGGGCGGGACGGAGCACATTCAGTATGGTTGCCAAGGCCAGCTCGAAGTAACTTCCTCTTCTATGATCTTCCGGTATACACACGGATCAGTAACTATTCCGTATCACTCCATCACCCATATGGAGTATCGTCCTAAGCTCAGTCGAACCGTTAACGCCATGAAGCTTGGATGGGTGGCGAAGCCCGATGAGTCAGGCCGCAACAAAAACCTGTTCTTCACCGTTCTGTACCTGGAAAATCACCGCACCCACGCTCTCGTACTGAAGGTCTCGCCCGACGAAATGCGTCCCTACCTCGCTGTTCTCGAGATCCACACCGGCATGCGTATCCACGTCTGGGACTACCGGGGCTTTGATTAGCGTAACGCCTCAGTTTCCAGGCACAACGGCAACGGCGTGTTTAACCCGCCATGCAAAATGGCGGCATTAAGCTGCCTCTGCTACTTCTTCTTGACTTTGGTTACCTTGGTTGCGGTTTTTGCCTCCGCCTTGGTAGTAGGGCCATAGAAATAGCCGGTACGGTAGCGAATACGAAGGCTCGAGTCGCTCAATTGCACTTGAATGCGATGGAAACCCGCCTGGTTGAGAGTGCTCGGCATATAAGCCAGGACGTATTGGCTATTGACCTCCAGCGCCATTCGTTCAATCTGGTTTTGCAACCCAGCTTCAGTCCAGTTCGAAAATGACCTGCCGCCGCTAGCTTGGCAGTACAGAGTCACCAAACTGCGAGCCTTTGGACGCGCCGCCCGCGCGGCTGTAACGCTTTTTCCCAATAGGTCAAGAGGAGATAGGTAAGCCTGGTTATTGTATTCCGCCTCGGTAGACGGTGTGTTGGGTTCCCCAGGCGCTCCGGGAAGCGCCATGGCGTTATACTCGGTCGTCGGATTGGAGGGTGAGTCCTTCCGCTTCAACAGCACCTCGGTCGGGTCAAAACGGAAACCATAAATGGCGACGTTGGCATTAGCTGCCGCCTGGATGATTTCAGCCCGGTTGGTTTCGCTTCCGTGATCAGATCCCTCGGAGAAGACAACCACTATTCGGCGCTCCACGGTGGGCCGCTCGGAGAGCATCAGAATGGCGCGGGCGAGCGCGTCATTCAACCTGGCCTTGGTGCCTTGCACCTCGATGTTCTCCATCGCGAGCTTGATCGACGCGGGGTTGTTCGTGAAATTTTGCACCACCTGGACCCTGTCCGCGAACGTCATGACCGCCCCCACGCCCTTGCTGCCCACCAGCAGGCCGGAGAATTCGGGACCGACCGGGTGTACGTTGTCAAGCAGCGGCCCGATGGAAGCATTGTCCTGAACTACAATGACCACAGCTACGGGCTGCACGGATGCCTCAAACTGGGCGATCTGCTGTGCCACGCCGTTGTCAAAAATGTGGAAATCGTTCTCGCTCAAATCCTGTATAAGATTGCCGTGACGATCCGTCACCGTGACGGGCGTGACCACCAGCGAAGATTGAACCCGGATGCGGGCCAGACTCTGCCCCAAAGCGGAGGTGTCGGGGTCCGGGGCTGGAGCGCTCTTGCTTGCCGCGGTGCTTTGCACTTTTGCCGCGGGGTTTTGCGCTGTCCCGCTCTGCTGCGCCCGAAGCGCTGTTACGCCAGCCACGGCCCATGCTCCAACCAGGAGACAACCCGTGATTTTGACGAAGCGCGTTGTGATTGGGGAACTCATAGTGTTAACCGGCAGTGCAGAAAGGTTACTTACACCCACGGAACATCTCCGTTTGGAGCCTAGGCCGGGAGTCGAAGCGCCATCCTGCACTCCCATGCTCCTACCTCAATTCTACCAACGAGACGCCGCCGAAGAAAGCCCTCTTGCCTCAGTTGAGTCTCACCACGTAGGTCTCGGTTGCCAAGTTCGCTTGTTTCAAGTCGGCTGCAAGGTCGCTCGCCGTTCCCTGACTGGTTAACTGCCCTACCCGCACGCGGTACACAATGCCCCGCTCCGGACTGTTGTAAACCTGGATCAAGACCGGGCCGAAATGCGGCTCGATGTTTGCCTTCACTCTTTCGGCATTGTCCTCATTAGTGAATGCACCCACTTGAACCGAATAGACCCCGGGCACGGCCGTAGGGCCATAAACCACTGCAGGATTAAGAATTTCCAGCTCAACGTGCGCAGTTCCTGGTCCAACCATGCCCATCGTCTCCGCTGCCGCATAAGACAGATCGATAATCCGCCCTCCGACGAACGGCCCGCGGTCGTTGATGCGCACGACGACCGTCCTGCCGTTGTCGAGATCGTGTACACGTACCATCGTTCCAAACGGCAATGTGCGGTGCGCAGCCGTCATTGCGTACATGTTGTAAATTTCTCCGCTCGCCGTCGGGCGTCCGTTATAAGGATTGCCATACCACGAAGCGACGCCGTGCATGCCGCCCTGCTTCTGGATTTTCTGAATGCTCCTGCCACCCGGCGCCGTCGGCGGAGACGGGGCGATTACCCGGTGACGATGAAGGCATCCCGTAAGGAGAAATACCGCGGCAAGCGCCAAAGCTGCGCGTGCCATTGCATTTTCTAGCGAAACGGAACTTCTTCCTGAGATCTTCGTTCGGAAGTCCATGTCGAGCGTCATTCGATAAATCGTTCGGGCGTCCTGCCACAGAGCATCGATATAGTGCTTAGTTGTGTAAATAAGCGTTCCTTTGACGTGTATCAGGGCACGACTTCAGTCGTGCCGGAAGAAGGTCCGCACTAACTGGGCTTTAGCCCCTGTCAGCGGCTAAAGCCGGTTCCTCAGCCCTACGTTGCGGCACGACTGAAGTCGTGCCCCGATACCAAGCGTTATGACGCCAATTTACGCAATCGAGCTTTAGGGTTCGTCAGCCCTCCCTATACCTTGCGTTATAATGGCGGGCTGTGCAAGCCACCTATTGCGCTCCGCTATAGAATGCGAGAATTCGAAGCGCGCCAGAGGAGACAGTTGGATGAAGATTGTTGTGCTGGACGGATACACCCTTAATCCGGGCGATTTGAGCTGGGATGCTCTCAAAGCGCTCGGTTCGCTTACGGTCTATGACCGCACGCCTGCGGAACTGATTCTCGAGCGGGCTGTCGGCGCCGAAGCAGTACTGGTGAACAAAGTAGCCCTTATCGCGGAGACACTCCGGGCGTTGACGGGTCTCCGCTACGCCGGAGTGCTCGCGACCGGCTACGACAAAGTTGATGTCCCGGCGGCGCGCGAGCTAGGCATCACTGTCACCAATGTCCCCTTCTACGGTACCGATTCCGTCGCTCAGTTGACGATTGCGCTGCTCCTTGAGCTCTGCCACCGGGCCGGCATGCACAGCGAACTGGCGCGCGAGGGGGAATGGTCTAAATCAGAGGATTTTTGCTTCTGGCGGGCCCCCCTTGTCGAACTCGCCGGGAAGACGATGGGGGTGATCGGATTCGGCCGCATTGGAAGCCGGGTGGCGCAGATCGCCGCGGCCTTGGGAATGAGAGTGCTCGCCGCCGGTGAAGCGGGAGCCGGCCGGCCAGCTCCTCCCGCCAGCATCGATTGCGAATGGGCTCCGCTAGACGTGTTGCTCGCGCGGGCCGATGTGGTTACGCTCCATTGTCCCCTGACGCCTGCCACAAAACATATGATTAACGCGAATCGCATCGCGTTGATGAAACCCACCGCGTTCGTCATCAATACTTCGCGCGGAGGGCTGATTCGAGATCAGGATCTGGCGGATGCTCTCAACCAGGGCCGTCTCGCCGGTGCTGGCCTCGACGTGCTTGGAATCGAGCCGCCGCCGCCCGGCCATCCCTTGCTTCGTGCCAGGAATTGTATTGTCACGCCACACCTCGCATGGGCCACGCGCGAAGCGCGTGCGAGACTCATGCAGGCGGCGGTAGAAAACCTTGCTGCATTTCAGCAGGGGCGGCCTCGAAACGTGGTCTCGCCTTAGCCGGTACCCGGTTTTTCGGGTTCGGGCCTGTTTGCGTAAATGAGCGTAACCTTAGCTGCGTATCAGCTGGTCATGTCGCTTCGCGACACCCGCGAAGCTATGAAAAGAACCCCTGCCCTCGCCCCCTTGGGGGAAGAGGATGGCTCGCGGCCGGCGCTTTCTCCAGCCGGCGCGAGCCGGGCCTACGCCCAGCGAAGGTCGCTTATGCTCCAGAGCTTCAGCGACGGAGCGGCTCCTGCCCGCATGCGGGTGAGGAGGTCGCCGCAAAGAACTATTGTCGGAAATTACGTAGGACGCCAATCCCGATTCCCGCTAATCAAGATACTTCTGCAACCAGGCGCTCGAACGGTCAATCACCTCGCCTTCCCATGCAAGCGAGCTGAACGTATGGTCCGCACCGGGCACGACCACCGCCTGCTTTACGCTGGCTCCGGCGGCCTCGAGATACCGCTGCGCGTGGGCGGCGCTAACTGTTTCATCCTTCTCGCCGTGAATAATAAGCGTTGGCCTACGGAACGCCGCGATCTGCCGAAGCGGGTCTATCTCGCCTGCCCCGTTCAGAAAACTCAAGGAAATTGTGTGAGCATTGTACTCCACCAAGTCCTGCCGGCCTGGGGTGGGCCGGGCGAGCTGCTCGACATAAGATTGAAGCTCTTCCAGGCTGGCGGGCGCCGCCCACAAGATGAGTGATTGTGCCCGCACACGACGTGCAATGGTCGCGGCGATGAACCCTCCGAGCGACAGACCAATCAAAGCAATGCGCTCGCGGATAATCCCGCGTTGGCGCCGCAAATACGCGACTGCGGCCAGGGCATCCGCTATCTCGCTTCGAAGGCTGGCTTCCGCAAACGTCCCGTCCGATTCTCCAGAACCCGAGAAATCGAACCGTAAGGACGCAATGCCCGCGCGCGCGAGCGCGCGTGAACATTTGACGAACATCCAATGAGATTCCATGCGGTTCCCGGTAAACCCGTGGAGCAGCACGGCACCGGGCACTCCGCCGCGACGCCCTCTTGCAGGCCGGTGAATCATCCCACGAAGCGTTTTTCCCGAGCGATTTCGAAACTGTATTAAGCTCTCCATTTAACGTCATCCACCATTCTCGCACACTACTCACCCTCAAACGCCTTAACGAAGGCTCCAGACACGGTCACGTCAAAGTCCAGATAGGGGTGGTTGTAGCGCAGCGTTCAACTTGTAACGCTGCGGCTTTTTCGTGCAATGGCGAGCCGCAGGGCTAAAAAGCAAGCCCTGCGCTACAAAAACGTACCCCAAACCGCAATAAGCCCCAACTTCGACGTAACCCTGAGGCTCCAGATCAGGCGCTTGACGCTGTGTGGTATGGTGGTCAGTTAGACAGGAGGCAAGAGTGAGAACGAGTTCACGGACGCCTGGATTGAGATTGGGAGTTGCTGTGATCACGCTGACGATTCTAGCGTGCCTTCCGGTTATAGCCGCAAGTAAGTTGAGTAACCAGTTCTTTGTGTTCGAAGACGGCCTGGGGCCTCGAACGGTGCCGCTCAAGGCCAGGCTAGCCATGGTCGAGCGAATCGGCTTTGACGGTGTGGAACTCGAAGGGGCGCAAAACTTCCAGGAAAGGCTGAACGTGGCGGACCAGCTAAAGATGAAAGTCTTCTGCTTGTACGTTGGCGTGGAAGTCGGCAGCAGCCCAACCGTCTTCGAGCCGGGCATGAGGCAGGCGATACGCCTGTTGAGGGGGCGCCAAACCATCATCACGCTCACCGTGCGCGGCTCCGGGCCGGACGCGGAGAAGCGGGCAGTCGATGCCGTGCGAACGGTTTGCGATTGGGCCGCGCGATACGGTCTTCGAGTCGCATTGTATCCGCACTGCGGCATGTACGTCTCGCGGCCGGAAGATGCTCTTCGAATCATCTATGAGTCTCGGCGGAAGAATCTCGGAATGTGCTTCAATCTATGCCATTGGTTGATGTGTGACAGCGAGTCAAATCTTCAGTCGGTGCTTCAGGAAGCCATGCCGCATGTGTTTATGGTCAGCATCAATGGAGCTGACCATCATGGCGATTGGCACCGGTTGATCCAGCCTTTGGGCAGTGGCAGTTACGATGTCGAAGGATTTCTGAAAACTCTGATCAGTATGGGATACCACGGACCAATCGGGCTACAGTGCTATCAAATTCCCGGCAGCCCGGAAGTCACTCTGAGCCGCTCGATGCGCACTTGGCGAGAAATGTCGGCTGGCGTGGCGGCAGAAAGGTAGCGCAGCGCGGCCTTTGGCCGCAACCAAGAATTGACAGACACTGTTTCCTCGCCCCCTCTGGGCTGGCAGTTGGACGCACTTGAGACTGTGGTCGGGATTACGTCGAAGTTGGGCTTATTGCGGCTTCAGCGGGCGGTTGCTTGGGCAAACCTTGGCGTCTCCAGCGATATGGCCTCTTCGCCGCAAGCGGCCTTGAGTCCGGCAAGCAAGGGTTCGCTGGGTTCCACGCTGGTAGGTCTCCGGCAACGCAGGCGAGCCTTGAAATCTCCCGGCTGCGTTAGTTCAAAAACAACGAGGGAATCACCGGGGTGCGCGGTGAGAAGATCCTCTAATCTTTCGGCCAGATTTTCAGGCAGTCGCCGGAGATTCAGGCGAATAACAACTTGCGGCTTGGTCTTGTTTACCAGCGCTTCGAGCGGCTGAGCTTCGGCAACGACGAGCTTCGGCCGCATGTTCTCCTCGTGGCGGATGCGCCCACGCACCCATAAAACCGCGTCCGTCTTAAGAACACTCTGAATTTGCTGAAGCGCCTGCGGAAAAACAAGCAGCTCCACGCTGCCCTGCATGTCTTCGAGCGTGCCACTCGCCCACAGGTCGCCTTTCTTGCTAGGCTTAATGCGGATGCCGGTAAGAATCCCAGCCACCGCAATCGTGCTTTCGTGCTGGATATCTTCCAAAGAAGAAGTGTTCGTTACGGTTAATGAAGCCAGCGCTTCCTTGAACTTTTCCAGCGGATGACCGGTGATATAAAATCCCAGGACGTCTTTTTCCCCCGCCAGCTTCTCACCCTCAGTCCAATCGGCAACGTCTGGCATCGGCGCCGCGCGGACGGGCTCGAGTCCGGCGGCCGATCCGAAGAGTCCACCTTGCCCAGCGGCCTGCTGGCGCTGGCGGTTCTGCCCCAGCTCCATCGCCCGGTCAAGGGCCGCCATCATTTGCGCGCGGTGAGCGCCAAGCGAGTCCATGGCTCCCGCCCGGATTAAGCTTTCGATCACGCGCTTGTTCAGCAGCCGCAGATCAACGTTCTCACAGAACTGATACAGGTTATCGAAGCGTCCCAATTTCTTACGCGCCTCGATAACCGATTCGATTGCCGCTTCTCCAACATTCTTGATCGCCGTCAGGCCAAATCGGATGCTCTCCCCGGAAGGCGTAAACGTGCGGTCGCTCGAATTGACATCGGGCGGAAGAATACCGATTCCCATGTCCCGGCACTGGTTGAGGTAATGCGTGAGTTTTTCCTGATTGCCGATTTCCGCCGTCAACAGGGAGGCCATGAATTCGACCGGATAGTGCGTCTTGAGATAAGCCGTCTGGTAGGCAATCAGCGCGTAAGCCGCCGAGTGCGATTTGTTGAAGCCATATCCGGCAAATTGCTCCATCAGGTCGAAGAGCTTCTCAGCCTTCTTCGCGGGGATGTTGTTTTTCGCGGCGCCGGCCATGAACTTGTCGCGCATGGCCACCATTTCTTCGCGTTTCTTCTTGCCCATGGCGCGCCGCAGCACGTCGGCTTCGCCCAAGGAGAAGCCCGCCACGCTCGCTGCAATCTGCATCACCTGTTCCTGGTAAACAATCACCCCGTAAGTTTCGCTCAAAATTTCTTCGAGCTGGGGAAGATCGTAGGTCACTTTCTTCCGGCCCGTCTTGCGGGCGATAAAATCATCGATCATTTGGATGGGCCCGGGACGGTAAAGGGCGTTCAACGCCGTGAGGTCGCTCAATCGGTTGGGCTTGACGCGCCGGAGAATGTCCGTCATGCCGCGGCTTTCAAACTGGAAGATGCCTCCTGTCAAGCCCTTCCCCAGCAGATCGTAAGTGGCGGCGTCGCCGGTGTCGAGCTGCGAGAGGTCGATTTCTTCGCCCCGCGTGCTTCGAATAAGCTTGACCGCGTCGTCCAATAGGGTGAGCGTGGTTAAGCCCAGAAAGTCCATTTTCAGCAGGCCGATCTTTTCCAGATCGTCCATGGCATACTGCGTCGTCAATTCATCTTTGCTGCTTTTATAAAGAGGAACGATTTCCTGCAACGGCTGGGGAGAAATGACGACGCCCGCCGCATGCGTGGAAGCGTGGCGCGAAAAGCCCTCCAGGCTCATCGCCACCGCCATTAAGTCCGCCAATCGAGTGTCGCTCTCTTTCATCTGGCGCAGCTCGGGCGACTGCTGGAGCGCTTCTTCGAGCGTAATATTCAGCACGTTGGGCACTTGTTTGGCAATGCGGTCCACTTCCGCAAAGGGCAAGTCGAGCGCCCGGCCGGCGTCGCGGATCACGGCCTTGGCACCCATGGTTCCAAACGTGATGATCTGGCTCACATTCTCGCGGCCGTATTTCTCCGTCACGTAGTTAATCACTTCGCCGCGCCGCCGCATGCAGAAGTCAATATCGATGTCCGGGAAAGTGATGCGCTCGGGATTCAAGAAGCGCTCAAACAGCAGATCGTTTTGTAGCGGATCGACGTCCGTAATGTGCAGGGCGTATGAAACCAGGCTTCCCGTGGCGGAGCCCCGGCCCGGGCCGACGGGAATCGAACGCTCCCGCGCGAACCGGATGAAGTCCCACACGATGAGAAAATAGCCCGCGAACTTCATCTGCTTGATGAGCTCGATTTCCCGGCTCAGGCGCTCCTCATAGACCTCAAGCGGGTTCCGCAGACGCCCTTCGGCACGCAGCTTTTCAAGGTTTTTCCGCCGTTCGTCAAATCCCAAGCGCGCGACCTTTTCGAAAAAGGTGTCTAGCGTCTCACCCGCCGGAACTTCGAACTGCGGAAAGACGTGTTGTCTTTTCTCGAGGTGAACGTTGCAGCGCGCAGCCACTTCGGAAGTCCGGGTAACCGCCTCGGGAATCTCGCCGAAGACCTGCATCATCTCTTCATACGATTTGAAGTAGAACTGGTCGGAGGCGAACTTCATCCGGTTCGCGTCGCTCAGCGTTTTGCCCGTCTGAATGCACATCAGCACTTCCTGGGCGCGTGCGCTGGCTTGCGTCAGATAGTGGCAGTCATTCGTCGCAAGCAGCGGAATGCCGGTTTCCCGCGCCAGGCGCGCGAGGTGGGGGTTGATGCGACGCTCTTCCGGCACCCCTTGGTCCTGGATTTCGAGATAGAAACTGCCTTTGCCGAAAATATCCTGGAGGTCGTACGCGGATTGGCGGGCCGTCTCATAGTGGTCAGCGCTCAGCGCAGCCGCCACTTCGCCCCGTAAACATGCGGAAAGCGCGATAAGCCCGTCCGCGTGACGCGCAAGCAGATCTTTGTCGATTCGCGGCTTGTAATAATAGCCCTCCACGTAGGCCAGCGAGGCCAGCTTGACGAGATTGCGGTAGCCACGCTCGTTTTCACAGAGCAGAACTAGATGGTTGGGCCGGTCAGAATCCGGAGAACGGTCGAAACGGTTGGTCGGCGCGACGTAAACTTCGCATCCGATAATCGGCTTTACGCCCCGCTTCAGGGCTGCATCATAGAACTTGATGGCACCAAACATGTTGCCGTGATCGGTGATGGCTACGGCGGCCATGTTCATTTCCGCCGCCCGATCCATCACTTTGGCGATGTCGCAGGCGCCATCAAGCAAGCTGTAGTCCGTGTGCAGATGCAGATGAACGAAGGGTGACGTTGAAGTTGGCATCGACACCTATTCTATCAAACCCGAAAAACTCTGCGGGTTCCCGCGTAGGTACGACGAGGACTTATAATGGGCGCTCGTGACTCTGTATTGCACGCTCATGAAATCTCGTTCTTTTGGCAAGCTTCTGAGTACCCCCTCACCCGACTCGCGCCGGCTGGAGAAAGCGCCGGCCGCGAGCCACCCTCTCCCCCAAGGGGGCGAGGGCGGAGCATCCATTTAGGTTAGGTCACGGCTCTGCTGCTCTGCGCCACCCCACTATGGGAACCAGTATCCCTCGCCCGGCCTGGAAGATTTTGCTGGCTTTCGCGGTTATCTATTTCGTGTGGGGATCCACGTTTCTCGCAATCCGCGTGGGCGTTCGAGAAGTTCCACCGTTGCTTTTTGCGGCGATGCGTTTCCTGGCGGCGGGACTCATTCTTTATTGCTGGGCGATCGTGCGCGGGGAGCGCCCACCCAGTCGGCGTCAATGGACCGCCATATTTCTGCTTGCTATCTTGATCTTCATCCTGGATTACGGACTTCTCTTTTGGGCCGAGCAGCGCGTGCCCTCCGGCGCCGCCGCGGTCATGATGGCGATGAGTGCGGTGTTCATGGCGCTCGCGGAAATCATCTTCTTGCGCTCGCAGAGGCTCACAATTCGTCTGAGCTTAGCGCTCCTGCTCGGAATCGGCGGCGTGGTAGTGCTAACAAGCCATTCGTTGCACCTCGGCGGCGAGCCCATCAACACGATGGGAGCCGTGGCCTTGATCGTCGCCTCCATAAGCTGGTCGGTGGCGTCGGTGCTCACGCGAAAGCTACCCCTTCCGACCTCCAAGGTGATGAGCTCGGGAGCCATGATGGTCGCCGGCGGATTGCTTTTGGTGATCACGGCCGCCGCGCGGGGTGAAAATTTTCATCCATTGAACGTTTCACGTCTCGCGTGGCTCGCCTTGCTCTACCTAATCGTCTTTGGCTCCATCGTCGGGTTCACTACCTACCTTTGGCTGATTCATCATGAATCACCGACCAAGGTGGGAACCTACGCCTATGTAAATCCCGTTGTGGCCGTGTTGCTTGGATATTTTCTAGCCGGTGAAAGCCTTGGCCTGCGAACAATTCTGGGTACGCTTTTTGTTTTGACGAGCGTGGTGGTGATCACGACGATGCCAGCGAAGATAGTAGAGTGACACCGCATGTCTTGCAGCCAACTGGTTGCACTTCGCCTTCGAATCGGATAATATGCAACCAGGAGGTTGCAAATGAGCGTAGACCACATCGAAAAGAAGATTCTTCTGCTTGCGCCGCGGAAGCGCGTCTGGCGAGCACTGTCTGATTCCGCCGAGTTCGGAAGATGGTTTGGCGTGAAGTTCGACGGCCCGTTCGCTCCGGGGGCCCGCCTGCGCGGCATCATCGTGCCCACAACAGTCAAATCCGAGGTCGCTAAGGCACAGAAGGAGTATGAAGGCATCCCGTTCGAGATCACGATCGAACAGATGGACCCCGAGCGACTGTTCTCCTTCCGGTGGCATCCCTTCGCTGTTGAGCCGGGCGTCGACTACTCCCTCGAGCCCACAACGCTCGTCGTGTTCGCTCTGGAGGAGGCGGCGAACGGCGTGATGCTGACCGTCACGGAGTCGGGTTTCGATCAGATCCCGCTCGCCCGCCGGGCAAAGGCGTTTACGGCGAACGAGCGAGGGTGGGGGATGGTGATGAAATTGATCGAGGATTACCTTGTCCAGTCGCCGTAGGCCAAACTCGGGGGCCAAGCCGAAGGTCTCTGTATCCCTTTTCGCAGCCTTGGGTGACCCAATCCGCTTGTGGCTTGTCTCCCGCCTCTGCGATAACGGACCGCAGTCGATCACGCGGCTTACCGCGGGATCGAGGATCACCCGTCAAGCGATCACGAAACATCTGCGTGTTATGGAGGAAGCGGGCCTCGCGCGCAGCAGGCGGCGCGGACGTGAGACTGTCTGGCAATTAGACCGGCAACGCCTTGAAGACGCCCGCCGCCATCTCGACCTGATCTCCAAGCAGTGGGACGCGGCGCTGGGCCGGCTACGCAAGTTCGTGGAAGACTGAGAAAGTAGCGCAGACCGCCGTGTTTGCGGTCTGCGGCTTTTCGCTCACCCGAGGGACAAGCCGCGGACCTCAAAAGCAGAGGTCCGCGCTACCCCACTCGAGGCCAGCCCGATCGAGAACCGCAGGTGGCAACCGGCTCGCGTTCGCAAAGCTTTCAGAAAATCCGCAGAGTTTCGAAAGCCATGAGACTCTGCGCTATCGGTTTTTGGAATTTTGCGCGTCGTATCGGTCCCTAGCGGCTTGAATCCTTTCCCGATTTTGCGCCGCCCAGTCTCCCAACTGGGTAATCGGGACCAGCAGACTACGCCCCAGCCTCGTTAATTCGTACTCCACGCGCGGCGGAATGGTGGGATACACCGTTCGGGTGATCAGTCCATCCCGCTCCAGTCCTTTTAGGGTAAGCGTGAGCATCCGCTGCGAAATACCTTCGATTGTCCGCCGCAGCTCGCTAAAACGCTTCTTGCCGCCGCCCAACAGCGCCACAACGAGGACGCTCCACTTGTCTCCAACGCGATTCAGGACCTCACGTACCGCCAAGCATTCGCCGCCTCGATTGTGGACCCATGTCCGGTTTCGACCCCGAGAAAGTCAATGCGACGTTCTTTCCTGACGGCAAATGGAAAGTCAACCTCCTCTGCAATGTGGGCTATGGAGACCAAAGCAAGCTCCACCCGCGTAATCCTCGGCTGGAATTTGAAGAGGCTTGTGTGGTTCTCTAATCTCGACCGAAGACCTTGGCGTGAGGTATGCTAAACGGTCGGCCAAAACGCCACAGAGAACAAGGAAGGCTCTTTGCTCCGTCTTCGGAACACCGCGTTGGTCATTGGACTGATGGCTGGCGCAGGTCTGCTCATGGCCCAGGTGCCGCTGGCAATGCGCCCTGCGCCGCCAACCCGCGATCCCCACGGACCCGGCTATGTTGCCGCCACGGAGTTGCCTGACGGCCGCAACCCTCCGGCGAAGGCCGATGGAAACTTCATCATCGGTCCCACTCACCCTCCCGCGCCAGAGATGTCGGCGCACGCAGGAGCGCCACAGGGAAGAGTGTACGAATTCACCATGCGCTCGGCCGGCAGCAAGATCTATTCTGGCATCGCGCGGGATGCCCAGACATTCGGCACGCCAGATCCAACCGACCCCGCCAAACTAGTCGTGACCACCAGTCACCCCGCTCCCTACACTCGCCGCGTCGCGGTTTACATCCCCAAACAATACACGCCAGGCAGTGTCGTCCCTTTCATTATCGGCGCGGACGGACCCGACCGGCGGTTGTTCACGGCCCTGAATAATCTGATCGCCGAACATCGGGTGCCGGTGATGATAGCCATCTCAATCGGGAACGGCGGAGGCGACGCCCAGGGCAGCGAGCGAGGTCTCGAATATGACACAATGTCGGGCCGGTATGCGGAGTTCGTTGAGAAAGAAGTGCTGCCGGTTGTGGAGAAGAAATACCACGTGAGGCTCACCAAGAATCCGGATGGCCGGGCAACGATGGGCGGCAGTTCTGGGGGCGCGTGTGCGTTCATAATGGCCTGGTACCACCCGGAACTCTACCACCGCGTTCTGACTTATTCCGGCACCTTTGTCAATCAGCAGTGGCCGTATAACCCTCAGACCCCGGACGGCGCGTGGGAACTTCATGAACACCTTATCCCGAACAGTCGGCGCAAGCCTCTGCGAATCTGGATGGAAGTGGGTGACCGGGACCTTTTCAACCCAAATGTCATGCGCGACGGTATGCACGATTGGGTTGTCGCCAATGAAGACATGGCTCAAGCGCTCGCCGCAAAAGGCTACCATTATCAGTTTGTCTTTGCCCGTAACGCCGGGCACGTTGACCGCGCCGTCGTACTGCAGACCCTGCCCGAGGCTCTGGAGTATGTTTGGCAGGGCTACCCTATCGCCCAGAAGCAAGGAGTTGATTTGAAAGTAGCCGGGCCGGGAAGAGCGGATTCGCACCTCGGCGTATCAGAACTGAGTGAAACCATCCGCGCTCCATTCTTCTGAGCCCACTCCGTTGTGTACGAAGAACAAGCCGGAGGCATCGTATTTCTTTTTGATCGCTGCGAGCCGCGCATAATTGCTGCCCCAATACGAACGTTGCCAGTCCTTTTCGAAGAAATTGCTTTCCGAAACGTAAGACCCGCCGATTGGCGCCAGTGCTCGCAGCTCATTCATGCAGCGAAGAACCCGCTGGCGGGATTTCCTCGCTGTTTCGACGTCAGGCTCATGGCCGCGTATCCCCGGATACCCGCCTCCGCCGTCCGCAACGATCGCCAGCGCAAACGCATCCAGTACCGCGGGATTGGTCGCAGTGTCTCTCGCCAGTTCCACGGCCTCGCGCGGCGCTCCTCCGAGCCCCTTATTGAAATGCAGCTCAACCTGTGTGTGGCGAGAACCGGCAAACAGGGCGTTCGCCAGCCGTTCCTGAGAGTTATCTTCGAGCAGCGATCCGGGCAGCCAGAGCGATTCGAAGCCGTAAATTGTCCAGGCCACCTGACCCGCATCGCCCGTCCACCAGACGTTGTTCTCGCTCGCGCCTGGTCGCGTGTCCGAATCAAAAGCATGGCGGCCATGCTCTTTGCTCCACTCCACATCCCACCAATGTCGCGCAGGCATGCTGCCAAGAATCATTCCTGGCTCGACCGTGTAATTTGCCCTCGAACGCCCCACCCAGCCCAGGAACGGTTGCCAGACTTTCCTTGCCTCTTCCGTGCTCAACCCGAGTGAGACCATGCTGACCCCGAGCACATTATCCGAGCCGATGTGTACCTGCTCACCCCATTGGCCATTGAACAGCCTTTCCGGGTAATAGCCGGCGAAGTAGCGCAACAGCCGCCGAAAGGCTGCATCGGAAGAAGCCCTGACGCTGAAAATCGCTCCGCCCGCGTATTCGGGAAGCTCGCGCACGCGCAGCGTCACCTGGGTCACGACGCCGAAAGTCCCTCCGCCGCCTCCTTTAAGCGCCCAGAACAGGTCCGCATTTGTGCATGCATTCGCAGTCCGGATTTTTCCGTCGGCAGTTACAACTTCCGCTTCGAGTAAGCCCGAGGCACAAGTCCCATAATGCTTGGAGAAGCTTCCGAAGCCTCCACTTTGAACCAGCCCTGCCACACCGACAGTTGTGCATCCGCCACCTTGAACGTAGGCTCCGGCTTTCGTAGTCACCGCGTCGTACGCTTGCATCCAAATCGCGCCCGAGCCAATGGTTACCGCAGGCTGGGCCGCGATTTTCCCCTCGCAGCCCTGCGGAAGGAATCTTTTATGCACGGTGACATCGTGCATGCGCCGGGTCCAGATCAGAAGGGAGTCAGGCGCGTTCGAAGTGCCTTGATAACTGTGGCCGCCGCCCTTGACTACAAGGCGCAAGTTATTCTCACGCGCGAAATTCACTGCTGCGGCAACGTGATTTGCAGTCTCCGCGGCCACTCCGTATACGCTCGGTGTGGTGAACCACGCGTCCACCCATCCCAGGGTTTCAGTCAAGCCCGGTTGGTCGCCGATGTAGTATGGGTTCTTAACATTCGCGAGTAGATTCTTACACCCTGTGCCGTCCACATCCCTGATGCAGGCCTCCAGGGGAAAGTCCACGGCAATCAGGTTTCCGTCAATTTCGTCGTTGAGTCGCTTCCACGCCGCCTTGGAAGGCCAGTCTGCATCCGATGGGCGCCGCCGGCGAAACGGAGGCTTTCCCGGGACTTTGCGCGACGTCATTGCCAGAGCTGGAAGAAATGCTCCAGACAATCTCAAAAGCGCTCTTCTGTCCATTTCGATAGTGTCCTCCTGTTTTGCCTCTTGCATTCCTTGTAGATGGCCGCATAATATTTCATTCGCTTGTGCTGTGATTCGAGAACAATCATATCGCAGCGAGCCGAGTGGGGTGGAGATGAATAAGAACAATCGCAGGGATTTCCTGAAGCTGTCAACCGCAACCGCACTCGCGGCAGCCGGTCTGGACGGAGCGGAGCGGACGCCGGCAGCGCCGGCGGCCTTCCCGTTAGCTGGAGCCTCAGCGGCGCCTTCCCCGCCGCCACCGGCATCACGTCCATACGCGCCGATGGCGCTGGGGATCATCGTCGGGCTCGGCAATGACCCGGAAGCGACCATTGCTGAGGTCCACAGCCTAGGAATGCCGACTTGCCAGATTGATACCGATTATCTTGACGACAGCCTCATCCAGCGGCTGCAGACGGCGCTTGACAAAGACAAAGTCGTGGTCACGGCGATGGGGACAGACGGACCGGGACCCTACATCTACAACTTTTACGACGGCCCATTAACGCTTGGCTTGATTCCGCGCCCCTACCGTGCCCAACGGGCTGAAAAACTTAAGAAGTTTTCGGATTTGGTTAAGAAACTGAATGTGCCCGCCATTCGCATTCATGCAGGCTTCATTCCCGAGGACCCGAACGACCATTTGTATTGGGAAGCTGTGGAGATACTGCGAGATGTAATCGGCCACATCAACCAGAACGGTCAACAATTTCTTTACGAGACGGGGACAGAAACTCCCGTCACACTGCTGCGGGCAATCAAGGACGTGGGCCTCGACAACCAGGGAGTTAATCTCGACACTGCGAATTTGATCCTCTATGATAAGGCGAATCCATTGGACGCGCTCGACATCCTGGGCCCGTACGTCCAGAACACTCACGCCAAGGACGGCCTGTACCCGACCAACGGGCGCGATCTGGGCAAGGAAATGGAGATTCCGCATGGGAAAGTGGATTTCCCAGCTATTATCGCGCGGCTGCGGAAGCTGAACTATCAGGGACCTATCACAATCGAGCGGGAGATCTCCGGTCCAGAACAGATGGCCAGCGTGAAGCGGGAAAGAGATTATCTGCTGAAGCTGATCCAGTCCTGAGGCTTCCGTTTGCAAGGTCGCAAAATCCTTTTTGGGGCGGCATTTTCGGCACCCCCTCACCCGGCCCGCGGCGGCTGGAGAAAGCGCCTGCCGCGGTCCACCCTCTCCCCCAAAGGGGCGAGGGCAGACCATCTATCAACTTTGGCGAAAGGAAAGATTGTGGACGAGAATACCGGCAATAAACTTGGGCGGCGGGAATTTATGGGCAGGGCCGCGGCGGCCGCAGGCTTTATGATTGTGGCGCCGCAAGTGGTGCGAGGCACGGCGGCGAATTCGTCACTGAGCGTCGGCATGCTAGGCTGCGGAAACCGGGGAACGGCCGACTCCACCTATCTGATCGGCACTGGGAAAGCGCGACTGGTGGCCCTCGCGGACTTGTTCCAGGATAAGCTGGATAGCTCGAAGGCATATTTTGACAACCTTCAGCAAAAGAAAGGGTATGCGCCGATTGACCGGGCCCTGATGTTCCGGGGACCGAAAGCCTATGAGGAGATTGCGAATGCGAAGGACGTGGACGTTATTCTGATCACGACGCCGCCGTACTTTCACCCCCAACACCTCGCGGCGGCTGTGGCGGCAGGCAAGCACGTTTATTGCGAGAAGCCCTTGGCGGTGGATCCGCAGGGCTGCACGTGGGTGCTGGATTCGGGCCGGCGGGCGGAGGGACGCCTGAGCCTGGAAGTCGGCTTTCAGCTTCGCAATGCTCCTCCCCTCGTGGAGCAGGTCAAACGGATTCACGCCGGAGCGCTCGGGACCATTGTCTCAGGAGAAGGCCACTACTACGCGACCTGGCCTAATCTGCCCGTCTGGCCCAAGGTCTCGGCAGATGAACGCATGATCCGCAACTGGTATTACTCTCGGATTCTTTCGGGCGATATTCTCGTCGAGCAAGATATCCACATCATCGACGTCTGCAACTGGATTCTGCAAGCTCATCCTCTGAAGGCTCAGGCCACCGGCTCAAGGAAAGGGCGTCCCGACAGTGGGGACGTCTATGGCCACTACAGCGTGGTTTTCTACTACCCGAACAGTGTAAGCATCACGTTCGGTTCCACACAGATCGGCAATGCAAAGTGGGAAGTGGGATGGCGGTTCTTCGGCACCGAGGGGATTTCGGAGGCACACTACACAGGGCCGGTGGCGATCTATGGCAAAAACGCCTGGCAATGGACTGGCGGTCAGCCAACTTCACCCGCGTCCACGCAGCAATTTTCGACCTCCGGCGTCTTCAGTGACAACCTGACGCAGGCGGACCCGGCGAAGAAGATGTCTTTTGTGGATAGCATTCTGAGCGGGAACTATCACAACCAGGCGGCGCAGGGCGTAGAATCGGCGCTAAGCTGCATGATGGCGCGCCGCTCCGCCTACACCGGCGAAGAGGTCGGCTACGAGGCCATCGCGACTTCGGGCGAGCACTGGGAAGACGGGATTGACCTCCACCAGTTCACGTGAAGAATCCCGCTACTCGTTCCACCCTTCGTGCTTCTGCCAGTCAACGATGCGAACGTGTCTTTCCTCGCGCGGCAGCTCCATAAACGTTTCTTTGGAACCTTCGTCGAGGTTGCCGTCCTGGGACTGGTAAATCCAGCCCATTTCCTGCTTCCGAGCCGCGACTTCACCGCTCAGGTAGACGGTGTAGTTTTGATATTGATACGGCGCGGGCTTGTAGCCGCCGGAACCGTACGCCCGGTCGGCAAGCACCACCGTGTTTCCGCTCAGCTCGCCCGAGCGCGCCAGCTCCTGGCAGGCCTTCAGCACGAACCAGTTCGCGGTGCGGTGGTCCACATGCCGCTCGTCGGGATGGGGCGTGGCAATCATCGCCGGATGAAACCCGGTGATCAGGCGCTTCACGGCATCAATCACACTGTTTCGGGCGTACGGCAGATTCGGCTCAAACATGCCGGTATAAGGCGCGTGATCGACCGCAAGGTAGATGGAAAAAAAGGGATTGGTTGGCTGAACGTGATGAAACCAGATCTCACCCGACCCGCCATCAGGTAGGCCGAGGAACACAATCTGGCTGCGCTCGACGCCGATGTGCGCCAGCGCCTCAACCGATTCGGCCATTCGCACCGTGCCGAACTCGCGCGCCCGAACCGGGTCACAAGGATGCCCGTCGAAGTACCGCTCGCATTCGCCCACGTCGCCGCCCGTAAAGAACACTATCCTCACGGGCAGTCCGGCTTCAATCATGGCGCGGGTCAGGCCTGCCCAGGGATGCTCGTCGTCTTCGTGCGGGCAGAAAACCATCAAAGAAGACGGAAGCTTATTAACCGCAATCTCCGTGGTGGCTTCTGCCAAGCTCTCGCCGGGCGCCGGATTCACCCGTTTCCCGGTCCGCTCGGAGAGTATGAGCGTATAGACGCCCGGCTCCGCGGATGGAGGAATGTCCCACGCGCGCATCCGTTTTTGCCCGGAAGGCGCCGGCGCGGTCTTGACCGGGGGAAGGCCAGCCCAAACTTGCTTGCCATGAGGACCTTGTACCGTGACGTAGAGGAAACCTGACAACGGGCTTTTAAGCGTTGCGCTAAGCGTCACGGCATCGCCGGGTCGGTAGAGGGTGCGCGAACGGTCGAGAGCGATCACGGGCGAGATATAACCTGGCGGGTAAAACTCCCGGTATTTTGTGAAGTCGATCTCGTCGTTATACGGATGGATGTAATTTCGGCTATACGGTTTGGGCGATACGCGTCCGGGCTGGCGCACGATCACTTGCGGCGAGAACTGCATATCGAGCAGATCCGTACGGTCATGGTTCCACACCGCAATCGTATAGCGATCCACTTCTGGCGGGGGAACTTTCTCGCGGCGCGCAGGCCCGCCCGCTCCCATGATGGCCACCTGCGAGCCTTGCAAAAAGGCTGCCCGGCCAGCCGGAGCCATCGGCAGTAGAGCGTGGCCATGGGCGGCAACGTCCAGGTCCCGTCGCAGCACCACAAGCCCAAGCGCCGGAGTCACCGTCATTCTTCCCGCCCCGTTCTGCTGCCCCGAAAACTGAGAAATCCACGGATAGTTCTCGTTCGAAAACTCAACTCGCAATCCTTTCAAATCCACGCCACTCAGATTTTCAATCTCAACTTCGCACTGGATGCGCTCGCCAGGCGCATAAAACGCCTTGTTGAGCCTCACGCTGTTGATGCGCAGCATTTTGCGATAGACAAAGAAGCCAGGGACTTTCTCCACAGCTACGGTTTGCGAGGTGCCACGCAGTTCAACGCGAAGAGTTACCGTGTAGAGACCGGTCAGAGCAACGGCGGGAATCGGCCAATCGCCCCTGAATGGGGGTCTAGCGCCGCCGGGTACCGGCTTAAGTTCCAGAGAGGCCGGTTTGCCCGAGCCGGCGTACTCGATGTCGGCAAAAACAACGTAGCGTCTCGCATCGCCGGTACCGCTGAGCGTGGCGCGAATCTGGGCCGTGGAGCCGGCATTATAGCCTGTATCCATCGCACTGCCCTGCACGGAGATCCCCGCCGGAGCGCGCCCTCCTCCGAATGCTACCGAGGCGAGACAGGCCGCCACGATGGCGCAGAGCGTGATATGGCGGCAGAACGCGCCAAGAAGTTTCGGTTCGACGCTTCTCATCGGCATCATAAGTCCGCTCCGTCGGGTCGCCTGCTTAAGGCGGCGTAGTGGCATATGCCCGAAACACCCTCGCAACCTGAACGGCCGCGATATTCGGGGATCGTGCTGAGGTGATGAATGGCCAGTTTACCCCAGCCCTGTCAAAATTGCGTCGTAACTTTGATCCGCAAAAAAGGAGGGAGTAGGGTAAGGGGACCACCTGTCAAGGAGAAAAGCGATGTCATTTTGCACTCGGGGTTCCGTCAAAGTCCCAGTTCGCATGCCACCCGCGGCTGTCTATGCGATACGCGCGGAAAATCCCCTCACCCGCCTGCGGGCAGGAGCCGCTCCGTCGCTGAAGCTCTGGTGCGTAGGCGACCTTCGGTGGGCGCAGGCCCGTCCCGCGCCGGCTGGAGAAAGCGCCGGCCGCGGTCCACCCTCTCCCTCGGGAGAGGAACGGAAACCAAAACCGCAGCCCTCTCCTAAGGGAGAGGGTGCCCGACGAAGGAGGGGAGGTGAGGGGTCTTTTACCATTCCGGTCGACTTTGACGTGACCTTGATTTTGCACTTGACTTGGCTTCAAAAGGGAGTTACGTTCCTTTCATAGTTATAAGTTCTGACGAAAAAAAGCTAATTGGGGTAAGACCGAGGGCCACGGTCATTTCGAGGTATCTTTGGGCGTTTCTTCGCCTCTGGGCGAGAGGCTTTGCTCCTCTTCACAGTTTCTGTGCCTTACAGATAGGACGGGGAATCGACCAAAGACAGGCTCAACGGATCCAGTAGGTCGCTGATTCTACGTGCTAAGTCGGGACTCATATGCATTTTATCGAAAATTTCTTCGGCGTTTCTCCTGACGGGGGCAGCGGGCTCCTCGAATTAGCGTTGTTTGTAGCCTTCGCCATCGCGCTGGGAATTCCCTTCCTGGGAAGGATCTTGCGAGCGATCGTCCGGTTCGCACAACGGTGAATGGATTGCAACCGGCAAAGACGAAAGCCCTGCTTTTAAACAGCGAAGGAGTGCATAATCGCTCGCAACAAGTAGTTGGTGAAAATTCCAAACTGAAGGCAGGCAGTTCGCGTCCAGGGGGTAGTGCAGGGCGTAGCGTTCCATGCGCTCTACTCAAGGCGACCGGGGAGATAAAGATCCGCAGAAGAGCCTTGAATTGCCATTTGTCGTCCCGGGAGGTTTCCAATGGCTGTATCTGTCCAGGATCTGACGGACCGATCCAGTTTTGTATTTGAGGGTGCGGTCCGTCGAATTGGCGCCGTCACAACGGCTGGGCTCCAGCCAACTCGCGACATCGCAGTTGTCCAAGTCCGCAAGATTTTGAAAGGCCCCGCGGTACTGTCCGGATTTACGGGAAGAGAGATCACCGTTCAGCTTCACGAGCACGAGACGGTTCGCGAAGGCCTGAGGGCGTTGTTTTTTGCAAACGGCTTACTTTTTGGCGATGGCTTGGCGGTCCGCGAGGTCGGCAGGGTTGACTCTGGTGGGCCGCAGTTGGAGAAACAAGTGGAAGATGCAATGCGGCGAGCGAGTGACGAAGCGCTGCTCGATCGCTTAGTCCGGGCGGAGTTGGTTGTCTCGGGCCTGGCGACCGAAACCCGCCGATACGAATCAGAATCTGCTGCCCGGCTTCCCATTTCCGAGCACGATCCTGAATGGTGGGAGTGCGTTATTCAGGTCGAGAGCGTGGAAAAAGGAAAGGTGAAAACGGCAGAAAAGGGCAAGCAAGCGCCACGCGAGGTGGTGACGCTTTTCGCCAACAGCGTAGACATTGCGTGGTATGGCTCGCCGAAATTCCCGACGGGTACGAAGGGCATTTGGTTGATGCAGCGTATCGAGCTTCGCGGCAAGCCGGTCCCTGGCTTGGTCACCGTTCACGCGCTCGATTTCCAGCCTCTCTCTGAGATGGAGAGAATCCGCGCTTTACTCAAGCGCGCAGAACGCTAGTGCTTGGTTGCTCAAATAGGCATAACTTTAGCAGTGCTTCGGTTGTGCCCTGGAGTTTCCACATCTGGGAGGCGGTGGAACACGGCTCAGAACGTACAAACTCCAGGCGTGTGACAAGGTGACGGAATGGACATTTTTGTCATCAACATGATTCCCAAGTCGCTTAGCGGGGAGACGAATCAAGACAGTGAGCCCAGCGTGGCGGTCGATCTCGCAAATCCTCTGCATATTGCGGCCACCGCGTTCACCCCTGACCCGCTCAGCGGTCCGCTGGCCCCGATTTACGCTTCCAGCGATGGCGGCCATTCCTGGGAGCTGAATCTGATTATTCCGGGGGCCGGCACCAATCCGGTGGTGGGAAGCTACTTCCCCACCAATGATGTCACGCTGCGTTTCGGCTGGACATCGAACATCCTCTATGCCGGCATACTGCGAGCCGACACGTTCGAGCAACTGAACATTCTGCGGACCACCAATTATCTCAGCGCCACTCCAATGACAATCCTGGAAAGCCGTCCGAGCGACGATCAGCCGTACGTTCAGGCGGCCACCGTGCCGAGCGGCCCTGGCGCGGGAAACGACCGCTTTTACGTTGGCAGCAGCGATCACGCACTGTCGAATATCCCGGCGGTGGCCGACGTTTCGCTGGACGCCGCCACGCCATCGCCCGTCATTACCAGGTTCGTTCTCGAACACCGCACGGTCTCGCGCGATGGCTTTCAATGCCGCCCCGCCATCCACGCTAACGGAACCATCTATGCCGGTTTCTATTCGCTGATCGGCGGCCCGACATCGTGCGACGTAGTCATCGTTCGCGACGATAACTGGGCGAGCGGCGCGAGTCCGTTTACCGCGCTGATCGATCCGGGTGATTCCAAGCCAGGCCTTCGCATCGTCACCGGCGTGAACAATCCCTTCCTAGGGTTGAACATCGGCCAGCAGAGAATCGGAGGGGATCTGTCGGTTGCCGTCGACCCAAGGAACAGCGCCAAGGTCTACATATGCTGGGGAGACCTGCAAGGTAGCACCTACACGCTCCATGTTCGCAAATCAGCGGATTCAGGCGCCACATGGTCCTCCGCGGACATCAGGACCATCAGCAACGCCACGAATCCTGCCCTGGCGATCAATAGCGAGGGAAAGCTCGGTTTTCTCTATCAGCAAGTGGCCGGGCCATCGTCCTCCCAGCGCTGGGAGACCACGATTGAGCTCACCTCGAGCGACTTCGCATCGTTCAGTACTCATCTGCTGGCCAACACGCCGGCGGCCACACCCGCCAGCACTTTCCAGCCGTATCTTGGGGACTACTTGTATATGATGGCGGCAGGAAGGGACTTTTATGGGATTTTTTGCGCGAACAATACACCCGATAAGGCCAATTTCCCGAACGGAGTCGTCTACCAGCGAAACGCCAATTTTGCGACTCAAACGCTCCTCGCCGTCGATGACGTCACGACGGTGCCCGTCTCCATCGATCCTTTTTTCTTTAAAGTAACGGTCGGGCCGTCCAGAGTGACAACCTCCATCGCCAACAGTGGCAGCTTCGGCGATGTTTGCCTGGGCTCCTTCGTCGATGAGCTGCTGACAATTGATAATTCCGGTTCCGGTCCTCTTTTTATCTCCAATATTGTCTCGTCGTCACCTGATTTCCTGGCGCCCGAAGTGATCTCGTATCCGCTTAAGGTGCGGGCTGGCGACTCGGTCAACTTGGTTATCCGGTTTCAACCGTCCAGCTTTGGCTCCAAGTCCGGGACGATCACGATATTCAGCAACGCCCCCGCCGGTCCGCATAAGGTCAACGTGTCTGGCACGGCCCAGGCGCCGCGGCTTAGTCTTGTGATCGCCAACAAGGGCAGCTTCGGCAAGGCCTGTGTGGGTTGCTTCGCGGATGAGCCGCTGATCTTGAGCAACAGCGGCAGGTGCGCTCTCTCCGTTACCGCCATCGCCTCGTCCTCCACCGAGTTTCTTGTGCCCGAAGTGCTGTCGTACCCCCTCACGATTAGTGCCGGAGACTCTCTGCCGGTCCCCATCCGTTTCGAACCGGCCAGCTTCGGCCTAAAATCTGCGACCATCACTGTCACGAGCAACGATCCGGCAAGCCCGTCGATCGTGAACGTCTCCGGCAATGCTCCCTCCGGCAAGATCGCGGTCACCGGCTCCACGTCCTTCGGCGGAGTGAATGCCGGTTGCTGCGCGGATCGTACCGTCTCCATTTGTAACGTGGGCGACTGCAATTTACACGTGACCGGGGTACGGTTCAAGCGCAAGAGCCACCATTGGAGCTTGCTCCATAACCCGTTTCCGGCGACTCTGCACCCCGGTTCGTGTCTAGGCGTCGTGGTTCGATACAAGGCCACCGAAAAGTGCCCGCGTTCCTGCGAGCTGGTCATCGAAAGCGACGACCCGGTTACCCCAATCAAGGTTCTGGACGTGCTGGCCTACACGGTTTGGGACGGCTGCGGCTGCAAGGAAAATTGTGAGGATTGCCGGAAGGGATGTTGCCAAAAGCACAAAGAGTGTTGCCAGCAAGGCTATCCCTGCTGTAGCGACGATGATGACGGTGGGGAGAATGGGGAAGAACCTGGTCCCGCATAAGTTGTGCGGCGCGATGCACCGGCGCCCTGGGGAAATACCGACAGATTGCCGTAATCCTCTCAGCGCGGGAGGGCGGACAGAATTTAGCCTCGCCCGGGCCCGCGCAGCAGCCGTCCGGGGAATAAGATGATTCCGGCAAGCAGCGCAAACACGGCCTCAACTGCCAGTCCGGCGAGACGAAACGGCAACAGGATTAGCCAGCAAATGGGATAGAGGACCAGCGCCAAAAGCGCTAGGGGCCAGCAGAGCACAAGGAGAATTAGCCACAGCAGGAACTTGATCATTGTCATTCTTACGAATCGCCTCCACCTTTATCTTACGAACCAGGACCCGTGGAGTTCCACGAACATGAGCGCCATGTCCAGGAAATAGGCGCACGAGGAATCCGGGTGGCGCAGACCTGGCCGCTTTTGGCCACGTCTGCGATTTTCACGGCTCACACATATCGCAAAATGCGCGATGCATGCGCCGCCCATTGAAGCGGCCTGCCCACCCAATTCCTGGACGCTACCGTTAGCTTCCTGTCCAGAAACCTGCAACAACGTCATCCCTCGGCAGGAGTATCTAGATCCTTCGGCAAAACCCTATAGTTAATACGCAATCTCGCGTTACAATATGGCCGGAGATTGCGACGCGGCTGTAACGCTCGCCAATTTTATCATCGCCGTTTTCGGCAGGGCGGATTCCGATGAGCACAGATTTTCTTGAGTGGCTGGGACATCAGCAAGGCAGGCAATATGAGCTGCACGCGAGGCATATCAACCCGGCTTTCGTGAAGA